>JBEPVO010000006.1:0-42655 GCA_041690975.1 Alphaproteobacteria bacterium
AGGCGCGCTGGCGGTTTTCCTTTATCGCTGCCTCATGCCAGGCGGGACCGAATTCACCACCGCCGCGAATATTGGCCACGACATAGATGCCGCCATGGGTGAGCCATTGCCGTCCGAAATTGGCGGAATAACCGGGCGTCAGCGAAATCTCGAAGCCGCCATAGCCATACAGAACCGTGGGCGCGGAACCGTTCAATTGTTTGGGCCGCGTCACGAAATAAGGAATCTTGGTGCCGTCCTTGGACACCGCCTCGAACTGCTCGGTGACAAGACCGGACGCGTCGAACCGCGCCGGCAAGGATTTGATGGGGTGCGGTTGCTCCTCGCCATTGGTGGCGAAGACGGTGGGCGGGGTGAGATAGCTCTGGAAGCTGAACATCGCTTCGGGACCGAAATCATTGACCGAAACAATATCGACTGCGCCGCCGCGCGGTAGGATCACGCCGCGGTCGACCCAGCCGCCGGACCCGTGGCGGAACGCATGCACCGAGCCGATCACATTCTCCGTGATCGCGGCATAGATCGCACCCTGCCCCACCGCCACGCTCTCGACGCTGGCGCGCGCTTCCGGCGCATAAAGGACTTGCGTGCTGCCGTCGCGGAAAAGCACCAGCGAACCCTTGCCGATATGATCGCCATCACCATCGGTATAATCCTTGCGCAGGGTGGCGACCCATGCCGAATTGATCATGCCTTTGATGTCAGCGGACAAAGGCAGCGGCAACTTCTTCACCGTGTCCTTTGCGGCATCGACCGCGTAATATTCATTCTCGAAGAAACTGACGGCGCGGATCACCAGCGCGAAATTTCCTTCCTTTGTATGGAAGGTCGCCGGCGAGGCCAGAACATCCGCCACCTTGCCTTCATACAAAGTCTTTGCCGACGCGACGGGCGTGCCACGCTTCCACAATTTGACGATGCGGGCATAACCGGAATTGGTAAGGCTGCCCTTGCCGAAATCGCTGGCGAACAACACGGTGTCGTCGTCCAGATAGGACGCGTCGCTCTTCGCTTCCTTCAAAGAAAACCCATCTGTGGCGAGCTTTTTGGCCTTCAGATCATATTCGCGCATCACCACGGCATCGCCGCCGCCCCGCGACAGCCGGATCAGGCAGCGCGTTTCCTTCGGCGCGCATTCGGCGCCTTCGAACACCCAATTTTCCTTTTCGGTTTTCGCCAGCGCATCGACATCCAGCAGAATGTCCCAATGCGGGGCGGGGTTGGCGTAATCGGCGATCGCCGTGCGCCGCCACACGCCCTTGGGATTTTTCACGTCCTGCCAGAAATTATAGACAAAGCCATGCCGCAGGCTGCCGGACGGGATGCGGTCGGGCGCGTCCAGAACCTGAAGGATGCTGTCGTAATTTTTTTGGTAGCGCGGATCGGCCTTCAGAACGCCAAGCGATTTTTTGTTCCGTTCCGCTGCCCAGGCCAGCGGCTTGGCGCCATGCACGTCTTCCAGCCAGACATAGGGATCGGATTTGTCCGAAGGTTGGGCGGTCACGGCGGTGGCTCCGATGCTCAAAAACGGCAAAAGGGAAAGGAACGTCAGGCTCAGGCGCAGAGACATGGCGGCTCCCGGGATTGGACAGGCAGCTTTGCGATTTTGCCCTCTCCCGGCAATGGCAAAAGCGGCCCGTGCCCCCTATAAGGCGCCCCATGATCCCGTTTCGCAAAATGCAGGGCCTGGGCAACGATTTCGTCGTGTTCGATGCGCGCGAAAAGCCTGTCCCGATGACAGCGTCCCGGGCGCGCGCCATTGCCGACCGCCATTTCGGCGTCGGCTGCGACACGCTGGTGCTGATCACGCCGGGGAACGAACGCGCCGACGCGGTGTTGCGCTTTTTCAATGCCGATGGCGGCGAAGTGGAATCCTGCGGCAACGCCACGCGCTGCGTCGGCCGGTTGCTGATGGATGAGAGCGGACGGTCCGAAATCAGGCTCGACAGCAAAGGCGGATTTTTGATCTGCCGCGATGCGGGCAATGGCCTGGTGACGGTGGATGTCGGTATTCCCAAATTGGATTGGCAGGACATCCCGCTCACCCATGCCGTGGACACCAACACATTCGCCATTCCCATGGAAGGAACCGAAGTCACCGCCTCAGCGGTGCTGATGGGCAACCCCCATTGCATCCTGTTCGTGGAGGATGCGGAGCGGGCGCCCGTGACCGAACAGGGCCCGAAACTGGAGACCCACGCCTTTTTCCCCACCCGCATCAATGTCGAGTTCGCGCAAGTAAAAGACCGCCGCCATATCCGCATGCGGGTATGGGAGCGCGGCGTCGGGATCACCCTGGCCTGCGGAACCGGCGCTTGCGCCACCGCCGTTGCGGCGGTTCGCCGGGGTTTGGCCGACCGCAAAGTTGAAGTGGAGCTGGACGGCGGCAAATTGCAGCTGGAATGGCGCGAAAGCGACAACCATATGTTGATGACCGGTCCCGGCACTACGGTGTTTCTGGGCCAGCTCGATCTGGATGCCTATGGCCATTGATGTCGTCACCTTCGGCTGCCGCCTCAACGCCTATGAAAGTGAGGCGATCAAAGCGCGCGCGGGTGAAGCGCAGCTGCAGAATGCCGTGGTGGTCAATACCTGCGCCGTGACCGCCGAAGCGGTGCGCCAGTCGCGCCAGGCAATCCGCAAGCTGAAGCGCGAACGTCCGGGCACCCGCATCATCGTCACCGGCTGCGCCGCGCAGACCGAGCCCGAAACCTATGCCGCCATGCCGGAAGTCGATGCCGTGCTGGGCAACCAGGAAAAACTCAGCGCCGCCGCCTATGCCGATTTCGGGATGGGCCGTGCCGAACGGGTGCGCGTCAACGACATCATGAGCGTGACCGAAACCGCGCCTCAGATGGTGGATCATTTCGAAGGCCGGGCCCGCGCTTTCTTGCAAGTGCAGAATGGCTGCGACCATCGTTGCACCTTCTGCATCATTCCATATGGCCGGGGAAATTCACGATCGGTGCCGATGGGATCGGTGGTGGAAGAAGCCCGCCGCCTGGTCGAAAACGGCTTCGCGGAAATCGTGCTGACCGGCGTGGACCTCACTTCGTATGGTGCCGACCTGCCGGGCGCGCCGACCCTGGGTCAGTTGGTGGCAAAGCTGCTGAAACTGGTGCCCGACCTGAAGCGCCTGCGGCTGTCGTCCATCGATTCCATAGAAGTCGACCCGGCCCTGATGCACGTCATCGCCGACGAGCAACGGCTGATGCCGCATTTCCATCTCTCCGCTCAGTCCGGCGACGACCTCATCCTCAAGCGCATGAAGCGCCGCCATAGCCGCGCCGATACGATCGCGTTCTGCGACACGGTGCGGCGGCTGCGCCCGGAAGCGGCATTCGGCGCCGATCTGATCACCGGCTTTCCCACCGAAAGCGAAGCGATGTTCGAAAACAGCCTCAAGCTGGTGGACGATGCCGGGCTGACCCAGCTGCATGTCTTCCCCTTTTCGCCTCGCAAGGGCACACCCGCCGCACGCATGCCCCAGCTGGGTGCCCATCTGGCCAAGGAACGCGGCGCACGCCTGCGGGCCAAGGGTGAAGCCGCCCGCGATGCCCGTTTCCGCAGCATGATCGGCAGCACGCATTCCGTGCTGGTGGAAAAGCCCGGCTTTGGACACAGCGCCTGCTTTGCCCCAATTGTGTTTGACGGTGGCGCCTTTGACGGCGCGGCCCTGCCCGGCCGCATCGTTTCGGTGGTCATTACCGGAACCGATAGCAACCGCCTGACGGGCATACAGATCGAAAGTGCCGGGGCATGAGAACCTTTGGCGAAGCCCCGCCGGAAGAGACCGGCCTGTTCGCGCGGCTCAAAAAAGGCCTCGCCAAATCCAGCGCGGGTCTGACCGACAGCATCACCGGCCTCTTCACCAAGAAGAAGCTGGATGCGGAGACCGTGGCGGGCTTGGAGGAAGCATTGATCCGGGCCGATATGGGCGTGACCGAGGCCAAACGCCTGGCCGGCGCCGTGGCCAAAAACCGCTATGACAGCGAAATCACCGATGCCGAAGTGCGCGCCATCCTGTCCAAGGAGATCGCCACCACCCTGGCTCCGCTGCAAAAGCCGCTGGCCATCGACGGGAGCAAGAAGCCCTTTGTGATCCTTGTCGCGGGGGTCAATGGCACGGGCAAGACCACCACCATCGGCAAGCTGGCCCGCCGCCTGACCGACGAAGGCAAAACCGTGGTGCTGGCGGCCGGCGACACCTTCCGTGCCGCCGCGATCGAGCAGCTGGGCGTATGGGCCACCCGTGCCGGCGCCGGCTTTGTCTCGGGCAAGGCCGGCGGCGATGCCGCGGGGCTTGCCTTCGAGGCCTTGGAAAAAGCGCAACGCGAGAATGCCGATATTCTTCTCATCGACACGGCGGGCCGCTTGTCGAACAAGACCGCGCTGATGGCCGAACTGGAAAAGATCGCACGCGTGATCAAGAAGCGCGATGCCAGCGCGCCGCATGCGGTGCTGCTCGTGCTTGATGCGACCACGGGCCAGAACGCCATCACCCAGGTCGAAGCCTTCACAGCGACGGTGCCGCTCACAGGCCTCATCATGACCAAGCTGGATGGCACCGCCAAGGGTGGCATCCTGGTGGCACTTGCCGCGCGTTCGGCCTTGCCGGTGCATTTCATCGGGGTGGGCGAAGGCGAAGCCGATCTACAACCCTTCAACGCGGAAAGTTTCGCGCAAGCTCTTATAGGAACAGCATGAATCCGCAGCTCCGCAAGCTGGCCCTCGACATGGGGCCGCTGTTCATTTTCTTCGTCGCCTTCGAATTCGCGGGCATCTTTGTCGCCACCGGAATCTTCATGGCGGCGGCATTGGCATCCGTCGCGCTGGGCTGGCACTTTGAAAAGAAACTCTCTCCCATTCCGCTGATCACTGCCATTCTGGTTCTGGTCGCGGGTGGATTGACGCTCTATCTGCGCAATGATGTCTTCATCAAAATGAAGCCCACAGGGCTCTACATCATCTTCGGCATCACCTTGCTGGGCGGACTGCGCTTCAATCGTCTATTTATAAAATATGTTTTTGGCGAAGCCTTCGACCTGACGGAAAAAGGCTGGCGCGGACTGACCCTGCGCTGGGGCATCTTCTTTCTCATGCTGGCCGCGATCAATGAAGCAGTCTGGCGCAACACCTCGACGGCGACCTGGGTCTCATTCAAGGTCTGGGGTATCACGGGTCTGATATTTCTGTTCGCCCTTGCACAGACCCCGTTCCTGCTCAAGCACAACGCCGACCCGGAACAATAATAGTCCTCAATCTCTGTTCACGGACGATCGATCCGCGGGGGCGCAACAGATATGCGTGCGCGTGGCATACATACAACGCTTTGTGTCTTTTCGAGACTTGGCAATATGATAGCGAAATCTTGTCGGCGCGGGATCGTTGCTAAGATGGAAAGAAAATATCGCGCATCTGAAAAATGCGATGGACTCCCCTGCACAAATTCTTTTTAAGACTGGCGCATCGTCGCGCATTGCTGTTTAGTGCGCGCCTCACCTTCCGGTCCCGGCACCCTTCTTCGCTTCGATCGGAATTTTCGTCCGCGCTGTTCTGGGGGTCATTTCATGTTGAAGGGTCAGCGCAAAGCGAATGGAGGCTTTGAATTATCGGAAGCTCCCTCGCACCTGATCCGCCGCTGCCAGCAATTCTACGGTGACCTTTACGCACGCGAAGCCGGCACGCGCGAACTGACCAAACAGCAATTCACTTTGCTCTGCGCGCTCGAACATAACGACGGCGCCAGTCAAACCACCTTGGTGGAGATCACCGGTATCGATCGTTCCACTTTGGCGGAAATGGTGCGCCGGATGCTGGAGCGCGGTCTGTTGTCCCGCGAACGCACCGAGGAAGATCAACGCGCCAATGCGGTCGCGATCTCGCCGTCGGGTCGCAAGGCACTGCGTTCGGCGCGCAATGCCGCCGACCGGGCCGAACGCGCGTTGCTGGATGCCCTGCCCGCGCCGGAGCGGCTGAAATTCGTCAAGTCGCTGTCCCAGATCGCCTCGGCTGCCGAAGCCTATGCCGCCAATGGCGCCGCCAAGCATAAGATCGCGGCCCGCCGTAGCAACGGCAAACGCGTCTAAATCAAACCTTGATATCGATCATGGAGCCCAGTCTTGCGGGGCCCCTTGATGCCGGCTGCGTGGTGGCGGGCCCTTGCGCAGGTGCCGTCTGTTTCAGCGGCAAGGGCGCAAACTCGCCGGTCTTGTCCATGGCCGCCGAAAAACCGGGCGCGGGCCGGGGCTGAACGGCGCCCGTCTGCTGGCTTGCAAAAGCCTGCTGGCTGGCAAGAAGGGTCTGGGCGCTGATCTGCATCCCGCCACACTAGGAAATCAAGGTTAGGAAGACCTTAAGAAGCCAGCTTGGCTTTTTCGATCTCGGGCAGGAGCTGTTCGCTCATCGCCTTCGCCGTCAGCTGACCCACCAACTTGAAGCGCACGACGCCCTTGCCATCCACCACATAGGTCTCGGGCACGCCATAGACGCCCCAGTTGATACCGGTGGTGCCATGGGTGTCGGCGACGATGCGGGAAAAGGGATTACCTTCCTCATCGAGGAAGGTGCGGCCCGCGCCGGGCTGACGCTCTTCATAGTCGATGCCATAGAGCGTGATCCCCGGCATCTTGGACAGTGCCATCAACTGCGCGCTTTCCATGCGGCAAGGCACGCACCAGCTGGCGAAGAAATTGACCACGGTGACATGGCCGGCGGCGAGGTCGGCGCGGGTGAAGCCCGGGGTGGCGTCATCCATCGCCGCCAGATTGATTTCCGGCGCCGCCTTGTTGATCAACGCAGAAGGTAGAAGGTCGGGGGGGCGGCCGAACAGACTGTGGAAGAGGACGATGGCGAGTATCAGAAAGCCGGCCACCGGCACGGCATAAATCCAACGCTTCATGAGCCGTCCTGCTCCAGCGCGTCGAGCTTCTTCTTCGCCGCGCGCCAGGCCGCCCAACTCTGCCAGACGATGCCGATCAGCGCCAAAACCGAGACGCCATAGGCAGGCCAGATGAAGGCGCCATAGCCGCCCATGGCGAGGAAGGTGTTCATCCGGCCCTCTGCATCAGGCTGCGTGCGCGGCGGTTCACGATCTCGGTACGGATACGCACCATCCAGAGCGAAGCGAACAGCATCATGTAGCCCAGTGCCATGAACAGCAGCGGCCACAGAAAGATCGACGCGATCTGGCCGGAAATGATGCTCTCGCCCTGATGCAATGTGTTCCACCAATCGACCGAGAATTTGATGATGGGCAGATTGACCGCGCCGATCAGCGCCAGGATGGCGGCGGCGCGAGCCGCGCGGGCTTCATCCTCGATCGCATTCCATAGCGCGATGTAACCCAGATAGAGAAACAGCAGCAGCAGGAAGCTGGTGAGACGCGCATCCCACACCCAATAGGCGCCCCACATCGGCCGACCCCATAATGATCCCGTGATCAGGCCCAGCGCGGTGAACACAGCACCCAAAGGCGCGGCGGCGCGCGCGGCCGTGTCGGCCAGCGGATGACGCCAGACCAGCGAGAACAAGGATGCGATAGCGATGGCGCCATAGGCCATCTCCGCCACGATGGCAGCCGGCACATGCACGAACATGATCGTCACGGTCATGCCCTGCTGGTAATCGGGCGGCACGTGGAAGCCGAGCCACAGCCCCGCCGCCAGCGCGATCGCAGCCGCGCCCGAGATCCAGGGCAGCAGCGCGCCGGACAGGCGCATGAACACGGCAGGGTTGGCGTAACGGAACATGATGTTGGTTTAGCCTGTTTTGCAGGAGCATTCCCAGGGAAAGTGGGCATCGTTGCCCGATGCTGGCACTGGGCAACCCCATCCGGGAATGCGACAAACAAACATCCTACCCTGCGAGATTTAGTCTTACGCATGCTGCGGCCGCGAAGGGCGATAACAACACCGCCGCCAGGGAAAAAGCCGACAAAAGCCCCAACGCGCCATTGGAAAGATGATCCAGCGCCGCTGTGACCGCCCCGGCGCCAAAGATCACGGCAGGCGCCAGCAAGGGCAGGATAATCAAAGGCAGGATCAGCCCGCCCCGCTTCAATGACAGGGTCAGGCTGGCCCCGATTGCACCCACCGCGCTGACGGCCGGGGTGCCGATCAGGAGAGAAAGAAAAAGCGCCCAGGTGCCAGCACCGGGGAGACCGAACAACAGCGCCAGCAGCGGCGACAGAAGCGTCAGCGGCAGGCCGGTGGAGAACCAGTGCGCCAGCAGCTTTGCCAGAGCCACCTGCTCCAGCGACAAAGGCGACAAAGCAATCAGGTCCAAGCTGCCATCGTCGAAATCGCCCTGATAGAGACGGTCCAGCGAAAGCAGCGCCGCCAACACCGCGCCGACCCACAACACGCCGCCCGCGATGCGGGCCAGCAAGCGCAGATCCGCGCCCACGCCCAGCGGCACCAGGGTCGCGACCAGCGCAAAAAATGCCAGCGCCAAGGCCGCGCTGCCGCCGGACCTGGCCGCCAGCCGCAGATCGCGCATCAGAAGACTGACAAATGGTCCGTTCATGCCGCCTCCAGCCGGAGCGACCGAGCCTCGAGACCCAACAGATCATGCGTGGCGGCAATGACGATGCCGCCGGAGGCACAATGCGCCCGCATCAATTCAGCAGTCAGGGCGCGCCCCGCAGTGTCCAGTGCGGCGAAAGGTTCGTCCAGCAGCCACAGCCCTCGCCCCGACAACAATAACCGCGACAGACCCAAGCGCTTCTTCTGGCCAGCAGAGAGATAGCGGCAAGGCAATTCGCGCTGGCGTGCGATCCCCACACGCTCCAGCACCGGCAGGACCGCATCGCGCACGCCATAAAGGCGCGCGAAAAATTCCAGCTGCTCACCCACGCTCAACTGGGGCTTGATGGCATCTTGATGACCCAGCCAGCCGATGTAACGGCCGCGCTCTTCGCCATCGCCGATCGCGCCTTTGTCGGTGTTCAAAACAATGCCACCGGATGCGGGCGTCAGGAAACCCGCGATCAGGCGCAGCAGCGACGTCTTACCCGCGCCATTGGCACCTTCCACCACCAGCGCCTCGCCCGCCGCGACCCGAAAGTCAAGGTCGGCGAAAATGCGCCTGTCCCCGCGCACGCAAGCAAGCTTCTCGGCGGTAAGAGAGGTGATCATCACAGCGGAACTAGCACGAAATCCAGGCGCGAGGAATTTTATGGCAAGGCGTTATGCGCGTTTCCGGTGCCGCTCGCCCAAGCTCGCGGCGCTCGTCGCTCTCACAGGTCCACCGGACCTGCTCACGCGCTCCGCGCGCCACTCCTCTCAGTACATATGCTGCCCACCATTGATGGAAATGGTCGAGCCGGTGATGAATCCACCATCATCGGCGACCAGGAACAACACACCGCGCGCAATTTCATGCGCCTGGCCCAGCCGCTTGACGGGGATGCGGGCGACAATCTTTTCCAGCACGTCAGCGGGCACCGCGGCCACCATGTCGGTGTCGATATAGCCCGGCGCGATGGCGTTGACGGTGATGCCCTTGGCGGCGCCTTCCTGACCCAGCGCCTTGGTGAAACCATGGATGCCGGATTTGGCGGCGGCATAATTGACCTGACCATACTGACCCGCCTGGCCGTTGATCGAACCGATATTGACGATGCGGCCGAAACCACGGGCGAGCATGCCGTCCCAGGCCGCCTTGCACATGTTGAAGCAGCCACCGAGATTGGTGTCGAGCACTTCATCCCAGGAATTGCGATTCATTTTCTTCATAGTAGCGTCGCGGGTGATACCAGCATTGTTGACGATGATTTCGATCGGACCCAATGCCGCTTCGACCTTGGCCATGCCCGCTGCACATTGATCAAAAGATGAAACATCCCATTTGAAGGCGGCGATGCCGGTCTTGTCGGTGAACGCCTTGGCGCGTTCGTCATTGCCACCGTAATTGGCGGCGACTTTGTAGCCTGCATCCTTCAACGCCACGGAAATCGCTTCACCGATACCGCGCGTACCGCCCGTCACCACTGCCACCCGTGCCATTGCCCACTCCCTGTTATTGCGCGTCGATCAGACGCTGCCCTTCTTTTCCACTACCAGAATACGGGCCGGACCGACAGGATGGGCGACATGTTCGTCGCCAATTTCGGCGGACATGATGTCTCCCGGACCCAGCCGCTGGACCGTCTGCGTTCCGTCCTTGCGGCAATGCATGTCCACCACGCCATCGAGCACGACGAAGACTTCGCTGCCGTCATTGACGTGCCAGACATAAGGCTGGTCGGTCCAATGCAGGCGCACGCTGGCGCCTTCGATCTCAGCGATATCGCGCGCGCCCCAGGGTTTGGGGGCGGTGAATGTCTTGGTGTCGAGATGAAATCTCATCCCGATCCCGGTGCTACAGTTCCACGCAGCATTTTTTGACGCGCTTCACTATCGTTCGACGCACATGGCGATGCCCATGCCACCGCCGATGCAGAGCGTGGCGAGGCCTTTCTTGGCGTCGCGCTTGCCCATCTCGTGCAGCAGGGTGATCAACACGCGGGCGCCCGACGCCCCGATGGGGTGACCGATGGCGATGGCGCCGCCATTGACGTTCACCTTGTCCAGATCCCAGCCCATGTCCTTGTTGACGGCACAGGCCTGAGCCGCGAAGGCTTCATTGGCTTCGATCAGATCGAGGTCCTGGGCCTGCCAGCCCGCCTTTTCCAGCGCTTTGCGGGAGGCGGGGATCGGACCGGAGCCCATGACCTTGGGATCGACGCCGGCCTGCGCCCAGCTGGCAATGCGGGCCAGCGGCGTGAGGCCGCGCGCAGCAGCATCCTTGACGCTCATCAGCACCAGGGCGGCCGCGCCGTCATTGATGCCGGAAGCGTTGCCGGCGGTGACGGTTCCATCCTTGGAAAAAGCCGGCCGCAGACCCGCCAGCGATTCATAAGTCGCGCCGTCGCGGATATATTCGTCGGTATCGACGATGGTTTCGCCCTTGCGGGTCTTCACCGTCACCGGCGCGATCTCGTCCTTGAAGCGGCCGGACTTTTTCGCCGCTTCCGCCTTGTTCTGCGAGGCGGCGGCGAAATTGTCCTGCTGCTCGCGGGTGATCTGCCATTGCTGGGCGACGTTCTCTGCCGTGGTGCCCATGTGATAGCCGTTGAAGGCATCCCACAGCCCGTCCTTGATCATGGTGTCGATGAAATTGAGATCGCCCATCTTCTGGCCGGCCCGCAGATAAGCCGCATGGGTGGACAGGCTCATGGATTCCTGACCGCCCGCCACCACGATGCGGCTGTCGCCATTCTTGATCGCCTGGGCGCCCAGCGCGACCGCGCGCAACCCAGAGCCGCAGACCATGTTGATGCCCCAGGCGGGTGCGCTGATCGGCAGTCCCGCTGCGATGGCGGCTTGGCGTGCCGGATTCTGACCCTGCGCCGCCGTCAACACCTGACCCAGGATGACTTCGCTGATTTCCCCGGCTTCAACCTTGGCGCGTGCCAGCGCCGCTTCGATCGCCACTTTTCCCAACTGATGCGCAGGCAAAGTCGCAAAAGCTCCATTGAACGCGCCCACCGCGGTGCGCGCGCCCGCTACAATCACGACCTCTTCCACGGAATCCTCCAGCGCTGATTATTTGTTCCTCGCAAAATGCCGCGAATGCGAGGCGTGGTAAACCGCAATGAATTTCATCATTGAAAACAAGGAATTACTGAACATTCCGCGGGGTGCAAGATGTTGCGTTTGCTAAAATGGTGCTGGACGGGCCCCTCGGCATGATGTTGTCTTTGCTCAAAGCCGCGCGGTGGCGGGACAGAAAAGGTGGGGATTCGTGTCGGAAGAGAAAGCCAAGGACGGGCCGGTCGTCATCAAGAAATATGCGAACCGTCGCCTCTACAATACCCAAACATCCAGCTATGTGACCCTCGATCACCTGGCGGGGATGGTGAAGGACGGCGTTGAATTTGAAGTCCTGGATGCGCGCAGCGGGGACGACATCACCCGTTCGGTCCTGACCCAGATCATCTTCGAGGAAGAGGCCAAGGGCCAGAATCTCCTGCCGATCAAATTCCTGCGCCAGTTGATCCGTTTTTATGGTGACAGCCTGCAGGCTTTCGTGCCCGGCTATCTGGACATGAGCATGGACAGCTTCACCAAGAACCAGGGCGCGATGCGCGACCGCATTGCCGAAGCCATGGGCGGCGGCAACAACATGGTCGAAAATATGACGCGGCAGAATCTCGCGATCTTCGAGCGCGCCACCCAGATGTTTTCGCCGTTCAATGCCGCCGCGGCAGGCCGCAAAGCCGATGAACCGGCCGAGGAAAAGCCCGCATCCAGCGATGTCGATGCCCTGAAGCGCGAGATGGAAGCGATGCGGCGTCAGATTTCGGAACTGAGCCAGCGCAAATAATCCTTTGCCTGTGCGACCGGCGAGAAAGTTCCGCCGCGGCGCATGACGGTAAATCTGCATTCATCTCAATGACCGAGGCGCGGCGCGATAAAGGCGCCGGCCTTGGTATTTGCAGATAATTTTAAGCAAACAAGAGACAATCACGCCGCGCTTTTGAATCGAAGCGGAGCGAAATCGCACATTCCGCATTTTCTTCACACGGGAGAAGATGCAATGCCGGGCGAGTTAGTTTCAAATTTAGCGAAAGCTTTCAGCAGCGCGCAAAGCCTCGCCTTCATGCTGTCCGGGTCGTTGAACGAGACCGCATGCTGATGATTTTCCGGGCCATCTTCTGGATAGGACTTGTGTCGCTGCTGATGCCGCACCAGCCCGATCTTGGGCTCGGGCGTCCAGGCGCCGGCACAACGCTTCCGTCCGCCGTAACATCCTGGGTCGCTACTGGTCTCTCGCGTCCTGGGGAAGTTTGCGAGGATCATATGGCGGCGTGTGCCGGCGGCTTGGCGCTTTTCGACTCGTTCCAGAGCACTGCAGTGCGCGGGCTGGCCGACGTAAGGTCCCAGATCGATGCCGATCGCAAGGCCCGCAACGCCCGGCACATCTGAGCCGCGCAAAATCCACTGCGTTGACCAATCGCGATTCTGATTTACTCACGATTCCGACTTATTCGCGATTCCGACTTATTCGCGATTCAAAGTGACTTTGACTTTCTTGGGCGTGCGCGTGCGACGATCGTCGCCCCGCCAGGGCCGCTCCTTGGCGCGGCGGTCGGGGCCAAAGAAATCGCTGGCAGCGATGAAGGGCCGGGGCGCCGCCAATGCCAACCGCAATTTGTCCGCGATGGTTTTGGGGCTTACAGGACGGCAAATCACATCGGTGACGCCGTCGTCGCGTTCTTGTTCCACATCGCGGCGGCGCGCACCGCTATAGACGGCGAAAATCGGGATCATGGGATTGAGCAGCATGCTGCTGCGGCGGGCCGCCAAGGCAAAGGAGGTGTCGTCCAGCCTGGTCGCGGCCTCGACAAAGACCGCATCGAACGGTTCGGTGCACAGAAGCTCCAGCGCGCGGCGCGGCTCTTCGACCAGGATCACTTTGCTGAGACCCGCCGCCGTCAGGACGGCGCGCATCAACGGGCCGGTCTGCCCCTTGGCACCCACCACCAGAACACGCACCAATGCGAGATTGAACGCTGCCATGAAACCCCGGATGAAGAGCCCATTCTCGCCCTGCTCGCCTTAAAGGCCGGTAAAGGTTAGGGTCTGGGCCATGACCGATATGCGCGTTTTTTCCCGCCTGGCTGCGCTAGCCGCTGTTGTGGCGCTTCTGGGGTGCGAGAGTGCCGCCGATCGCGCACTCAAGAAAACGCCTGATTTCAAGGCCGGCTATTCCGACGGCTGCGCCAGCGCCGGAACCCAGGGCGCCAACATGCGCGACACTGACCTCATGCGCGACGACGAAGCTTATCGCGGCAACCGGGCGTACCACGCAGGCTGGGGAACCGGGTTCAATGCCTGCCGCAGCTACCAGTCCGGGGGCAGCATGCCGCGGCCGCCCGACCGCGGCCCGATCGCGGATCCCAATCCGCGCCCGTTCTGACATTTTTGACCGAGTTGGGCGTCGCGAAAGCTTCACCGAAAGATTAATGCAGCTTTAACCAATGGCGACCACGCTGATCCGACAATCCGTGTACGGTTCTTTTGCGGAGCGGCACCGTGATGTTAGGTCATCTGGTTTCCAATGCCTTCCATGACGGCGCGCGCCGCCGGCCAGCGGGCATGCAGAATCTGTTCGTCAGGCTTTGGAAGATTTTATTCGGGCGCTGATCAATTCTTGGCGACGAATGGCCGGGGCGGCATCGCCTGCACATTCTCCTGCTCGAAGAAAAGCGGCCAGGGGGTACGCGGCTTTCCTTCCAGCGCCGCGTCGATATCGCGGATGCCCTCCCGCAATTGCCGAAGCGCCTGATCGATGTCAAGCTTCTGCCGCTCCAAAACAACAATACGCTCTTCGAATTTCTTGCGGGCATGCACCATCTGGGCCTGCTCGCCATCCTTGCCATCATACATGTCCAGCACTTCGCGGATTTCCGCCAGGCTGAAACCCAGCCTGCGCCCACGCAGGATCAGGATGATGCGGGCACGGTCGCGCGAACTGTAGAGACGGGTCTGGACGCGACGCCCCGGTGCGATCAGTTGTTCGTCTTCGTAGAAACGCAGGGTGCGCGCAGTGACTGAGAATTCTTTGGTCAACTGGCGGATGGTATAGATACGGCTGCTCATGGCGCGCTCGTGTCGTTTATCGCGTATAACGATGACGCTTCTTTACCTTGACGTCAACCGCCACACGCGCACGGCACGTGTCAAAGCTTCGATATCATAGCTGTGACGAATTGATGCCGGCGCTTCGTCGCAGCAGCACGAATGCCGGCGCGACAAAGCGTTTGCGGTTTCCGCAAGCGATAGGATTACAGCGATAGGATTACTCTGCGGCGGCGCGGACGGCTTCGCTTTCGCGCGACAGATTTCGCGCCGCATAATCCCAGTTGAGAATATTGGCGAGCACGGTCTCGAGATATTTGGGCCGTGCATTCTGGTAGTCCAGATAATAGGCGTGCTCCCAGACATCGACGGTGAGAAGGCAATTGATACCATCCGCCATTGGCGTCATCGCGTTGGCAGTCTTGGTCACGGAAAGCTTGCCGCCCTTGGACACAAGCCAGGCCCAGCCGGAACCGAACTGGGTCTTGCCCGCTTCGGTCAGCTGCGTGATCAGTTCGGCGGTCGAGCCGAAATCGCGCTCGATAGCGCTAGCCAATTCCGCCGACTGTTTGGTCTTGACCGCCGAAAGACTGCGCCAGTAGAAATCGTGATTCCACACCTGGCCGGCATTGTTGAAGATCTTCTTTTCCTTGTCGTCGGACGACTTGGCCGTGGCCTGGACGATCGTTTCCAGTTTCATGTCAGCGAACGGCGTTTTCTCCACCAGCGTATTGAGCATGTCCACATAGGCCTGATGGTGCTTGTGGTAATGGAACGAAATGGTGCGTGCGGAAATGGTGGGGTCCAGCGCGGCGTCATCATATGGCAGCGGGGCAAGTTTGAACGGACCAGTCATGTGAAACCTCCAAGGCGGAAAGCGGGCGGTCTAGGAGCCAGCTTCCGTCCCGTCAACGCGCGAATTCGCACAACGATCCGGCGCCTAACTCCCTAAAATAAATGTTGTTATCGCGCCCGCGAAGAATACGCATTTTGAGAAAATTCGTGATCTTGATGAACGCGATTGTCACTCGACTTTCGCATCCTTGTCGCGCAAAACAGAAACACGCGGGGTAGGAGACGACCAAAATCGGGAGGCAGCAATGCCCGCTTACGAAATCTGCTATCTGGATGACGAAGGTACCCTCACCTACAAATTCCTCGCCAATTGCGAGGATGACGGCCGCGCCAAGGTTCTTGCCCACGCGATGAAACTGCCCAGCGCCAAGCGCCTGGAAGTGTGGAGCGGCGAAGCGCTGATCTATGCCCGGCCTTCGGACATGGCGAGCGAAGCTCTGCTCAGAGCGGGTTAGTCCGAATATTCGTGATGCATTTCCATCGCGATCTGGATCAGCGAGCCGGAAAGCGCTAGCTGATCGCTACGGCATCAATCAGAGCACGGCCGCCGAACACCGCGCAAGCATGGCTGAGATGACGTCTGACTAGTCTGGGGCCACGCTGCTTTCGCGAAGGCGATTGATCAACTGTTCCCTGCTCATCACGCCTTCGGCAATCGCCACGTCGATGGCTGAGCGCCCGGAGCTTCTCGCGCTTTCGACAAGCTCGGCTGCGCGCTTATACCCAAGTTCTTGTTTCAACGCCGGTGCGATAGCCGATGACTCAGTCAGATGCGCCTCGCAAATTGCCTCATCTGCAACCAAAGTCCGGACGCAATGTTCGTCAAATGACGAAACCGCCGCGTTGAATGCATGAATGCCCTTAAAGAGCGAGACAGCAATCAGCGGCATATAATTATTGGTCTCCAACTGCCCGTTCGATGCTCCGAGCATGACGCTTTGGTCCATGCCGGCGACAAAATAAGCTATTTGCGTCAGCCCCATCGCTTGCACGGGATTGACTTTGCCCGGCATCATTGAAGAACCTGCTTGCCGTGGCGCTAGGCGCAATTCGTTCAAACCGGCGCGAGGACCGGAACTCAACAGCACGAGGTCGTTTGCCACTTTTCCCAGCGACAGAGCCGCAATCCTTATCGTTGACGAAAGCGCGGCAAACTCGTCCATGTTTTGGATGGCGTCGAAGAGGTCCGCGCTTGGAACAAGCTCGGCACCAGCGACCTCAGACAATTTGGCTATCACCGCCTTACGGTATCCCGGATAGGTTCCCAGACCTGTTCCGACGCCTGTTCCTCCAAGCGGCACTGTCGCCATTGCATCCAGATGCAAGCGCAGACTTGTCGCCATTCTGTCCGCCAGACTTGCATAGCCGCCAAACGCCTGGCCAAGGCGCATCGGCATGCAATCCTGCATGCAGGTTCGCGCCACCCGGAGAACATGCGCATATTGTTGTTCTTTTTCGCGCCATGTGTGGGCAAGTTTTTGCACCGTGTCCGCCAGTTCCTTGATGTCCTCGCGAAGTGCCAGCTTGGTTGCAGTGAGCAATATGTCACTGGTGGATTGACCATAAGCGACGTGATCGAGTGGATCTAGAAACCCGTACTGTCCCGGACGGCGCCCCATCAACTGGAGCGCACGATTTGCAACGACTTCATTGATATTCATATTGATCGAAGTGCCACATGCGCCCTCAAGTGGGTCGACAATAAGCGCATCGGCGTGTGCCCCACCGGCAAGCTCAAGGCATGCCGAGGTGATGGCATCGCCTTGCTGGGACGTCAGCTTGCCATTTTGCGAATTGACCTGGGCAATCACCATTTTTATCCTGGCCAGCCATGCGACCAACCGGGGATAGTGCGCCAACGTCTCTCCGCTATAACGGAAATTCTCGCTCCCGCGCAGAGAGTGAATACCAAATAGGGCATCGGCTGGAAGGCTTCGTGTTCCCAGGCCATCGGATTCGATCCGCTGCTTTTCCATCGTCCACTCTCCTCGATATTCCGTGCCGTATCTCGATTAACGAGCAATGCGAAAATCAACCAGCCATGGACGCGTAACGGGTCTCGGGTGCCCATAACGCGCCGACTCCACCGATCACAAGCACACCGATGCAAAGCGCGATAGCTGCCGCGCCACCATAGTTCAGCACCATCATGGGAAGGAAAAAAGTGGCGACGGAAGAGCCCAAGCGGCTGACGGCGACCGCAATGCCAAGTCCGGTGGCGCGAATTTCGGTGGGAAACATTTCGGCGGGGTAGACGTAAACCAGATTGTTCGCCGCGCTGAGCGCGAGAGCAAATATGGCAAACAGTCCCACGGTTACAGCGGCGGGCAGATGGGCATTCGCCAACAAGGCGGTAAGCATTATTGCGCACAGGAAATATCCACCGATCAGAAAAGATCGCCGGCTGATCCGGTCAATGATGAGCGCGCCGACCAATGTTCCGATCAGCAGAAAAACATTGTAGATCAGGCCCGCCTGGAATTCGTCTCTGATATGCAGAGACCCGAACACCATCGGTGAAAATGTGCCCAACGCATAATAGGGCACAACAAGACAGGTATAAAAGAAACAAGCGCTAACGAGTCGCCGGCCCCATTTCCTCGAAAATAATTTGGCGGCGACGGAGTCTCGACTAATCGCACCCGGGGCGGATGCCGGTGAATTCAATGTCACGTTGGGGCCAAAATGGCGATGAACGATATCCATCGCTTCCAGCACGCGGCCCTTGCGTTGCAGCCATAGCGGCGATTCTGGGATGCCAAGACGAAAGAGAAATATCAATGCTGCCGGCGCGGCGCTGGAAACAAGCATCACGCGCCAAGCGTTCGAACCATGATCCTTGAGCAAATATCCGACAAGATAGGCGCTCAGATAACCCAATGCCCAGGCAATTCCCAACCCGCTAAGGATACGGCCCCGCAACCGGCGCGGCACATATTCGATCACCAGCGCTTTGCTGACGACATAGTCAAACCCGAGCACGACACCCAGCAGAAGACGCAGAATGAGCAGTTGCACCGCACTGTCTACCCAGAACTGCAAGACAGAAATTGCGGCAAACATCGCCATGTCATAATTGAACAACCCGCGGCGACCAAAACGGTCGAGAATGGGCCCCGAGAACAAGCTGCCAGCAAAAAGACCTGCGAGCGATGCGGCCCCCAACAGCCCTAGCCACATGGCGTTGAGGTGAAGATAGGGAGCCGCTACGGTGAGCGAAATTCCAATGATACCGAGAATATAGCCATCACTGAACTGACCGCCGGTGCCCGCCAGAGCAATTCGCACATGAAAGCGCGTAAGCGGGCAGTCATCGAGCGTCACCATACCCGGTATGCCGGCAGACGCTCCGTCGCTTGATATCGCCCGGCTTGCTTCCATGGCACACCCCTCCGCAGACCGCGATACAATGCCCCGACTCTTCGCGACCTAGAATAGTTTTTCTTTTTTTGCCCAATCCGCCGTCGCGTCCAGGGCACGGGTGAGACGGTCGAACAGCTCATTGATCTCGGCTTCGTTGATGATCAGGGGTGGGCAAAGCGCGATACGGTCGGTGGGCAGCGGGCGCACGATCAGGCCTTCGGCTTCCGCGAAATTCACTGCGACCTGCGCCACTTGGCGGTCGGCCGGAAAATGCGCCTTGGTCTTCTTGTCCGCGACCAACTCAAGGCCCGCGATCAAGCCCACGCCCCGGGCCTCGCCCACCAGGGGATGGTCTTCCAATTGCTTTAGCCGATTCAAAAACACCGGCGCGACATGGCGCACATGCCCGACAATGTCGCGGCGCTGATAAATCTCGATGGCTTTCAGCGCCACCGCCGCCGTCACCGGATGCCCGCCATAGGTGAGACCATGGCCCAGGACACCGATGCGCTTGGATTCCCGGTCGATCACTTCGGTCAGTTCCGGCGACAGCAGCACGGCGGAGATCGGCAGATAGGCGCTGGACAGCCCCTTGGCCAGCGAAACGCTGTCGGGCTCGAAACCATATTTGGCGCAGCCGAACCATTCGCCGGTGCGGCCGAAGCCGGTGATGATCTCGTCGCTGATCAGCGGGATGGCGTGACGGGTCAGGACTTTGGTGATGGCATCGAAATAACCGTCCGGCGGCACGATTGCCCCGCCCGCACCCATCACCGGCTCCACGATCATGGCGGCGATGGTGTCGGCGCCTTCCTTTTCGATCAGCGCATCCAGATTGGCCGCCAGGCGCGCGGAATATTCCATCTCGCTCTCGCCCGGCTCGGCGCCGCGATAATGATGCGGCAGGTCGGCGTGGATAGCGAAGTCGAACGGCGCATCGAAGCCCTGATGGATGCTGGGAATGCCGGTCAGGCTGGCCGCCGCCAACGTGACGCCGTGATAGCCCATCCGGCGGGAGATGATTTTCTTCTTCTTGGACTGCCCGCGCGCATTGGCTGCATACCAGGCGAAGCGCACCTGGGTG
Organism: Alphaproteobacteria bacterium; assembly: GCA_041690975.1. Classification (GTDB taxonomy): domain Bacteria; phylum Pseudomonadota; class Alphaproteobacteria; order Micropepsales; family Micropepsaceae; genus Rhizomicrobium. The sequence goes on from JBEPVO010000006.1 coordinate 19,930, forward strand.
TCATTGGCCTCGGAGCCGGAGCAGCCAAAGAACACTTTCCCCACCGGGAAAGGTGAAATTTCCTTCAGCTTCTCCGCCAGCGCGGCAGCGGGCTCATGGCTCTTGCCGCCAAAGACATGGCCATAGGCCAGCTTGCGCATTTGTTCGGCCGCGGCTTCGACCAGTTCATTGTCGCCCCAGCCCAGTGCGGTGCACCAAAGGCCCGACATGCCTTCGATATAGTCGCGCCCGGCGGTGTCGAACACCCGCACGCCTTCGCCGCGTTCGATGATCAAGGGCCCCCGCTCCGCCAGCATCTTTAGATTGGTGAGCGGATGCAGCAGAGAATTGAGATCGCGGGTTTGGGCATTGGAGAGGGGCATGACCGGCCTTTCAAAAGCGCCGGGACTTTAGCCTTTTGCACCGCCACCGCCACGTTCTTGTGGCAAGCTGACCGTACAAAATGGAGAAGCAGCCATGCGCGGATTGATGCAGGACTGGCCCATGCGCATACATCGCTTCATCGACCATGCGGCGCTGTACCACGCGGGCGCCCGCATCGTCAGCCGCACAGTGGAAGGCGACATTCATCGCACCAACTATGCCGAGATCCGCAGCCGGGCGCGCAAACTGACCGGCGCGCTCAGGCGCCGCGGATTCAAACCGGGCGAGCGGATCGCCACCCTGGCCTGGAACACACACCGCCATATCGAAACCTGGTACGGCATCGCAGGCGCGGGCGCTGTTTATCACACGTTAAACCCGCGCTTATTTCCCGAACAGCTCGCCTGGATCGCCCATCATGGCGGGGCGCGGATGCTGATGTTCGATACGTGCTTCGCGCCGATCCTTGAACAGATCGCGCCCCGGTTGAAACATGTCGAAACCTATGTCGCGCTCTGCGACGCGGCGCGTCTGCCCAAACTGACGCTTCCCGGCAAACTGATTGCCTATGAAGACCTGCTCACAGGCAGGGAAGGTGAATGGGCCACGGTGCATGAGAATGACGCGTGCGGGCTTTGCTACACCTCCGGCACCACGGGCAATCCCAAAGGCGTGCTTTATTCCCACCGCTCGAACACCTTGCATGCGATGATGGCGGGACAAAGCCCGGGCCTGGGAATGGCCGCTGGCGATGTGGTGCTGCCGATCGTGCCGATGTTCCACGCCAATGGCTGGGCCATCCCTTTCGCGGCGCCGATGGCAGGCGCCAGCCTGATCATGCCGGGACCGAAACTGGACGGCGCCTCGCTGTATGAATTGATGGAAAGTGAACACGTCACCGCCACCGCAGGGGTTCCCACCGTCTGGCTGGGCCTGTTGCAATATCTCGAAGCCAACGGGCTTGTCCTGAACCACCTGAAGCGGGTGCTGATCGGCGGCGCCGCCGTGCCCCGCGCCATGATCGAAGCGTTCGAGAATCGCGGCATCGCCGTCACGCATGCCTGGGGCATGACGGAAATGAGTCCGTCCGGCAGCATGAGCGCGATCAAGCCGCCTCTGGATCAACTGACCCGCGCAGGTCAGATCGATGTCTTGTGCAAGCAAGGCTACCCCCTGTTTGGGGTGGAGATGAAAATCACCGACGACAAGGGCCGCGAGCGTTCGCGCGACGGCAAGAGCGTGGGACGGCTGAAAGTGAAAGGTCCGGCGGTGGCGCGGGGTTATTTCAAGGGCGAAGGTCGTGACGTCTTCGACCGCGATGGCTGGTTCGATACCGGCGATGTCGCCAGCCTGGACGCCAATGGCTTCATGCAGATCACTGACCGGTCCAAGGATGTGATCAAATCAGGCGGCGAATGGATCTCGACCATCGAGATCGAAAACCTGGCCGTCGGCCATCCCGATGTCGCCGAGGCCGCCGCCATCGGCGTGCCGCATCCCAAATGGGGCGAACGGCCGCTGCTGATCGTGGTGGCCAAGCGGGGGACCAAACCCACCGCCGAGATGCTGATTGCCCATTTGCAAGGCAAGATCGCCAAATGGTGCCTGCCTGACGCGGTGGTGATTGTGGACGAAATCCCCCACACCGCCGCCGGAAAAATTCTCAAAACGCAATTGCGCCGTCAGTTCGCGGATTTTAGGTTGGTCTGACCGCCACCCTTGAGTCTTTCCATGCGTTTTCCGATTCTTGCTGCCCGTCTGGCATTGGCCGCCCTGCTGCCCGCCGCCGTCATCGCCGCTGTCGCGGTGATCGCCGTGCGTGCTGGAATGGCATCTTTCACCATCGGTCTGGAAGCGATCACCGCGTCGGTGGTATTGGCGGCGATCGCGTTGCTGCTGGCCACGATCTGGCTGGTCTCGGCGCTGCGGCACAATCGCGGCGAGGCCAAGCGCGCCGGCATGACCGCTTTTTTGGGCGCGCTGCTGCTGCTCTATGTCCCGCTGCACACCGTCTACCAGGGCGCGATGGCGCCGCCGATCCATGACGCCACCACCGATCCCGAAGATCCGCCGCGCTTTGTCGCGCTGGCCAAGCGGTCGGCCGGAGAGAATGCCGCTGCCTTCAATCCGTCGGAGAAAATCCATTATCGCGGTGAATACAATACGGTCAGCTATATGCTGCATACCTATTACACGGAACTGACCAAGCCGCTGGCCTTGATCATGCCGCCGGGCAAGATGTTCTGGCGCTGCTTCAATGCCGCCAAGCGGATGGGCTGGCACATCGTCGATTACAACGAAAAGGAAGGCCGCATCGAAGCAACGGCCACCAGCTTCTGGTTCGGCCAGGTCTCCGACATCGTGATTCGGGTGCGACCCGCAGGCACATTGGGCGCACGGTTCGACATGCGGGCGCAAAGCGAAACAGGCACCCGCGATTTCGGCCACAATGTCGGATTGCTGAAAGCCTATCGCACCCAGCTCAGCTCCTGAGCCAGGTCCATTCTTGAAACAAGTTAGTTCCTGACAAAGCGCCCGTCCGCCAGCGCCGTCACGCGGCGATCCTCGATCATATGCTTCAGATGCGCTTGCACCGTCAGGGTGGCGGCACGATGCAGCGCCGGAGCCAAGCCAGCATAAAGCGTTTCGACCAGCGCCGGCACCGTGTCACGGCCCCGTTGCAGGGCGCGCCCGATCTGGTTCTCGCGCATCCGGCGGTGCGAAAGATAAGCACGCAGGAATGGCCCGGTATTGATGATCGGCGAGCCATGCGTGGGGTAGAGAATTTTATCGCGGCGCGCGATCAGCTTTTCCAGGCTGCGCATATAGTCGCCCATATTGCCGTCGGGCGGCGCCACTACGGTGGTGGACCAGCCCATCACATGATCGCCGGTAAACAGCGCAGATTCCTTGTCCAGCGCGTAGCACATATGGTTGGAGGTATGCCCCGGCGTGAAGACGCATTGGAAGCTGCGCCCACCCCCTTGGATGATGTCGCCATCCCGCACCGTGACATCGGGGACGAAATCGCGATCACCGCCCTCCTCGACATCGTCATCATAGCGGCCATGCGGACCGGACCCGTAAGTCTTCGCGCCGGTTGCGTATTTCAGCGGAGCGGCGGCGGGCGAATGATCGCGATGGGTATGGGTGATGAGAATATGCGTGACCCTGCGGCCGCCGATCGCCGCCAGCAGTGACGCGACGTGTTCAGGATCGTTCGGCCCCGGATCGATCACGGTCACGCTGTTGCGGTCGCCCACCAGATAGACGCCGGTACCGCGAAAGGTGAAGGCACTGGGATTGTGCGCCAACACACGGGTGATGCGCGGGGACAGGCGCTGCTCCACCCCATAAACGGCCGGCAAGGATTGATCGAAATGCAAAGCGGCCATCAATAAGACTTGTCGTCCAGCAAACAGATGAAGCCGCGTATCAGCCGCCAATAATACCAGAAGCCGGTCACCACCACGCCCAAGAATACCAGCCCCAGCATCAAGGTGCTGTGATAGAGCGCAAAACCGGTGCTGGGCCAGGATTGCAACAAGGTCAGCACGATTCCAGCAAAGCCCGTAAACGCCAAAGCCACCGCAATGAACGCCACCGTCATCCAGACCCAGAACACCAGGATCAGGTTACGGTAATGGCTCTCATAGAAACTGCCGCGTGCCGCATCCAGGCGCAGATGCGCCAGGATCACCCCGATCAGCGCCGTGATCCCGCTGGATGCCGGCGCGATCAGGAACAGGCCATAGGCGGCCAGCGCCCAGCTTCGTTCCTCCCCAACGGCCATCTCGCGCATGTTTTCTCCTGACACCGAAACCATGAAATGGGGCCAAAGGCTTACCGCACAAGGTCTACCTCGTAAGGCAATATTCATCAAATCGGCCCAGACTCCGCCGGTTATTGCCGTCAGATATTTGGTGCCGCTTGGCTGTTGATCGCATTGTCCGTTTCCTCTGTTCACTGGACGGGGCTTCCACCAGCCGCGTCTTCAACCTGCGCCATATTGCACGCATCAATGCCGCAGATCCGGAACATGGCAGCAAGCCGCTGTTCCTCTCGCCGGTCATCAACACTGCCTTTGTCCTCAAGCAGCGTATCCGTCCGGATGAGACCTATCTGTTCGCGACGACACGTTCGGCGGGAACCAAGATCATCGTGCCGGTCGATCCTGCGGATTTGCGCGCGGGCGGGCGCTCCATCTTCATCGACCAGCGCGGCTTTCTCGAAACCCTGCGCGAGGCAGGACATTACAGCGACGAGAAGTTGGAACGCGACATGGGCGTTCTGCGCCTGCTCAACGCCATCCCCTCGCTCGATCCATTCCTGCTGCGCGAACATCTGCGCGCCAACAATATCGAAGTGGCGCCATGCTACTTCGCCATCTCGGCCAGCGACCAGGAGCGGATGCATCAATTCGTCTCCAAGGAATTGGCGCTGCTGGTCAAGCTCGCCAACGGCGCCGACGATGATGGCGGGTCTACCGGCCGCATGGTGACGGCGATGCTGTCGGGTCAGGTCAATGAAAAACTGGAACCGCTTCGCATGACGTTGGGCCTGAGTGATCAGGATTTCCGCGAAGGTGCGTTCGGCTGGCGCGGCCTGCTTTATTACAAATGGGCGACCCAGGATTTCTGGCCCGACGTGATGGGCATTTTGCGGGAAATAAAAGAGATCATCCCCCAAGGCGCGATCAGCGAACAGCAACGCGTCTTCCTGGTGAACACCAAGCGTCACATCATCGAGATGGTGCGCGACAACAATCAGCACATCTCCAAAGTGCTGGATATCTATGACGAGTCTTTTTCGGAGCTGGTCGCCAGCAACTCACCCAACACCTTCCGCGGCTTTTTGCTGTCCGCATCGTCGATGTTCCTGGATCTGGGCGAAAAGATGGGCGCGATCTCCCACATCGTCAGCTTCTGGCGTTACCGCTTTCCCAAAGGTAACCCGGTGCTGATCGATGCCGAAGAGCTCAGCATCATCTTCCAGGATTTCGTCAGCGGCTTTGCCGAACGCAGCCGGGACTATAATTCCCCGATCCAGCGGCCCAAGGTCATTCAAGCCTGAGCACTGATTGGCCTGAGCACCGATTGATAAGACAGCCGGCTGGTACGCTGGGGGCACGGAAAACGGCGTAAGGTAATATTCACCAAACCTGTCCAGACTTGGCCCCGCATCCAAACTGTAGTGTCGGGGCAAAATTGGCTGGCGATCGCACTATCCGTTTACTGGCTTCGCTCGACGGTGCATCGACCAGCCGCGTCCTCAATCTCAGCCAGATTGCGCGCCGATGGTCCGGTGATCCGGAGTATCAAGACAAACCCTTGTTTCTCTCCCCCATCATCAACACCTCCTTCATCCTCAAGCATCGCACCCGCTCGGACGAATCCTATCTCTTCACCTCGCCGCGATCGGTCTCGACCAAGATCATTGTGCCTTTCGATCGCACGGACATGCGGGCGGGCGGGCGCTCTTTTTTCATCGACCAGCGCGGCTTCATCGAAAATCTGCGCGAGGCCGGGCATTATAAAGACGAGAAGCTGGAGCGCGACGTCACAGTGCTGCGCCTTCTCAACGCCATCCCGTCGTTGGATCCCTTCCTGTTGCGCGAACATCTGCGCAACAATGGCATCGATGTCGCAGCCTGCTACTTTGCCATTTCGCCCGGCGACCAGGAGCGGATGCACGCATTCGCGTCCGATGAATTGTGGCAGCTGGTGCAGCTCGCCAGTGGCGGCGACCAGAACGGGTCCACCGGTCGGCTGGTGACGGCGATGCTGTCCAGCCAGGTGGACGAAAAGCTGGAGCCGCTGCGCCTGACCTTGGGGCTCGCCGCCGACGATTTCCGCGAAGGCGCCTTCAGCTGGCGCGGATTTCTCTATTACAAATGGGCGATGCAGAATTTCTGGCCCGACGTGATGGGCATTCTGCGCGAAGTGAAGGAAATCCGCCCCGCCGGCCCGATCGATGTCGAACAGCGCGCCTATCTGACCACGGCCCGGCGCAGCATCATCGAGATGGTGCGCGACTATGGCCAGCATATTTCCAGGATGCTGAACGTCTATGACGCGTCCTTCGGCAGCTTGGTCGCCAGTCAGTCTCCCAAGACCTTCCGCGATTTTCTACTGTCCGCACCGCACATGTTCCTGGAGCTGGGGGAGAAGATGGGCGCGATTTCCCACATTGTCAGCTTCTGGCGATACCGCTTCCCCAAGGACCAGCCTTCGCTGGTGGATGCAGAAGAGCTCAGCACCATCTTCCAGGACTTCACCAGCGGCTTCGCGGAACGGACCCGGGAGCAGCCCTCCCCCTTTCCTCGGCCCGAACTCATCCGGATTGAGGACGAAGCCTAAGGAGCCAGGGAACTTTTTCCCGGTTGGCTGGTTTGAATGGCAACCTCCATTTGAAGGATGCCTACCCATGAAGACCCTATTTCCCAAGCTGGCCGCGGCGTCCGCCCTGGCCCTCGTCATTTTCGCCGCCCCGGCCCAGGCCGCCGACAAGGGAGAAATTCTCGGCAATGCCGACCGCACGGTCACGCACCTGAAGCATGACCCCGCTTTCGCCACCGCCGCCCGCATGATGGACGGCGCAAAGGCCATCTATATCGTGCCCAAGCTGATCAAGGGCGGCTTCATCTTCGGCGCCGAAGGCGGTGCCGGCGTCTTGGTCCGCCGCACCGGCAAAGGCTGGGGCGAGCCCAAATTCTATGACATGGGCTCGGCCTCCTTCGGCCTGCAGGCCGGCCTGGAACAGGCGGAGCTTGTTTTCATCATCAACAGCGAGCGTGCCCTGTCCGGCATCGAGCATGGCAACTTCAAGTTGGGCGCGGGCGCTGGCCTGACTGTCGTCAATCTGTCGTCGGGCGCCGAAGGCGCCACCACCGCCCATGGCGGCGACATCGTGGTGTGGACGTCGGGTACGGGCGCTTATGCCGGCATCAGCTTCAATGGTTCGGTGATCAGTCCCGACAAGGACATGAATTCCACGCCGACCATGGGCCCGGAAGCGCAAAAGCTGCGCGCCAATCTTGCGACGGTTCGCTAAACGCCGATACGCGTGACAGACAATTGGTCTAGACTGGGCGCGCGGAGTTTCTCCGCGCGCCCTTTTTTTCGGAGGTTCCCATGAAATTCATGTCGCTCGCCGCCCTTGCCGGCGCATCCGTTCTGATCGCCGGCACCGCGCTGGCTGCCGATCTCGGCGCCGAGATCACCAACGCGCAAACCCATGCCAACCTGGCCGCCCAGTCCGGCACCATCAATGCCGTGCACATGCATATGCATCACGCCCTCAATTGCCTGGTGGGCCCGCAGGGCGAAGGCTTCGACGAAAAACAGATGAACCCCTGCGCCAAAGTTGGCGCCGGCGCCATTCCCGATTCCACCAATGCGGGCCAGAAGGTCAAGCTGGAAGCGGCCAAGACCCAACTGGTTCAAGGCATCGCCGCCACTGACCTGAAGGCGGCGCAGGATGCCGCCAACGGCGCCCAGGCCACCATCGCCAGCGCGAAATAGGCTTTCTCGCCTCCCACGATGCTTCGGTCACTGCCAAAGCATCGCGGGGGCGGCCTGGTCTATCCTTCCCTCATTCGCGAAGGAGAACCGTCATGGCCGCAACCATCGTCTGTCACATCCAATACCAGATCGACCCGTTCCAGCGAGACGCGTTCGAGCAATACGCCAAGAATTGGCTCACGGTCATTCCGGCCTGCGGCGGCAATTTGATGGGTTATTTCCTGCCGCATGAAGGCAGCAACGACATTGCCCATGCCATGATCGGGTTCGAAAGCCTGGCGGCGTATGAGATCTACCGCGCCCAATTGCTGAAAAATCCGGATGGGCGGGCCAATTTCGAGTTCGCCCAACGCCAGAAATTCATCCTGCGCGAAACCCGCGAATGGGTGAAGCTGGTCACACCATGATTGCGGTGATCTTCGAGGTCTGGCCGGCGGACCGGGACCGCTATCTCGACATCGCCGCCGAACTGCATCCGCTGCTGGAGAAGATCGATGGCTTTATCTCTATCGAGCGCTTCGGATCGCTGGCCGAGACGGGAAAAATCCTGTCGCTGTCCTTCTGGCGGGATGAAGAAGCGGTGAAAGCCTGGCGCACCCAGCCCGAACATGGGCTGGCGCAGCAGGCGGGCCGTCATGGCGTGTTCCGGGATTACCGCCTGCGGGTGGCGCATGTGCTGCGCGATTACGGCATGAACGAGCGCCAAGAAGTGCCCGCCGACATCCTCAAACCCAGGGCGTGACTTTCTTCCCCCGCATGGCGAAGCCATAGGTGGGGGAAGATGGCTTCCGAGGGCTTGTCCTGAGGAAGACAGATGGGGGAAACAAAACAGCGCCACTGCAAAAACTCGCCCGCCGCGCTATATTCCATCCATGGCGCACAACAACGGCATGGTTCCCCGGTCCAAGGGCAAGGCCCGGGCCGCAAAGGGTTCGGAAAATACTGCGAAATTCCGGGCTGCGGTGGACGCCGGGCCTGCGATTGCAGCTGGCAAAAATCTCGATCCCGCCTATCAGGCGTTACCGCTCAATGGCCTGACCGGAGCGGACGTCGCTGCTTTCGTGCCGCATCGTCCGGCCCGACCGGAAAAATCCGAAGGCGGCAAGAAATTCAAGCTGGTCAGCGAATACAGCCCGGCGGGCGATCAGCCCACCGCCATCGCCGAACTGGTCAAGGGCGTCGATGCGCTGGACCGCGATCAGGTGCTTTTGGGCGTCACCGGCTCGGGCAAGACCTTCACCATGGCCCAGGTGATTGAGCGCACCCAGCGCCCGGCGTTGATCCTGGCACCGAACAAAACCCTGGCAGCCCAGCTCTATTCCGAGTTCAAGCAATTCTTCCCGGAAAACGCGGTCGAGTATTTCGTCAGCTATTACGATTACTACCAGCCGGAAGCCTATGTCCCGCGCACCGACACCTATATCGAGAAGGACAGCTCGATCAACGAAGAGATCGACCGCATGCGCCATTCGGCGACGCGGGCGATTTTGGAGCGCGACGATGTGATCATCGTCGCCTCGGTGTCGTGCATCTACGGCATCGGCTCGGTCGAGACCTATGCCGGCACGGCCATTTCCATCACCAAGGGCGACAAGATCGACCGCAACACGGCGATCTCCAGCCTGGTGGCGCTGCAATACCGGCGCAATGACGACAATTTCACCCGCGGCGCGTTCCGGGTGCGGGGCGACACCTTCGACATCTTCCCCGCCCATTATGAAGACCGCGCCTGGCGCATCGAATTGTTCGGCGATGTGGTGGACAGCATCACCGAGTTCGATCCCCTGACCGGCCATCGCGTGGGCGAGCTGGAGACGATCAAGGTCTATGCCAATTCGCATTATGTGACGCCGCGCCCGACCTTGCAGCAGGCGATGAAGGGCATCAAAGCCGAACTGATCACGCGGTTGGCGGATTTCCGTGCCAACGGCAAATTGCTGGAAGCCCAGCGGCTGGAACAGCGCACCACCTTCGATTTGGAAATGATCGAAGCCACCGGATCCTGCGCCGGCATCGAGAATTATTCCCGCTGGCTGACCGGCCGCCTGCCGGGCGAGCCGCCGCCCACCATGTTCGAATATCTGCCGGACAATGCGCTGGTCTTTGCCGACGAAAGCCATGTGACGGTGCCGCAGATCGGCGCGATGTACAAAGGCGATTATCGCCGCAAATTCACGTTGTCGGAATATGGCTTCCGCCTGCCATCTTGCATCGACAACCGCCCGCTGAAATTCGAGGAATGGGACGCCATGCGGCCGCAATCGGTCTTTGTCTCGGCCACGCCGGGACCATGGGAGATGGAGCGCACCGACGGCATCTTCGCCGAGCAGGTGATCCGGCCCACCGGACTTATTGATCCCCCCGTGGAAATACGTCCCGTGGAAACCCAGGTCGACGATCTGATCGCCGAATGCCGCGAGGTCGCCTTACGCGGCTATCGCATTTTGGTCACCACCCTGACCAAGAAGATGGCCGAAGACCTCACCGAATATATGCACGAGCAAGGCATTCGCGTCCGCTACATGCATTCGGATGTGGAGACCCTGGAACGCATCGAGATCATCCGCGACCTGCGGCTGGGCGCCTTCGACGTGCTGATCGGCATCAATCTGTTGCGCGAAGGTTTGGACATTCCCGAATGCGCCTTGGTCGCGATCCTCGACGCCGACAAGGAAGGTTTTTTGCGCAGCGAAACCTCGCTGATCCAGACCATCGGCCGCGCCGCCCGCAATGTGGACGGCAAAGTGATCCTCTATGCCGACAGGATCACCGGCTCGATGCAGCGCGCCATGGCAGAGACCGGCCGCCGCCGCACCAAGCAGGAAGCGTATAACCTGGAACACGGCATCACGCCGCTCAGCATCAAGAAGAACATCTCCGACATCATGGGTTCGATGTATGAGCGCGACCATGTGATGGTCGATGCGGGCGTGCTGGAAGCAGCGGACGGCGAGCGCGCCTTTGTCGGCCACAACATCAAGGCGATCATCGCCGATCTGGAAAAACAGATGCGGGTGGCGGCCGCCGATCTGGAATTCGAAACCGCCGCGCGGCTGCGCGACGAGCTGAAGCGGCTGCAGACCGTGGCGCTCACCATCAGCGACGATCCGTTCGCCCGCCAGTCGGCAGTCGAGCGTGCCGCCTTCGATGCCGAGATTTCGCTGTCCGACGAAACCAATCCGTCCCGGCCCTCGAAAGCCGGCGGCGGCCGCAAACGCCTGCAACGCGCCGGCCGCCCGAACGCGCCGAAGACTTTCGGCTCCAGGGCGCGTTAACTCTCCCTGTCATCCCCGGCGAATATCGCCTGCGCACCGCAGGCGATATGAGGGAAGGGGACCCAGGTGGAAAACAAACAGACGGTTTCGACACCTGGCTTCCCTTCCCCTCGCAAAGGCGCAGTAGCGCCATTGCTCGGCCGGGAATGACAAAGGGAGTGGAGCCACTAGCCTGCGAATGAACTGAGGTTGCCCGCCATGTCCCGCGCCTGGCCTAGCTTTTCTTGGCGAGCATCGCGAGCTTAGAAAAGCTGGCCCCTCTTCGAGCGAAGCGAGGGAGGCGTCAAAGGAACGAAATGTCCCGCGCCTTCGTCAAAGAAAGCTCCGAATCCGCACGTCCCCCAGAGAGAATGGTGGACGAAGGCCCCAATCTGGTGACGCCGGAAGGTATGGCGCAGATCGATGCCCATGTGGTGCGGATCGAAACGGCGCTGAAAACCGAGAGCGATGTCCTGCTGCGCGAAACTCTGGAGCGCGACCTGCGCTATTGGACGGTGCGCAAAGCGAGCGCCGAAATCGTGCAACCATCTTCCGACAGCACCGTCGCATTCGGCAGCGCCGTCACCATCACCCGCAAAGGCCGGACGCAAAGCTTCCGTATCGTGGGCGTGGATGAAGCCGATCCGGCGCGCGGCCTGATTAGCATCCGCGCACCGCTGGCTGCTGCCGTAATCGGCGCGCGCGTGGGCGATATTGTCGAAGCAGCCGAGCCGCTTGGCGAGATGACAATTATTTCGATTGAGCGCTAAACTTCGTCTCGATTTGGGCCACCCGCTATCGCGGCGGCGCTACGCGCGACCCCACGCTGCCGCCAATCGCCTAGCCGTTGCTAATCCCCCCCATTTCGCGTAATGAAGTCGCGCGACGGCGTCTCGTCAGAAGAAGCGCACTGTTAATACCCGACCCGCCCCGTGCGCGCCTGGCCCAGACAGCCCCACTTCCCTGCTTGTAATGTCTTCGCCGCCCTAGCATTCGCTGGGGTGTAAATCTCTGCAAAGGCATACCAAAATGACGATCGGCACCGTGAAATTCTTCAATACCGCCAAGGGCTTTGGCTTCATCTCGCCGGAAGGCGGCAACAAGGACGTGTTCGTGCACGCCTCGGCCGTCGAAGCCGCCGGCATGCGCTCGCTGTCCGAAGGCCAGAAGGTCTCGTTCGACGTGCAGCCGGACCCCAAGGGTTCGAAAGCCGTCAATCTGAAGGCCGTCTAAAATCCTGAAAGAAGGCGGCGGAGAGAAATCTCCGCCGCCTTTTTCTTTTTATCCGCGGAGATGAGCAATGGCGCCCAAAAAGCCGAATTACGGGCAGGACCGCATGCAGCGCGAACGCGCCCAGGCCGCGAAACATGCCGAAAAGGCCGAGCGCCGCGCCGAGAAATCCGCCCAGCGCAAGGCCGAGAAGGACGTGCCGGGATCCGGCGAGCCGTCTGACAACAATTCTTGAATTTTATGCGACGCGCCGCCGCTTTTACGGCAGGCGCGTAACCGGAAATTTTTCGCGGATGACGCTCGCGAAATAGCCACCCTTGGACGGCGCATTGCGCAATTCGGTCCAGATCCGGCGCGGAATGAAGTGATAGCGATAAACCTGGCCGCTGACGAATTCGATCTCCAGCACGGCGAGATCCGCGTCATAGCCCATCGCATGGATCACCGAGGATTCCACCGCCTCGCGGACGATCCGGCCTTCTTGATCCTGTTTCACCGCGCGCATGGCTACAGAACGCGCAGAGTATGATTCCGCTCAGTCCTAGAGCAGTGACGCCGCCTGATCGCCGGGGCGGCACAGCTTGGCGCCTTTAGCGCTGACCACGATGGGCCGGTTGAGCAGCACGGGATTTGCCGCCACCGCCGCGAACAGCGCCGCCTCATCGGCATCCGCCAGACCCAGTTGCGCGAAGACCGGTTCCTTGTCCCGCACCAGGGATCGGAGGGGCTGACCCAGCCGTGCGACCAGCTCGCGCAATCGCTCCTCGGACAGAGGCATTTTCAGATATTCGACGATCTGCGGTTCGATCCCGGCAGCGCGGATGACCTCCAGGGCGCGGCGGGAATTGGAGCAATACGGATTGTGGTAGATGGTAACCATATGCCCCCCAACCTATTGCAACTGCGAAAGAACTACGAGCCAGCTGACTCGCGGTTCCTTGCCAATAGGTCATGTTTGCGCGTATTGTCGCGGCCAAGTGGAGACCAGTCCCGTCACAGACGAAGCGCACCTGTAGAAGAAATCCTGCCGCCTTCCGTGCGCGCCTGGACGAGACAGATAACTTCCTTCCCTGCGACCGATGAAATCTCTTCCCCGGGCCGGCATTCCGCCGTTCCGGAAAATCTACGCAGGAACTTCGTTATGACGATCGGAACCGTTAAGTTTTTCAATACCTCCAAGGGCTTCGGCTTTATCGCTCCGGAAGGCGGCGGCAAGGACGTGTTCGTGCACGCCACCGCCGTGGAAGCTGCCGGCATGCGCAGCCTGACAGAAGGCCAGAAGGTCTCGTTCGATATCGTCCCCGACGCGCGTGGCGCGAAGGCGGCGAACCTTAAGTCCGCCTAATCAAGCGGTCATTTGGGTAATGGGAACACCGGCGCGGCAACGTGCCGGTGTTCTTTTTTTGTCTATTGCCCGGGGGCAATGATCACATTGACGGTCTGCTGCGCCCCGCCCTTTGTCACGAAGCTGGCCTTGCCAACCCGGGGACCGGCATTGCCCGGCACGGTCGCAGCGACGTTGTAGGTTCCCGTCGGCAACCTCATCAGCACCCAGGGCGCATCGCATTCGGTTTCCACCACCGGCTTGGCGCCTTGCATCACGGTGACATGAACCTGGGCCAAATTCTCGCCCGCCGGATTGGCGAATACCAGTTTGACGGGATAGGCGCTCCAGGCCGGATTGTCTTTGGCCGAGCCCACCCCGGTGCAGACGGTCTCGACCCCGCCGATCATCTCCGGCTGGTCCTGGACGGCTTGTGCCGCATTGGTGAGCAGAGGAAGCAGAAAAGCGGGCCCGATGGTGACAGACAGGGCAATGGCAATACCGGAAAATCGCATGGATCAAATCTCCTGTTGCCCTTCGGCATCTTTCAAACCCATTCCGCCCGTTCGGGTTCCCGCTTCTCTTTGGCGTTGCTGTGCCGAAGGCCTTAGACTGTTCTCATGATCCGGCTTTTGCTGGCGCTCGCCGCGCTGACCCTTTTTGCCACATCCGCGTCCGCCAAGCCGCGCGCCATCGCTCATCTGAAGATGCTGGATGGCAAGCCCGCCGGAACTGTTACGTTTCTGGCGATCAATCGCGGCGTGCTGGTGGAGTTCGACCTTACCGGCCTGCCGCCGGGATCACACGGCGTCCATCTTCACGTCTCAGGCAATTGCGATCCCAAGACCGGCTTCACCAGCGCCGGACCGATCCTGGGTTTGGGAGCGGTGCAGCGCAAGCACGGCTTCCTGGCGGAAGGCGGGCCGCTGGCCGGTGATCTGCCCAACCAGTTCGCGGGCGCCGATGGCCATCTGCATGCGCAGACCTTGGTCAACAGTTTCGCGCTGGGCAATGGCAAGCGCTCGATCTTCGACCGCGACGGCGTCGCCATCATCGTGGATCAGCGCGGCGACGATTACCGCAGCCAGCCAATGGGCGAATCCGGCGCGCGCATCGCCTGCGGCGTGGTCATCCGCACCCAAGGCCCGCTGCCCCGGCCAATGAAGACATCAGTGACGGCGCCAATGACGGCAGGAGAACACTGATGGGATTGCAGAAGCCCATCACCGAATTGCCGCTGGCGGCGCTGCTCGATGCCGATGCCCTGCGCCATGCCCTGACGGCGCTGGCGAAGGAAAGTTCGGACACCAGCACGTTGCGCAAAGACGGCCTCAGCCTGATCAAGGCGGCCTTCATCGCGGGGCGCGCCACGGTGCAGCACGCGGTGGAGCAGGATGATCTGCCGGGGCTGGAAGCATCGCGCGCGCTGTCAGCGTTGCAGGATGCGCTGATCCAGGTGATCTATGACTTTGCGGTCAAGCATGTCTATTACGCGCAGAACCCCACCACCGCCGAGCGCCTCTCCATCGTCGCCACCGGCGGCTATGGCCGCGGCGAACTGGCGCCGGGATCGGACATCGATCTGTTGTTCGTGCGCCCCTTCAAACAAAGCGCCTGGGGCGAAAGCGTCATCGAATTCATTCTCTACATGCTGTGGGATCTGGGGCTGAAGGTCGGCCATGCCACCCGCTCCTTGGCGGAATGCGTGCGGCTGGCCAAGCAGGACATCACTATCCGCACCGCCTTGCTGGAAGCGCGCTTCATCTGGGGCGACCATGCGCTGTACGACCAGTTGCGCGTGAGCTTCTGGAAAGAGATCGCCACCGGCAATGGGCAGGATTTCGTGGAAGCCAAGCTGGCTGAGCGCGAAGCGCGCCATACCCGCCAGGGCGAAAGCCGTTATCTGGTCGAGCCCAACATCAAAGAAAGCAAAGGGGGGCTGCGCGACTTGCAGACCCTCTATTGGATCGGAAAATATCTCTATCACGTCGAAGACGCGTCGGACCTGATCCAGCACAATGTCTTCACCGCCGACGAATATCGCATCTTCCAGAAAGCCGAAGCCTTTCTGTGGAATGTGCGGGTGCACCTGCATTACCTGCTGGGCCGGGCGGAAGAACGGCTGTCCTTCGATGTTCAGACCGGGCTGGCGGCGGCATTGGGTTACAGCGACCCAGAAAAGCCGCGCCGAGCGGTGGAAGCCTTCATGCGCGCCTACTTTCTGGTGGCCAAGGATGTGGGCGATCTCACCCGCATCTTCATCGCCGCGCTGGAAGAACAGCACAAGAAGCCGAAGACCTCGCTCACCCGCATGCTGCCGGGCTTTTTGAAGCCGCGCGAACCCAGCGACGATTTCTATGTCGAGAATGGCCGGCTGACCGCAGGTCCGCAAAGTTTCATTCGCGATCCGGTCAACATCCTGCGTATCTTTCAGATGGCCGACGAGAAGAATGTCGACATCCATCCCCATGCCTTGCGCACCCTGACGCGCTCGCTGGACCTGATCACGGATGATCTGCGCAACAATCCGGACGCCAACCGCATTTTCCTGGAAACGCTGACCTCACGCCACAATCCGGAATGGGCGCTGCGCATGATGAACGAGGCGGGCGTGCTGGGCCGCTTCCTGCCGGAGTTCGGCCATGCCGTGGGGCTAATGCAGTTCAACATGTACCACCATTATACGGTGGACGAGCATCTGATCCGCGCCGTGGGCAATGTCGCATCGATCGAGAGGGGCGAGCATCAGGAAGACAATCCGCTTTCCACCGAAGTGATCAAGCGCGTCCAGTCACGCGCGGTTCTGTTCTGCGCCATCCTGCTGCATGACATCGCCAAGGGGCTTCCCGGCGATCACAGCGTGGTGGGTGCGGAAATCGCGCGCAGCCTTTGTCCGCGCCTGGGATTGTCGCCTGCCGATACGGACGCCGTGGCGTGGCTGGTGAAAAATCACCTGGTGATGAGCGATACCGCCCAGCGCCGCGATATTTCCGATCCCACCACTGTCCGTGATTTCGTCGCCCAGGTGCAGACACCGGAAATGCTGCGTGTCCTACTGGTGCTGACCGTCGCCGATATCCGCGCCGTCGGTCCGGGCGTCTGGAATGGCTGGAAGGGCCAACTCCTGCGCGAACTCTATCATGCCGCGGAGCAACTGATGGCGGGCGGCGACCAGGCGCCCGCGCGCGGCGCGCGGGTCGAATCCGCCAAGCTGGCGCTGGATGCACGCCTGGCCGACGTGCCGGAAGCGGAGCGGGCGCAATTGCTGGCGCGGCATTACGACAGCTATTGGCTGGCCTTCGACACCGACGAACACGAACGCCATGCCCGGCTGATGCTGAAGGCCGACCGCGCCGGAGACTTGCTGACGGTGGGCGCCGAGCCCAGCAATTTCCGCGATGTGACCGAGATCGTTCTCTACACGCCCGACCATGCGGGATTGTTCTCGCAATTCGCCGGCGCCATCGCGATGTCGGGCGGCTCCATCGTCGACGCCAAAGTCACCACCACCAGCCATGGTTTCGCACTGGATATTTTCTCGGTGCAGGACATGGAGGGGCTGGCCTTCGACGACCCCGACCGGCTGAGGCGGCTGATACAGACCATTGAAAAGACCGTGCGGGGCGAGATCTGGCCGCGCCGCGCACTGACCGACCGGCGGCCGCTGCGCGCCCGGACCAGCGCCTTTACCATCACGCCCAAGGTCCATTTCGACAATGAAGCCTCGCAGATCGCCAGTGTGATCGAAGTGGAAGGGCTGGACCGGCCCGGTTTCCTCTATGACGTCACCCAGGCCCTGTTTGAATGCGGGCTTTCGATCTCCAATTCCATGATCGCCACCTATGGCGAGCGGGCGGTGGACGTTTTCTATGTCCGCGACGGTTTCGGTCACAAAATTCGCCATCCTGACCGCATCGCGGCGGTCGAGGATCGACTGAAAAAGGCCCTGGCCGGAAACCCTTGAAGGCACATGCCGCGCAAGGCATAAAGCCCGAAGAAAACTTGACTCATGCCGCATTTTTTGCGGAAAACCGCGTCCCGTTGCCCGACGCTGTTGCTGGGCAACTCCGAAAAATGCGGGCCAATGACCACACACAAATCCCTCGTACTTTCAGGCATGCAGCCCACCAACACGCTGCATCTGGGCAATTATCTGGGCGCGCTCAAGAACTGGGTGCGGATGCAGAACGAGATGCCTTGCCTGTTCTGCGTGGTCGATATGCACGCCATCACCACCGAGGCCGCTTATGGCAAGCCCGAAGAATTGGCGCGCGCCACCCGCGAAGTCGCGGCAGCCTATATCGCCGCCGGTGTCGATCCCGCGCGCTCGCCCGTCTTCAATCAGGGCCAGGTGCCGGAACATGCCGAACTGTCCTGGATCTTCAATTGCGTGGCGCGGCTGGGCTGGATGGACCGCATGACCCAGTTCAAGGAAAAATCCGGCAAGCACAAGGAGCGCTCGTCGGTCGGCCTCTATACCTATCCGGTGCTGATGGCGGCAGACATTCTGGTCTACAAGGCGACGCATGTGCCGGTGGGCGAGGACCAGAAGCAACATCTGGAGCTGTCGCGCGACATCGCCCAGAAATTCAACAATGATTTCGGCGCGCCGGATTTCTTCCCGCTGCCCGAGCCGGTGATCACCGGCGCTGCCACCCGGGTGATGAGCCTGCGCGACGGGACCAAGAAAATGTCCAAGTCGGAAGAAAGCGACCTGTCGCGCATCAACCTCACGGATGATGCCGATTCCATTGCCAACAAGATCCGCCGCGCCAAGACCGATCCGCTGCCCCTGCCCGACAGCAAGGACGGACTGAAGGACCGGCCGGAAGCGGAAAACCTTCTCAACATCTATGCCGCGCTGGCCGACAAGACCCAGGAGGCGGTGATCGCCGAATTCGCAGGTCAGCAATTTTCCGGTTTCAAGCAAGTGCTTGCGGACCTCACCGTGGCCAAGATCGGGCCGGTTACGGCGGAGATGCGCCGCCTTCTGGCCGATCCCGCCGAAATCGAACGCACCCTCAAATCCGGCGCCCAGCGGGCCCGCGCCATCGCCGCCCCGGTGATGGATGAGGTCAAACGCCGCGTCGGGTTCATTCAATAAAGCGAGTATCGGGCAATAAAGCGAATATCGGGCGAGTTTGTCGCAAGCCGTCGCGGAAGATTTGCGCTAGGTTTCCGGCATGACGCTGGACCCCGTTATCCTGTCGCGTCTTCAGTTCGGCTGGGTGATTGCCTGGCACATATTGCTGCCTGCATTCACGGTCGGCATCGCTTCTTATATCGCCCTGCTGGAAGGCCTGTATTTCTTCACCGGCAAGGAAATCTATTTCCGCATCTCCAGCTTCTGGCTCCGCCTCTTCGCCATCGCCTTCGGCATGGGCGTGGTGACCGGCGTGGTGATGCCGTTCCAGTTCGGCACCAATTGGAGCCGCTTTTCCGACATCACCGCCAATATCGTTTCGCCGTTGCTGGCCTATGAAGGCCTGACCGCATTCACCCTGGAAGCGGGCTTCCTGGGCGTGTTGCTGTTCGGGCGCAAGCTGGTGCCGCCATGGGCACATTTCTGTTCCGCGCTGCTGGTGGCGTTCGGCACCTTGCTGTCGTCCTTCTGGATTCTCTCGACCAACAGCTGGATGCAGACGCCTACGGGTTATCGCATGGTGGACGGGCGCTTCGTGCCGGTCGACTGGATGGCGATCGTCTTCAATCCCTCCTTTCCCTATCGCCTGGCGCATACGGTGGACGCCTTCTATGTCACCACCGGCTTTGTCGTGCTGGCGGTGGGCGCGTGGCTGATCCGCAAAAAAGAGTTCGCCGCCGAAGGCAAGGTGATGCTGACCACCACTCTGACCTTGCTGGCGGTGCTGGTGCCGCTGCAGATCCTGCTGGGCGACATGCATGGACTGAACACGCTCGAATACCAGCCCGCCAAGATTGCCGCGATCGAAGCGCACTGGAATCGCGAAGCGCGCGCGCCGCTCATCCTGTTTGCGATTCCCGACCAGGCCGGCGAAACCAATCGCGCCGCCATCGAAGTGCCATTGCTGGGCAGCCTGATCCTCACCCATGACATCAATGGCGTGGTGCCGGGCCTGAAGGATTATCCGGCCAAGGATCGCGCCCCGGTGATCGTGCCTTTCTTCGCCTTCCGCATCATGGTGGGTTTGGGCCTGTTGATGCTGGCGCTGGTGGCGTTGGGCTGGGCCTTGCGATTTGGCGGGCGATTGTTCAGCAGCGACTGGTTCCTCAAGACCCTGATCTGGTGCGGACCCATTGGCTTTCTGGCGGTGCTGGCGGGCTGGACGACCACCGAAGTGGGCCGCCAGCCCTGGACCGTTTATGGCCTGCTGCGCACCGCCGACTCCGTGACGCCATCACTCACCGGCCGCGATGTCCTGATCTCGCTCACCGGTTATGCGGTGGTCTATCTGATTGTCTATCCGGTGGGCGTCTGGTTCATGGCGCGCGCGATGAAGCGCGGTCCGGGCGACATTGTGGGTCCGGTCGGTGGCGGACGCCCCGCAGGGCCGGTGAAAGCGCCGCCGGGGATGGGGGCGCCATGAGCATCGTACCGGTATGGACCTTGATCCTGGGCGCGGCGGTGTTCTTCTATGTCGTGCTTGATGGCTTCGATCTGGGCATCGGCATTCTCTACAATTTCGCCAAGACCCGCGCCGACCGCCAGGCGATGATGAATTCCATCGCGCCGATCTGGGACGGCAACGAGACCTGGCTGGTGCTGGGCGGATTGGGTCTGCTCGCGGCCTTCCCCGTGGCATTCGCCATCATCCTGCCCGCCGTCTATTTCCCCATTCTGGTGATGCTGCTGGCGCTGGTGTTTCGCGGCGTGGCGTTTGAATTTCAATTCCGCGATGCCGAGCATCGCCACGCCTGGGACTATGCCTTCTCCATCGGATCGGCAGTGGCGACCTTCGCGCAAGGCATCGTGCTGGGCGCTTTCATCCAGGGCTTTGATGTCGAGGGCCGTCATTTCGTGGGCGGCTCGTTCGACTGCTTCACGCCCTTCTCGCTATTCACCGGATTGGCATTGATGTGCGGTTACAGTCTGTTGGGCGCCTGCTGGCTGATTCTGAAAACCGAAGGCGCGCTGGCGGAACAAGCGCGGCGTTGGGCGATGCATGCGTTCCTGGGCACCTTCGCGGCAGTCGGCGTGGTGAGCCTGTGGACGCCCTTCATCGATCCCGACATCGCGCGCCGCTGGTTTTCCTGGCCCAACATTCTGTTCCTGTCGCCAGTACCGCTCGCCACTGCCGTTACAGGTTTTCTGTGGTGGCGCGCCGTGGCGAAGAAGATGGATGCGGCGCCGTTCTTCTATGCGATCCTGCTTTTCTCACTGGCCTATCTGGGCATCGCCATCAGCCTGTTCCCCATGATCGTGCCGCATCATTTCTCGCTGGAGCAAGCAGCATCCGATCCCAGCACCCAGATATTCCTGGGCGTGGGCACCTTGTTCCTGCTGCCGATCATCTTCGTCTATACGGGGTGGTCTTATTGGGTGTTCCGGGGCAAGGTGCGCGGCGATATCGGCTATCACTGATCCTTGAAATGACGTTTCCCTGAAATGACGTCTACAAAAACCGCTCTTGTCACCGGCGCCGCCAAGCGGCTGGGACGCGCCATCGCCCTGCATCTGGCAAGCGTGGGCTGGAATGTGGCGATCCATTATCACGGCTCTGCCGATGAAGCGGAAAGCGCTGCCGATGCGGTTCGTGCCCTGGGCGTGAAAGCCGCGACCTTGAAAGCCAATCTGTCGCGCGAAGAAGAGACCATACAGTTGATCGGCCGCGCCGTCGCCGAACTCGGCCCCCTCACCGCGCTGGTCAATTCCGCCTCGATTTTCGAGAATGACGATTGGCAGAGCGCCAGCCGCGCCTCCTGGGATGCGCATATGGAAACCAATCTGCGCGCGCCCTTCGTGCTGTCGCAGGCATTCGCCCGGCAGGTCACAGGTAAAGGCGCCATCGTCAATATCGTCGACCAGCGCGTGCTGAAGCCGACGCCGCAATTCATCTCCTACAGTCTGTCCAAGGCGGGGCTCTATTGGCTCACCACCACCTTGTCCCAGGCGTTGGGCCCGAACATCCGTGTCAACGCCATCGGCCCGGGCCCCACCATGCGCAATGCCCGCCAGTCGGAAGAGGATTTCGCCCGCCAGCGCGATGCCACGGTGCTCAAGCGCGGCGCCGAACCGGATGATGTGGCGCAGGCCGTGCGCTATCTGCTGGAAGCCGAAGCTGTCACCGGCCAGATGCTGGCGGTGGATGGCGGCCAGCATTTGATCTGGCAGACCCCCGATGTGCGGGTGAGCGAATGACCAAAGCCCAACCCCATGTCATCGCCGATGCCGCACGCGGCATCCGCCACGTCTTCATCCGCAATTTGGAACTGCCGGCCCAGATCGGGGTGTGGCGGCATGAGCATGGCAAGCAGCAGCCCGTCCGCATCAACGTCGATTTGGCGGTGGAAGATCTGATTGACCTGGGCGACGACCTTGCCAAGGTTGTGGATTACGGGGTGATCGAGACCAAGATCCGCGAAATGATCGCCGAAGGCCATATCCGGCTGATCGAGACCCTGGCCGAGCGCATCGCGGCGGCCTGTTTCGCGGATGACCGCGTCAAGACCGCCCGGGTCCGGGTGGAAAAGCTCCATGCCCTGTCGAATGCTGAGAGCGCAGGCGTGGAAATCGAGCGCACGCGCTAGAGTGTTTTCGCGTTTCACTGAATCGCGAAAACACTCTATCTCCTTATTTTGTCGCGGTTCCGGACGGAAAACCGCTACACACTTTTCCTGGAACCGCTCTAATATATTGCTGTCATGGATTCCGAGACGCGCCCGCTCAAGGGCGCCGAACGCATCGCCGCCTATCTGAAGACCCTTCCCGATCAGCCCGGCGTTTACCGCATGCTGAATGCGGCGGGCGATGTCCTGTATGTGGGCAAGGCCAAGAGCTTGAAAAAGCGGGTCAGCGCCTATGCCCGTGGCGGTGTGCATGCCGACCGACTCAC
>JBEPVO010000007.1:0-40778 GCA_041690975.1 Alphaproteobacteria bacterium
GAAGCGGCGCAGAAACGCAAAGGCTTCGCCACGCTTCTCAAGGATGTGGAGAAGAACCAGGCGGCGATGCGCGCTAAGAACAAACCGACACTGCGCCGCCGGCTTGAGCAGGCCGGCTTCAGCAATGCCAGCCCGCGAAATTTTTGGATCGCCAGCGGCGCCGTTGGCGTAGTCACGGCATTGATCTGCCTGCTAACCCACCAGCCGTTGCTGGTCTTGGGCATGGCGGTGTTCGCCGCGAGCCTGGGCCTGCCGCGCTGGGTATTGGGATTTCTCTTCAATCGCCGCAAAAAGAAGTTCACCAAAGAGTTTGCCGGCGCCATCGACGTTATCGTTCGCTCGGTGCGTTCCGGGCTTCCCACCAACGAAGCGTTGCGCATCGTGGCGCGTGAATCGCCCGATCCTGTGGGAGCCGAATTTACTCGGCTGGTGGACGCTCTCAAGGTGGGCATAACCCTGGAACAGGGTCTCAAGAAGATGCATGAAAACATGCCCACGTCCGAGGTGGGCTTCTTTGCCATCGTGATGACAATCCAAGCCAAATCAGGCGGCAATCTGTCGGAGGCCTTGTCCAATCTTGCGTTCGTTTTGCGCGACCGCAAGCGCTTGGAAGGTAAAATCAAGGCGATGTCCTCGGAAGCCAAGGCGTCCGCCGGCATCATCGGGTCACTGCCGCCGGCCGTGATGGGTATCGTCTGGCTGACCACACCCGCTTACATCAACCTGCTTTTCAGCGAACGGGCCGGCAACCTGCTGTTGGGTGGCTGCCTCCTTTGGATGGGAACAGGCATCATGGTGATGCGCAAAATGATCAACTTCAAACATTAAAGACCATCATGTCCGACCTCGGCATTCTCAATATCCTGTTCGACAAGACGTTCCTCGCCACAGCGGCGGCGGCGATTCTTGCGTTTGCGACGATCGCGACCGTTGGTCTTCCGCTGATCGATCGCGACGGCTTGGGCGATCGCCTGAAGTCGGTGGCGCGGCGCCGTGAAGAATTGCGCGCCAAGCATCACGCGAGCCTGAATACCAAGCGTGCCGCTTTACGCGTCGCACCATCCAGTTTGATGAAAGCCACTCTCGACCGGTTCAAGCTGACGAATATGCTGGAATCCGAGGACAGCAAGGCCAAGCTTGCTCGAGCGGGCTATCGCGGCCAGGCGCCGCTGATTGCGTTCATGTTCTTTCGCTTCGTGGCCCCGCCATTGCTCCTTCTGGTGGCGCTTATCTATCTCTTCGTCGTGACTCATTTTCATTATGCCACCATGACGAAGGTTTCCGCCGCGTTCGCGGCGGCATTGGTGGGCTATTATCTTCCGGACCTCTTCATCTCCAACCTGACGTCGCGCCGCCAGCAATCCATCATGCGGGCATTCCCCGATGCACTGGATCTGATGCTGATCTGCGTGGAATCCGGCATGTCGATAGAGAGTGCTTTTGGCAAGGTCGCCGCCGAGATCGGTACGCAGTCGGTGGAACTGGCGGAAGAATTGGGCCTTACCACCGCCGAGCTTTCCTACCTGCCCGATCGCACCGTAGCCTTCGACAATCTGGCGAAGCGCTGTGGCCATTCCGGCGTCAAGTCGGTGGCTATCGCGCTCAACCAAGCTGAGAAATACGGTACTCCCATGGGTCAGGCGCTGCGCATCACCGCGCAGGAAAATCGCGAAATGCGGATGCAGCTCGCCGAGCAGAAAGCGGCTTCGCTGCCCGCCAAGCTGACCGTGCCGATGATTATTTTCTTCCTGCCGTGCCTGTTTGTCGTGATTCTCGGTCCCGCGGCTCTGCGCGCCATGCACATGACGCATTAGGGCACCGCGGCACTCACGCTGGGGTCACGCCAGGGCCGCTCTGCCTTTCCGACGAACTGTAAGAAATCCCCCTGCCATGCGATTTCCCGTTCATGTGCAGAGCATGGGCGCGGCAGGATGATCTCTATCGGCTGGCCGGCAAGGCGTTTGGCCAGGCGCTTGTCTGCTCACATGCCGCCGCAAGCAAGATCGAAGCTCCAATCGAACGCGAATGTCCCGGAGCGAGATGGGACCGCAGAAAATTGCGACGTCCGTGTGGGGCGCTCAGGCCGAGGCTTTCTTCCCCGCATGGCAAAGCCATCGGCGGCTGGTGTGGCAGCGTCAGCGTATCGAATGGCGACCAGCGTTCAGTTGATAAAAGCTGCACTGGAGCTTTTATTTTTCGACCTCGCTGCCTGTCGGGCAGAGGGTGGGGCAGACTTAGTAAGCCGAAGCGGTCTGGCGCAGAGCCGGAATCGCCTTGGATGCCGGTTTGGCCGGCGTCTTCGCGGCCGACTTGACTTCGGTCTTCACGGGCTTCGCTTCCGGTTTGAGCTCCGGCTTGGCCGTGGCGACAGTGGTGCCGGCGGATTTGGCGGGTTCGACTTTGGCGGCCGCGGCTTTGACAGGTTCCGCTTTGACAGCAACCTTGGCATCGGGTTTCGGCGCCGCGGGTTTTTCGGCAACCACATGCGTGGCAAGCGGCGTGGGCTCATGGCTCGCGGACTTTGCGGGCCCGGCCAGCGGATCCACCGGCACGGCCTGCATCACGACTTTGGGCGCCGGATGCGCGGGCGTATTCTGTGCGCTCGGCGTGGCCGGAGGCAGTGGGCTGGCATTGACCGCCACTGGCGTGCTTACCGTTACAGGAGTCTCGATCGCAGCCGCTTTTTGCACGGGAGCCGGTGCTGGTGTCGGCGCAGGCTGCGCGGCGGGCATCAGCTTGTTCACCATTTCGACGTTGCGCGCGATCTTGGGATCGGTTGCGCCGCCCGCGGTCTGGGCGCGTGCAATCAGCTGGCGCGCGGTGTCGGGATCGTTGGCCAGCATGCGCGACAAGGCGTAATTGTTCAGGATGCTGGGCTCGTTCGGGTTCAGCTTCAGCGCATGCTCATAGGCCATGCGCGCCGCGGACTGATCGCCCACCTGGTCATAGGCCACGCCCAACGCCGAATAGAAGGTCCAATCGCCGGGCTGCAGCTGTGTGGCGCGGGTGAGAAATTGCACGGCGTCCTGGGCGCGGCCTTTTTCCGTGAGAGTCTTGCCATATTCGCCGATCACGCGCGGATCGTCGGACGCCACCATCATCAGCTGTGACAGGGTGCGGATCGCTTCGTCGTAGTGCTGCGCCGCGCGCTGGGCCTGCGCCTGGCGAACGCCGGTTTCGATATCCATGGTGAGGGGCATGTCGCTGCTGGCGGCGGCATCGGCCTTTGCGGCTTCAGCCTTGGCGGTTTCGGTTTTCTTGGCCGAGAACAAGCCGCCGATACCGTCGCTGGCGCAACCGGCCAGCATGGTGCTGCACAACAGAACAGCGATCAAAGGAGCGGTGAAACGCGTCATGGCGGACCCTGGTTTCAATCAGGCTTCAGCATGGCGGTCTTCAGTCAATAAACCCTTAAATATATTGGCCTATCCATATGGAAAGGATCAGTATCGCACCGAAGAGATTCGTCCATAAAAGGGCTGCGGTCCTAATCCTGACGCAATAAGAGAGGTTAATGCACCTCATGTCACGCCGTCCTGCCGCCTTGGGAGTCGTCGCCGCATTTGCGGTGCTGGCTTTGAGCGCGGCGATGGCAACGGCCGACACGCCCCGCATTTCATTCCAGATCGCGACCGGCTCCACCACAGGGACGTTTTTTCCGGTGGGCGAGGCCATCGCCGGACTGATCAGCCATCCACCGGGAGTCAATCGTTGCGAAAAGGCCGATGTCTGTGGCCCGGCCGGACTGATCGTCAGCGCCCGCACCAGCGACGGCACCATGGACAATTTACTTTCTGTTAACGATGGCGCGGTCGAGTCCGGCCTGGCCCAGAGCGATGTCATCGCCGCCGCGGTCAAGGGCGCCGGGCCGTTCAAAGCCAAGGGCAAGCAGACCCATTTGCGGGTAATCGCATCCCTGTTCAGCGAGGACGTGCATCTGGTCGTCAGCGAAAAGGCAAACATCAAGAGCCTGGCGGATCTCAAGGGCAAACGCGTGTCGCTGGGCCTGGCGGGATCGGGTGTCGGCTTCACCGCCCGCGAGATCCTCACCGCTTACCGCGTTCCGGAAGCGCGGCTGAAGCAGATGTCGCTGGATACGCCGGGCGCCATTGCCTTGATGAAACAGGCCAAGCTGGACGCTTTCTTCGCGGTAGGCGGCATACCCATCGAAGGGGTCGGCGATCTGTTGTCCAGTCACACAGCGAGGCTTTTACCCATCACAGGGCCGACGCGGGATAAGCTGGTGAAAAGCGAGCCGTCGCTTGAGCTGGCGACCATCGCCTATCCCGGACACGAGCCGGTCGCGACGGTTTCGACACGCGCGCTCTGGGTCGTGCGCGATAGCGTGCCGGATAATCTCGTCTATGGCATCACGCGCGCGCTGTTCAATCCGGCCAACCGCGACGCGCTCAGCGCCAGTCACCCTTCGGCGCGCGAGATCGGTCTCAATACCGCCGCCCTGATGCCGCCTGCCGCACTGCATCCGGGTTCGGCGCGTTTCTACGCCGAAGCGTCCCGCGCGGCGCAGCGCTAGGAAACTCCGTCCGCCACCTCTTGTTTTGATGCTTTCAGCCAGGCCTGCATGCCGGGCAGCGCCCAGATGCGTGCCATATACTCTTTCACCGGCGCCGAAACATTTACACCGTATGTGGTGAAGCGGGACACCACCGGCGCATACATGCAATCGGCGATGGAAAAGCGTCCGAACAGAAAACCGCCGGATGCACCATGCTCCGCCAGCGCTGTCTCCCAGATGAAAAGTATGCGCTCGATCTGTTCTTTGGTCTGTGGCCGCAGATCCGGCATCGGTAAAGTACGGGCGAAATCCATGCCCAACTGGTCGCGCAGATCCGGAAACCCGCTATGCATTTCGGCGCATATGGCGCGCGCCTGCGCCCGCGCGGCCCAATCGTCCGGCCACAAAACCGCTTCGGGATGGCGTTCGGCGATGGTCTCGCAGATCGCGAGGCTGTCCCACACCGTCACGGTCCTGCCGCCGTCTTCGATCTTCAACACCGGCACGCGGCCGGCACCGGAGAATTTTCGGATCGCGTCGCGCGTGGCGTTGTGTTGCGTTTCGCGCAGCTGAATCAACGTTTCTTCGAAAACCTGTCCGGTGGCGCACAACGCCAGATAGGGCCGCAGCGACCAGCTCGACCAACCCTTGGTGCCGACGATCAACGTGTAGGACATGCAAGTCTCCTTGGCCTTGAGGCGAATTTAATTCATAACATTGGCGCGCTGAGTTGAAGAGCCCGCGATGCATCCAAGCCTTGTAAAAAATGCCGGGAATGCAATTCCCCTGCATGCGGTGCGGGCAAAGGATGCAACGGCCTGGTGCCAGCGCGCTGCGTTTCTCAAGGCCGCTGGATTCACGGCCAAGGAAGGCGAGATGCGCCTTATCCCTGGCCGGGGCGGCATTGCAGCGGCGGTGCTGGGATTGGGCAAAAGCGAAGATGCCCTGGCATTGGCGGCTTTCTCCGAGCAATTGCCGGATGGCGTCTATCGCCTGGGCGAGGTGCCAGACTTTTGCGGCGGTGCACAAGCCGCGCTGGCCTGGACTTTGGGGCTTTATGCGTTCGATCGCTACAGAAAGCCGAAAAAGCGCAATCTGAAATTGGTGCTGCCGTCCGGTGTGGATGGCGCGGAGGTCTCACGCCTTGCGTCCGGCGTGTATCTCGCCCGCGATCTCATCAACACGCCGCCCAATGACATGGGGCCTGCCGAGCTGGCGGATGCGGCACGGCAACTTGCGCGCGGACAGGGTGCGAAATTCCGCAGCGTGAGCGGTGCCGCGCTGAAGCGCGACTATCCCCTGATCGCTGCCGTGGGCCAGGGTTCGGTGCGGGCGCCGCAGCTGATCGAACTTCTCTGGGGCAAGCCTGGCGCGCCCAAGGTCACGTTGGTGGGCAAGGGCGTCTGTTTCGATACCGGCGGCTATAATCTGAAGCCGACGTCCGGCATGGCGACCATGAAAAAGGACATGGGCGGCGCGGCGGTGGTGCTGGGCCTGGCCCAAATGATCATGGATGCGAAATTGAATCTGCGCTTGCGCGTTCTCATCCCCGCCGTGGAAAATTCCGTTTCCGGAAATGCGTATCGCCCCAGCGATGTGTTCAAGAGCCGCAAGGGCCTGACGGTGGAGATCGGCAACACCGATGCGGAAGGGCGGTTGGTTCTGGCGGATGCGCTGGCGGATGCCGACGATGAGGCCCCCGAGCTTCTGATCGACTGCGCCACCCTGACGGGCGCGGCGCGCATGGCCACCGGCATGGAGTTGCCGCCTTTCTTCACCGATGACGAAAAGCTTGCTGCCGATCTGTCGCGGCATGCGGCCGAAGTGAGCGACCCGGTCTGGCGGCTGCCTTTGTGGCGCGGCTACGAACCAGCGATCGCTGGCGCGGTCGCAGATCTCACCAACAGTCCCAGCTATAATCTGGCGGGCGCCATCACCGCGGCCCTGTTTCTCAATCGCTTTGTTGAGAAGGCCGTAAGCTGGTTGCATCTCGATATCCCCGGCTGGGTGGACCGGCCAAAGCCGGGCCGCAGGATCGGCGGTGAAGCCAATGCGGCGCGGGCGCTGTATGCGCTGCTGAAGGAGCGTTATGGCCGATAGACGATTGACGCCGGCACGTCCCGATCTCGCTGCGGCTTTTCTGAAGGGCGATGTCGAAGCCGCGCGCTTCGTCGAAGGCGTGCCGCATTCCGTGATCCGGGGACGCGCCGCCTTGCGAGCGACGCCGTCCGACGAAGCGTCTCAGGACAGCGAGTTGCTGCTGGGAGAAACCGTCACTGTCTATGAGCGCAAGGATGGCTGGGCCTGGGTGCAGGCGCAGACGGACTCGTATGTCGGTTATATGCATGAAGTGTCTCTCGGCCCGATTGCACAGCCCGATGCGCGGGTGATCCTGCCGCTGACGCCGCTGCTTTCCGCGCCGGACGTGACATCTCCCATGCACGACATGTTGCCGCTGAATGCGATGCTGCAATTGGGGACACAGGCCGGCCATTTCGTTGCGACCGATGGCGGCTTTGTCCATGTCCGCGCTTTGGCGCCGCTGGGTCAGGTTGCGCCGGATTTTGTCGCGATGGCGGAACAGTTCATGGGCGTGCCCTATGTCTGGGGCGGCAAGACATTTCAGGGACTGGATTGCTCCGGCCTGATCCAGACCTCTCTTCAAGCATCGGGCATTTCCGCACCGCGCGATACCGACATGATGGAGCGGTCGCTGGGCCAGACCGTGCTGGGCGCCAAGTTGAAACGCGGCGATCTGGTGTTCTGGAAGGGCCATATGGGCGTGATGCGCGATGGCGAGACCTTGTTGCACGCCAATGCTTTTCACATGCAGGTGATAAGCGAGCCGTTTTCCAAGGCCGTTGAACGCATCGCCATGCCGGTGACGATGATCAAGAGATTGTGATCTAGGACCAGTCACTGGCCTTCGCCCCCGCATGGCGAAGCCATTGGCGGGGGAGATGTCCGCTAGCGTTCGGCCGATAAAATCTCAACTTGAGATTTTATTTTCGGCCTCACTGCCCGCGTGGCGGACAGAGGGGGCTAATACCCTCTACCCAAATCCACGATATTTTCCAGCGCGCGCCCACTTTCGCAACGCCGGACGCAATCGCCGACATAGGCGAGCGCCGCCCGTGCATCAGTGATGCCTGCGATATGGGGTGTGGCGGTGATTTTCGGATGCCGCCAGATCGGACTGTTGTCCGGCAAGGGCTCGGCCTGGAAGACATCGAGCACTGCGCCTGCCAGATGCCCCGAATCCAGGGCGGCGATCAGATCCTCTTCGATCAGATGGGCGCCGCGCGCCACGTTGACCACCCAGGCTCCCTTGGGAAGTTGCGCGAAAAGTTTGGCATCGATGATACCGCGCGTGTCGTCGGTCAGCGGCAGCACGCAGACCAGATAATCGCATTGCCCCAGGAATTGCGGCAACTCGGCTTCACCGGCAAAGCTTTTCACACCGGGAAGGTTCTTGCGCGTGCGGCTCCAGCCCGAGAGCTGGAAGTCGAACGGCAACAGGCTGGTGGCGATGGTGCCGCCGATATCGCCAAGACCCAAAATCCCGATGCGGGTGTCGCGCGAGGCCCGCGCCAGCATGCGCTGGCGCCATGTGCTTTCCTGCTGTGCGGCATCGAAGAAGCGCTGGCCGCGATGGGCGATCAGCACATGCATCACCACATACTGCGCCATCTCATGCATCAAGGTGGGATCGACAAAGCGCGTCAGCGGCAAGCGGGGCAGTTCGGGATCGCGCAGAAAACCGTCCACGCCCGCGCCCAGCGAAAACATCGCTTTCAGGTTGGGAAGTGTTTTCAGAAAGCCCGGCGGCGGGCGGAAGCCGGAGAAATAGGTGATCTCTTCCGGCTTGTAGTCCTCGCGTCCGTCCAGGACCGCTTCAAAATCATCAGACGAAAAACTGCTCTTGCCGAGGGCGTCCCAGCCCGGCGGCAACATGAAAAGGACTTTTGGCTTTGCCAGCTTGCGCTCTTACTTCTTCGGCGCTTCTGCGGGAGCCGCCGGCTTTGCAGCCTCTGCGGGGGCTGCGCCGGCAGCCGGAGCCGCAGCAGGCGCTGCACCGGCAGCAGGGGCCGCACCAGCCGGGGCCGCGGCGGGTGCCGCAGTCTTCGGAGCAGGCGCGGGAATCGCAACCGGGGCGTCCGCATCGGAGCGCAGATAGGCGATCAGGTTGATGCGGTCCTGTTCGCGGGGAAGTCCGGCGAAGCTCATCTTGTTGCCGGGAATATAGCTGCCGGGCGACTTCAGATACTTGAACAGCTCGTCGTAGGTCCAATTGCCGGGCTTGCCCTTCATGGCGCCCGAATAGTCGAAGCCCGGATGGGTGGCGCGCACACGGTCGACCAACGCATACAGGTTGGGGCCGATCTTGTTGGGGCCGCCCTTCGACAGGTCATGGCATTGTTCGCAGCGGCCCGAGACAGTCTTGCCGCCCGCGACGTCGGCGGCGGGCAGCACGGTGCCCCAATCGGGAATCACTTCGGCGACAGGCACGGCAGCGGCGCCGCCAGCGGTCGCTTCGGCCACGCCTTCCACGACATAGCCGGGCTTGGCAGGCATCTCGGGCTCATAGAGCGTTTCGGCGCCCAGGCGCACAACGAAGATGAATATCGCCGTGCCAAGGACCGCGCCGATAATCTTGTTCCACTCAAAGGAATCCATAAGCGCAAGCTCCCTAAAACCGGTGTTCCGGACCGGCCAAATACGGGGGGACATTACCCGCCCATCCCTTGGCGTCATTGCGGCGAAGCGCCGCATAGATCAAGGGTCTATGGCTGGCCTTGGGCCGGTTCCCGGCCTAAAAAACCGCCTGTCTGTCCCCGGTCTGCGGCCGCCGGACTTGGCCACCCAGGCTTGGAAAGTCGATATGAACCCGATTCTGCTGATTCCCGCACGCCTGGCTTCGACCCGCCTGCCGGCAAAGCCGCTGGCCGATATCGGGGGGGTGCCAATGATCGTGCGGGTGCTGCGCCAGGCCGAGGCGGCGGGGTTGGGTCCGGTCGTGGTGGCGGCGGGCGAGGCAGAGATCGTGGCGGCGGTGGAGGCTGCGGGCGGGCGGGCCGTGCTGACCGACCCGGACCTGCCTTCGGGCTCCGACCGCGTCCATGCCGCGTTGGAGAAACTGGACCCGCAGCGTCACCATGACGTGGTGATCAATCTGCAGGGCGATCTGCCCGCGCTCGATCCGGGCCAAATCCGCGCTGTTGCGGCCGCACTGGCGCAAAGCGGCGCCGACATCGCCACCCTGGCGGCACAGATCACCGATCCGTCCGAAGAGGGCAATCCCAGCGTGGTGAAGGCGGTGGTGGCCTGGGACGCGGATGGACAATTGGGCCGGGCGCTTTACTTCACCCGCGCGACCGCCCCCACCGGCGATGGGCCCCTGTTTCATCATGTCGGCATCTATGCCTATCGCCGCGACGCTCTGGCGCGGTTCGTCGGCTTGCCGCCTTCGCCCCTGGAGACCCGCGAGAAGCTGGAACAGTTGCGCGCCCTGGAAGCGGGCATGCGCATTGCGGTGGCGCGCGTGGACAGCGTGCCGCTCAGTGTCGATACTCCCGCCGATCTCGCCAAAGCCCAGCAATTCTTCGCCCGGAAAAATCTGCCATGACCAAATCGATCAGCCGCGCCAAGCGCGTTGCCTTCCAGGGCGAGCCGGGCGCCTATGCCAATCTGGCGGCGCGCGAAGCGATCCCGCATGGCACCGCCATTCCCCATGCCAGCTTTGAAGACGCGATCGAGGCGGTGAAGACAGGCGACTGCGATCTCTGCGTCATCCCGATCGAGAATTCACTGATCGGCCGCATCGCCGACATTCATCATCTGCTGCCGGAATCGGGCCTGCACATCGTGGGCGAGTATTTCCTGCCCATCCATCACCAGTTGCTGGGGCTGAAGGACGCGACCCTGGAAGGCATCAAGACGCTTTACAGCCAGGCGCCGGCCCTGGCGCAGGCCCGCAACATTGTGCGCGAACGCAAGCTCGCCACCCAGAACTGGTACGACACGGCGGGCTCCGCCAAACATGTGGCGGAATTGAAGGATCCCAGCTGCGCAGCCTTGGCATCCACCTTGGCGGGAGAACTGTATGGCCTGAAGGTTCTTGCCCGCGACGTCGAAGACGAGCATCACAACATGACGCGCTTTCTCATCATGTCGCGTGAGCCGGACGATGCGCCCAACAATGGCAAGGTCGTCACCAGCTTCGTCTTCCGGGTGCGCAACGTGCCCGCCGCGCTCTACAAGGCGATGGGCGGTTTCGCCACCAACGGCGTCAACATGACCAAACTGGAATCCTATCAGCTGGGCGGCTCGTTCAACGCCACGCAATTCTATGCCGACATCCAGGGTCATCCCCAGGATCCGGCGGTGGCGCGGGCACTGGAAGAGTTGGGCTTCTTCACCTCCAAGTTGGTGATCATGGGCATTTATCCAGCCCATCCCTTCCGCGAGGACATGCCGGGCTAGTGTGACGGTTTGTGCGTTTTTGCACCTTGAGCTAGGTTGCTCCTGGGTTCAGGGGCGCAACGTCATGACAGCCTTTCCAGAAACCACTGTCCGCGTCACGGCGATCGAACCGGCAAGCGGAAATAAAGTGCGCATCACACTCGAGATGGTCGTGGATGTGAATCGCCTTGCGGAAGTGAGCAGCGAAATGCTGCGCGCCACGGTCAAGCGCCCGGCACGGGCGTATGAGAAGAAATAATCAGCCGCGTTTCCAGCGATAGCGCTTCATCCGCATATCGGATGGCGGGACATTTTCCTCACCCTCGAACAGAAAGCCTTCGCGCTCGTACCAGCGCCAGGCCTTGATGTTCTGCACCACGCAACGCAGCCAGATTTCGTCCGGGAATTTCTCGCGCGTAAAGTCCAGCAGGGTGCGGCCGATGCCACGGCCCTGATGTGCGGGCGCCACCCAAAGCTGGTCGAGATAAAAATCGCGCGGATGTATCGCCAGCATCGCGACGGTTTCTCCCGCTTCGTCGGCGGCATAAAGATCCCAGCCTTTTTCGATTTCCTCCGGGATGCGGGCTTGCAGCATTGCCAGACCAGGATCGAACACGGTTTTCAGGCCGGTGGAATACCAGCTTTCCAACCAGATTCGCGCCAATGCGTCATAATCGTCCGGCCCGGCTCTGCGGATGATCACGGCGCTTGCACCCAGTCCGCGAGCAACAGCCGCGCGATGGCGATGGCGCCGGGCATCTTGATCCCGTCGTCAATCTGATCCGCCAGCCGTGCCCGGACCTCGCTCTTGGTCATCCAGCGCGCATGTTCGATCTCGTGCTCGTCGATGCGAAAATCCCGCGACACAGCTTGCGCATAGCATCCCAACATCAGCGACGATGGAAAAGGCCAGGGCTGCGAGGCGTGATAACGGACCGATGTGACGTTCAGCGAGACTTCTTCCTTCAACTCGCGCCGCACCGCTTCTTCCATCGTCTCGCCAGGTTCGATGAAGCCGGCGAAGGCGGAATACATGCCTTCGGGAAAGCGGGCGCTGCGCCCGATCAGGCATTCCTCGCCCAGCAGCGGCAGCATGATCACCACCGGATCGGTGCGGGGAAAATGTTCGGTTCCGCATTTGGGGCATAGGCGGCGATAGCCGCTGTCGGTGGGATCGGTCGGGGCCCCGCAATTGGCGCAGAAGCGATGGCGACGATGCCAGTCGATCAGCGCCTTGGCCTGTCCGGCGATGGCGGCTTCGGCATCCGGCAGCACGAAGGCTGCTGCGCGCATGTCGCGAAATTCGCCCAACCCGGCCAGGGGCGGTTCTTCGCTGTCGGGCATCGCCACCGCGAACAGAGGGTGGCCCTCTCTCAATCCCAGGAAGATGCATTGATGCTCGGGCGTCAGGCCCATCATCCCGGCAGCCAGGAACCCCGCTCTGTCGCCGACCAGCAGCGGCTTGGTCTGCCAGATGGGCAGGAACAGGGCATCGGCCCGGGCCTGCTGGGCGGCGATCCATTTTGGGTCGCTGCGTTCCGCGCTGGCCCGGTCTAGGGGATTTCCCGTGAAAGAAAGCATGGGGGTTTGTAGGGTGAGAACCGCGACCGCGAAAGCGGGCAGTCCATAGCGCCAGCGTATGGACGGTCCGGGGGACCGTTTTGAGCGGCGAACGGTCCGTAGCGGCAGCGTGCGGACAGCACAGGCGAGCGGCCGGAGGAAACCGCCTGCGCTCGCAATTCTGGCGGGACGGGCTTATAGCCGGCCCCGGAAGTCGGTGTGGACGAAACTGTCGCCAACCCGGTCAGGTCGGGAATGGTGAGCGCGAAAAGCTAAGGCCGTCAGGCCTTTGCCGCGCGAACGCCGTAACGACTCGCAATTTATCTTTCCTATGGCTATATCTCGCCGCGAGAGTTCGGTGCGGACGAAACTGTCGCCAACCCGGTCAGGTCGGGAACGAAGCAGCCGTAACGAATTTGTTTCGGGTCGTGCCGGGCTCTCACCTTTCCACAAAAAAACCGTCGATTTGACGCCCGCGCTCGGCGCTGATTGCTATAGTCCGCACATGTCCGAACCCACGTCTTTAGACCTTGGTGCGCCCGAGGAAGCCTATCGCGTCCTGGCGCGCAAATACCGGCCGTCCGATTTCACCGGGCTGATCGGGCAGGAGGCGTTGGTGCGCACCCTGTCCAACGCGTTCGCCACCGGGCGGATCGCGCACGCTTTCATGCTCACCGGCGTGCGCGGCGTGGGCAAGACAACCACCGCTCGTATTATTGCCCGGGCCCTCAACTGCATCGGCCCGGACGGCAAGCGCACCGACCCGACCATCCATCCCTGCGGCGTCTGCGATGCCTGCGTCACGATCGCCGAATCGCGCAATGTCGATGTGCAGGAGATGGATGCCGCTTCCAACAATGGCATCGACGAAGTGCGCCAGATCATTGACGCGGTGCGCTATGCGCCGGCTTCGTCGCGCTACAAGGTTTATATCCTGGACGAAGTGCACATGCTGTCCAAGCCGGCCTTCAACGCGATCTTGAAGACGCTGGAAGAACCGCCGCCGCATGTGAAGTTCATTTTCGCCACCACCGAGATTCGCAAAGTGCCGGTGACGGTGCTGTCGCGCTGCCAGCGCTTCGATCTGCGCCGCATCGAATCCGGTGAGCTGGCTGCCTATCTGGGTCAGATCGCCGCCAAAGAAAAAGTCGCGATCGAGGAAGGTGCGCTGGCCCTGATCGCCCGCGCTGCCGAAGGCTCGGCGCGCGATGCCTTGTCCCTGCTCGACCAAGCGATTGCCCATAACGAAAGCGGCGCGATCACTGCTGAAATCATGCGCGGCATGCTGGGGTTGGCCGACCGGGGCCGGGTGCTGGATCTGTTTGAAAAAGTGATGGGCGGCGATATGCCCGCCGCCTTGTCGGATCTTGGCGGGCTGTATGATTCCGGCGCCGATCCCCTGGCGGTGATGCAAGACTTGATGGAGATCACCCATTTTCTCACCCGCCTGAAGGTTGCTCCTTCGGCGCAAGGCTTCTTCGATGGCGCATCGGGCGAAGCCAAACGCGCTGCCGCATTGGCGGCGAAATTGTCGGTGCCGTCGCTCACGCGGGCCTGGCAGTTGCTGCTGAAGGGCTTGTTCGAAGTGCGCGATGCCACGCGCCCGATCTTGGCCTGCGAGATGGCGCTGATCCGGCTGGCCTATGCCGCCGAATTGCCGCCCACCGACAAGTTGGTGAAAGACATATTGGATGGCGGCGGCATCGCGCCGCGCGGTCCCGCGCCGTCCGGTGGTGCGCCAACCGGCGGAACGCGTGGACCTGCCGCATCCGCCATGGCGCGGCCACAGACGGCCGCGCAGCCCATGCCGGCTGGCGCGCCGGTCGCGCTGGAAGCGCGCGTCAATCAAGTTCGCGGCCTGGAAGATGTCGCGCTGCTGGCGGCGAAAAACGGCGCACCGGTTTTGAAAGTGCATATCGAAAACGACATGCATCTGGTGAAGCTGGAAGCGGGGCGGCTGGAATTTCGCCCCAGCTTGCGCGCGCCGCGCAGTCTGGCCGGCGATCTGCAACAACGCCTGAGCGACTGGACCGGCATGCGTTGGAGCGTTTCGATTTCCAATCAGCCGGGCCAGCCCACTTTGGCCGAGCAGAAGAAGCATGCCAAAGCCGCGCGCATCGAAAGCGTAATGCAGGCGCCTCTGGTCCGTGCCGTGTTGGATCGTTTTCCCGGCGCGGAGATCGTGGCGGTGCGTGACGTCGAAGCACAGGACGTCGCGCCTCCCGCCCCGGATTCGACGGACAATTGATGGCATCGGGTTCCGAGATCGAGCGCTTGATCCAGCTGCTGGCCAAATTGCCGGGCCTGGGCCCGCGCTCCGCGCGGCGCGCGGCGCTGGTACTTTTGAAAAAACGCGACCTGTTGCTGGAACCGTTGGCAGCGGCGATGGCGGAAGCCGCCGCGGCGACGCGCTCGTGTGAGGTCTGCGGCAATCTCGATACCATCAGCCCTTGCGCCATCTGTCGCGATCCGCGCCGCGACCCGCATCTGCTCTGCGTGGTGGAAGATGTCGCCGATCTCTGGGCGCTGGAACGGGCGAGCGTGTTTCGCGGCCGCTATCATGTGTTGGGCGGGGCCTTGTCGGCGCTGGATGGCGTCACCCCGGACCGACTGAACATCGGCTCGCTGTTGGAGCGGGCACAGGCCAACGGCGTCGAGGAAGTGGTGCTGGCGATGAATGCCACGGTCGAAGGCCAGACCACGGCGCATTATCTCATGGATCTGCTGGGCGATCTGAAAGTGACGCGGCTCGCCCATGGCGTGCCGGTCGGCGGTGAGCTGGATTATCTCGACGAAGGTACGCTCAGCGCCGCCTTCAAGGCTCGCCGCGCGCTTTGATCAAGCCTTGGGCAGGGCTTCGGGCGCGTCACCCAAATCCACCTGGGCAATGCGCTCAGCATGGCGGTCAATGCCGCGCATGGAGATTTCGATCTGACTGATATCCTTGCTGGTCACTTCGAAATGATCTCGCAGTTTCCCGACGCGCTCGCTCAGCCGCTTCACATCCTGCAGAAGCGCGCCCACGGCGCCCTGGATGGCATGCGCCTGTTCGCGCATCTTGGCGTCGCGCATCAATCCCTGAATCGTCCCAATCACCAGCATGAAGACATGGGGTGAAACGATCACCACCTGCATTTGCCTTGCCTTGCGCAGGGTTTCCGGAAAGTTTGCATGCAGTTCGGCATAGATGGAGTCTGACGGCACAAACATAATGGCCGGCGTCTGGACCTCACCGGGGATGAGATATTTCTCGGCAATATCCTTCACATGCTTCTGAATGTCGGTGCGAACCTGCACCATCGCCGCTTTGCGCACCTCTTCGGTGTCGGCCTTGCGCAGGATCTCGAACGCTTCCAGCGGAAATTTGGAATCGACCACAATGCGGGCCCGCACATTCGGAATGCGAATGGCGCAGTCGGGTCGGGAATTGTTGGAAAGCGTGGCCTGGAACTCATATTGATCGGGCGCCAGATGCTCGGCGACGATCGCTTCCATCTGGTCCTGGCTCATGGCGCCGCGAGCTTGCTTGTCGGAGAAGATCGCTTTCAGCGATACGACATGGGTGGACAGTTCGCTGATGTTCTTCTGGGCGGCGTCGATCACCGACAACCGCTCGGTGATGCTGACAAAGGTCTCGCCGGTTTGTTTGGCGTTGGCGGCCATATTCTCGCCCATGCGTTTTTCCAGCGCCTCCAGCCGCTCGCCCAGGACTCGGGTCAGGGCCTCCTGGGCGGCCACGGTCTGGCTGAACTGCCCGCCGATTTCGCCCTGTTTGGTCAGCAAGGTGTCCAGACGGGGGTCGGGCCCGACGGGTTCCGGCGCGGTCGGTTTGGACCGGGAAAATGCCAGGATCAGCGCCGCCGCGACCACCGCAACCGCCAGAAAAAGTACCGCGAAATCCATCAATCCTTGACCCTCAAGCGCCGCCGTCTTATCTCACGGCCATGGCCATCCGCCCTATCCTTATCGCGCCCGATCCGCGCCTGAAAGCCATCTCCGCCGCCGTCAAAACAGTGGACGCGGAGATTCGCAAGCTGGCCGAGGACATGGCCGATAGCATGTATGCCGCCGAAGGCATCGGTCTGGCCGCCGTGCAGATCGGCGTGGCCAAACGGGTCATCGTGATGGATCTGGACCAGAAGGACGGCCAAAAGAACTGGCGGACCTTCATCAATCCGAAGATCACTTGGGCATCAGAAGAGATGGCGACCTTCGAGGAAGGTTGTTTGTCGGTGCCGGAAATCTGGGACGATGTCGAACGCCCCGCCCGCATCAAGGCCGAATATCTCGACTTGGACGGCAAGACGGTGGAGATCGAGGCCGATGGCATGTTTGCTACTTGCCTGCAGCATGAGATGGATCATCTCCAAGGCGTGCTGTTCATCGATCATTTCTCGCGCCTGAAGCGCAGCATCGCGATGCGCAAACTCACCAAAGCCAAGAAGCTGGCAAGCTAGTGACACTCCGGCTGGCCTTTCTGGGCACGCCCGATTTCGCGGTGCCGACCTTGGCCGAACTGATGGCGCAGGGTCATGAGATCGCCGCCGTCTATTCCCAGCCGCCCCGTCCCAAGGGGCGCGGCCTGGCGCTGGAAAAAGGCGCAGTCCACAAATTCGCTGAAACCGCCGGTCTGGAAGTCCGCACGCCGCTGTCGCTGAAAAGTGCCGACGAGCAGGGCGCGTTTGCGGCGCTGGATCTCGATGCGGCGGTAGTAGTGGCCTATGGCTTGCTGCTGCCCAAAGCGATTCTCGATGCGCCCAAGATGGGCTGCTTCAATCTGCATGGTTCCTTGCTGCCACGCTGGCGTGGCGCCGCCCCGATCCAACGCGCGGTGATGGCGGGTGATGCCGAAACCGGCGTGATGGTGATGCAGATGGATGAGGGACTGGATACCGGCCCTGTCTTGATGGCGGAACGGGTAACGATTGGCCGCCAGACTTCCGGTGAGTTGGCGCAAAAGCTGGCGCGGTTGGGCGCGGACCTGATGGTGCGGGCCTTGGGTGCGCTGGAACGCGGCGCGATCACGGCGCAGCCCCAGGCAACCGAGGGCGCGACCTATGCCAAGAAAATCTCCAAGGACGAAGCCCGCATCGACTGGTCAAAAAGCGCGGCCGAGATCGATGGATTGATCCGTGGTCTGGCCCCATCGCCCGGTGCTTTCACCGAAGCCAAGGGCGAGCGGTTGAAAATCCTCACCGCCGAACCCGCGGCAGGAACCGGTGCGCCGGGTGAAATCATTGGCGATGATCTGACGGTCGCATGCGGTGAAGGTGCGTTGCGCCTGATCAAGGTTCAGCGCGCCGGCAGCAAGGCGATGACGGCGGACGAACTGCTCAAAGGCTTTGCGCTGCCAAAGGGCACGCGCTTCACCTGATGCGCTACCGCCTGACCCTGGAATATGACGGCGGTCCCTTTGTCGGATGGCAGCGCCAGGACAATGGTCCATCGGTGCAAGGCGCGCTGGAAGACGCCATCGAGAAACTTTCCGGCGCGCGCGTTACCGTCACCGGGGCCGGGCGCACCGATGCGGGCGTGCATGCGCTGGGGCAGGTTGCGCATTTCGACTTGGAGAAAGAATTTGCGCCCGACAAGGTGCGCGACGCGCTCAATTATTTCCTGCGGCCCGCGCCTGTGGTGGTACTGGATGCGGCCGTAACGGACAGCGAATTTCACGCCCGTTTCTCCGCCACGGGGCGGCATTATCTTTATCGCATCCTCAATCGCCGCAGCCCGCCTGCGCTGGATGCGGGTCATGTCTGGCATGTGGCGGTGGCGCTGGATGCCGAGGCGATGCACCACGCGGCGCAGGCCTTGGTGGGCAATCACGACTTCACAACCTTCCGCGCCGCCGAATGTCAGGCCCTATCGCCGGTCAAGACGCTCGACAAGCTCGATGTTTCGCAGCGGGGCGAGGAGATTCACGTCGAAGCCTCGGCGCGCTCCTTCCTGCACCACCAGATCCGTTCTTTCGCGGGTACCTTGAAGCTGGCAGGTGAAGGCAAATGGAGTTCACGGGATGTGGCCGATGCCTTGGCGGCGCGCGACCGCAGCCGTTGCGGCCCGGTGGCGCCGCCCGACGGGCTCTATCTGATCAAGATCAATTATTTTTGAATGGTCGCGCGGCCGGACGCAAAACGTCGCGCAACGCTGTCGCTGGCGACTGCACTTTTGCTGGCCGCCGCTCCTAGAGATCAATCACTTCGACATTGCCGGGATCGATCGGCGTGCCCAGGAAGATTTCGCCCACCCGGCTGAAGCGATCCGGTGCATCGGTGGCGAGGAAATGCGATGTTCCATGCGCGCCTGGGTTTCGCAAGTTCAGTGCGTCGAGCCGCGCTTCCACGGCATGGGCGGTGGTCTCGGCGCTGTCCACCAATGTCACATCCGGTCCGGCCACCTGGGCGATAGTCTGCTTGAGTGCGGGAAAATGTGTGCAGCCCAAAACCAGAATGCGGGGATGCGGCATGGTCGCCAGCAACGGCGTCAGGTAGCGCGCCACCGCCAGTCGCGCGATCTCGCCCGTCACCAAGCCTTCTTCGGCCAGCGGCACCAGCAGGGGTGCTGCCTGCTGCGCCACCGGCAGATCGGGTGCCAGCGCATGAATGGCGCGGACATAGGCGCCGCCCTTCACCGTGCCTTCGGTGGCGATTACGGCCACGGGCTCGCCTTTTGCGGCAGCGACTGCCGCTTGTGCGCCCGGCTCGATCACGCCGATCACCGGCAGCGGTGCCAGCGCTTCGGTCAGTGCGGGAAGCGCCACACTGGACGCCGTATTGCACGCCACCACCAGCATCTTGATGCCACGCGCCATCAACGCATGTGCTGCCGTCACGGCATAGCGGGTCACGGTATCGGCGCTCTTGGTGCCATAGGGCAGCCGCGCCGTGTCGCCCAGATAAAGCAGATTCTCACCCGGCAGCTGTGCCCGCAAGGCGCGCATCACCGTCAGCCCGCCCATGCCGGAATCAAAAATACCGATGGGAAGATTTCTGTCAGGAAGGCTCAAATGATTGGCTTGGCAAAATAATCGGTCAGCAGCGCAGCATAGATATCGGTGAGGGTTTCGATCTCGCTCACCGCCACGCATTCATCCGTCTTGTGCATGGTCGCGCCCGCCAGGCCCAACTCGACTACCGGGCAATGATCCTTGATGAAGCGCGCGTCCGATGTGCCGCCACTGGTCGAGAAGACCGGCGACTGTCTGGTGATCCGTGAAACCGTGTCGCTGATCAGTTGCGTAAATTTGCCCGGCTGGGTGAGGAAGACCACGCCACTCACCGAATGAGTGACGGTGATGGCGCAGCCGCTTTCCTTGGCGATCCGGTCTGCGCGATCATTCACCCAACCGACCAGGCTGTCCGGCGTATGCGCGTTGTTGAAGCGAATATTGAAAGCCGCGTAAGCGCCGGCCGGGATCACATTGGTCGTCACATTGCCCACATCCATGGTGGTGAAGGCCAGGGTCGAAGGATCGAAATGGGCATTGCCCTTGTCGAGCCTGTATCCGGCGAGCTGTGTCACCAGTTCGGCCAGCACCGGAATGGGATTGTTCGCTTTCTGCGGATAGCCGACATGGCCTTGCACGCCGCTCACCGCCACCTTGAAATTGATCGAGCCGCGCCGCCCGATCTTCAAAGTGTCGCCGACACGGCCCACACTGGTGGGTTCGCCGACCACGCAATGATCGATCTTTTCGCCGCGCTGTTTCAGCCAGTCCAGGACTTTCACCGTGCCGTTGACAGCGGGGCCTTCCTCGTCGCCGGTAATCAGCAGGCTGATGGAGCCTTTGGGCATGCCGTTGGCGATCACCCGCGCGGCCGCTGCCGTAAAGGCCGCCAAGGCCGATTTCATATCGGCGGCGCCGCGGCCATGCAGCATGCCGTCGGTGACAGTCGCCGCGAAAGGATCATGCGCCCAGCCTTCACCGGGCGGCACCACATCGCTATGACCGGCAAAACAGAAATGCGGCGCGCCGGTTCCAATTCTTGCATAGAGATTTTCGATCGGCGCGGTGCCCTCCTGCTCGAAGCGCAGACGATGGCACTCAAAGCCCAGCGGCTTCAGCGCCGCTTCCAGAATCGCCAGCGCGCCCGCATCGGCCGGCGTCACCGACGGGCAACGGATCAAGGCCTGGGTGAGGGCGACCGCATCGACCATCAGGTGCGCAACAATTCGTTGATCGAGGTCTTGGCACGGGTCTTTTCATCCACGCGCTTCACGATCACGGCGCAGTAAAGGTTTGGCTGGATTGAATTTTGGCCTCCGTCTTCGCTGCGGCTGGGCGCACCCGGCAGCGAACCGGACACCACCACCGAATAGGGCGGCACCTTGCCCAAGAAGATTTCGCCGGTGGCGCGGTCCACGATCTTGGTCGAAGCCGACAGATAGACGCCCATCGACAGAACGCTGCCTTCGCCCACGATCACACCTTCGGCAACCTCGGCGCGGGCGCCGATGAAGCAATTATCCTCGATGATGGTGGGCGCCGCCTGCAGCGGCTCCAGCACGCCGCCAAGTCCGGCGCCGCCCGAGATATGGCAATGCGCGCCGACCTGGGCGCAGGAGCCGACCGTGGCCCAGGTGTCGATCATGGTGCCTTCGCCCACCCGGGCGCCGACATTGACGAAACTCGGCATCAGCACCACGCCCTTGGCGATGAACGCGGAGCGGCGGACGATCGCACCCGGCACGGCGCGAAAGCCGGCGGAACGAAACCGCGCTTCATCCCAGCCCAGAAATTTGGAATCGACCTTGTCCCACCACACCGCACCGCCCGGCGCGTCCGCGATGATCTTCATGTCGTTGAGACGGAAGGACAGCAGCACGGCCTTCTTCAGCCATTGATGCACGGTCCATTCGCCGCCGGATTTTTCCGCCACACGCAGCGAGCCGTCATCCAATGCCGACAATACGGTCTCGACGGCGTCGCGCGCTTCACCCTT
The DNA here is from genome assembly GCA_041690975.1 of Alphaproteobacteria bacterium. Taxonomy (GTDB): domain Bacteria; phylum Pseudomonadota; class Alphaproteobacteria; order Micropepsales; family Micropepsaceae; genus Rhizomicrobium. Next base: position 21,481 of record JBEPVO010000007.1, read on the forward strand.
GGTATTGGGGCCCAGGCTTTCGCGGGCGTCCCAGGCGCTGTCGATGGCGCGCGCCAGATCATTCGTCATGTCAAATCCCGATGCTGGTAAGGAAAGGAACCAATTCCCGGGTTTCATGGTCGATATGGGCGTTCGACGCAACGGGAAATTCCGGGCCTTGGCGCGACCAGTCGCTCTGGCAATCCAGCCACACCGTGGTCATCCCCATATCGTGGGGCACCACCAGATTGCGGGCGATATCTTCGAACATCGCCGCCTTGGCAGGCGTGATGTTTCCCGCTGCCACCGCCGCGTCATAGGCTTGCGGCCCCGGCTTTGGAATGAAGTCGATGGTGCGGATGTCCCAGATCTGGTCGAACATATCGGCCAGCTCCAGGCGCTCAAGAATGCGCACGGCATGGTTGCGGCAGCCATTGGTAAACACAAAGCGCCGTCCGGGCAGCCGCGTCAGGGCTTCCCGCAAACCGGGATCGGGCAGAAGACCGGTCAGGTCGATGTCATGGACAAAATCCAGATACGGCTCGGGATCGATCTTGTGCACCGCCACCAACCCGGCCAGCGTGGTGCCGTGATCGCGATAGAGTTGTTTTTGGACCTGGCGCGCCGCGTCCCGCTCCATGCCCAGCAGCCGTGCCACAAAGCGGGTCATATTGGCATCGATCTGGGCGAAGATGCCGTTATCGGCACGATACAGTGTGTTGTCGAGATCGAAGATCCAGTCCCGCACATGCGTGAAATCGGGCGCAATTCCCGCCTGCGGGGACGACAGGTTGTGCGGCGAGGCCGGGCTCATCGGGGAACCATGACCGCTGCCTGCGGTCGGTGCAAGTCACGTTAACGCCTGTGCAACCATGGCTGTTTAGCGGTCCTTAAATTCCAGCCCCCGACACTGCGGCCAGCGGAGAAAGTGATGAAAAAAGCCGTGAGCGACCGCCTGCCTTATGCGCCGACGCCAGAACGTGAAGGATTGGATCCGCGCGCTGCGCTGGACATCCTGGAAGTGCGCGCCCGCGAGAGCGAGGACTACATCATTCGCAATGCGGATGTGGGCTCGGCCGTGTTCGAGTATCTCGCCGAATATGGCGCGCCCGCCACCCGCCAGGCGGTGGCCGCCAATCCCGCCACCCCGGCGCGGATCAATCGCCTGCTGGCCGATGACAGTGCCGAAGATGTGCGCGCTGAGCTTGCCGCCAAGATCGCCCGCCTGATGCCGGGTCTGGAAGCGCGCGCGAATGAAGAGACCGTCACCTTGACGCTCGCCACCCTGGAAGTTCTGGCGCGCGATTCCGCCGTTCGGGTGCGCGTCATCCTGGCCGACGAGATCAAGCATCTGGATTGTGTGCCCCGCGATGTGGCGCTGCGGCTGGCGCGGGACGTCGAAGAAATGGTGGCGGCGCCGATTCTGGAATATTCGCCGCTGCTGTCCGAAGCCGATCTGATGGAGATTATCGCCGGCGGCCAGGTGCAGCAGATTCTTACCGCCGTGGCGCGCCGCCGCCCCCTGGGCGAGGATGTCAGCGATGCGCTGGTCCAGTCGCTAGATGTTTCCGCCGTGGCGGCGTTGCTGGTCAATTCGGACGCGAAGATGCGCAAGGAGACCTTGGATCGCATCGTCGAGGAAGCCGAGACGATCGAGGGCTGGCACTTGCCGCTGGTGCTGCGCGCCGATCTGTCGGCCCGCGCCATCCGCCGCATCGGCAGCTTTGTCGGCGCCTCGCTGCTTGAGCAATTGGTGGCGCGCGGTGATCTCAGCGACGCCACTCGGGCGCATCTGAACCGCCGGTTGCGAACGCGACTGGAACAGGGCGGCGATGCCGAGAAGAGTACGGAAAGTGCGGCGCAGATCGTGGTGGCAGCCAAGGCGCAAGGCACGCTCGATGACGGCTTTGTCGAGAATGCCGCCGCTTCTGGCAGCCGCGAGACCGTCACCCTGGCGCTGGCTGTATTAGCGCAAGTGCCGGAAGGGACAGTACGCAAGATTCTCAGTCAGCGCAGCGCCAAACCCGTGGTGGCGCTGGTCTGGCGCGCGCATCTCAGCATGCGCACAGCCTTCAAGATTCAGACGTCTGTTATGAAGCTGGCGGGCCGCGAATTGCTGCCGGCCCGGGGTGGAATCAATTTCCCGCTCAGCAAGGAAGAGATGCGCTGGCATCTCGCCTATTTCGACATTCCTGCCTAGCGCGCGATCCGGAGTTCGATAGCGTCAGCGTATCGAACGTGTAGCGTTGGCACGCTGTCGCTACCAACTCCGTAGATCGCGCGTCAAATAATAAGCACGGAATATCACGGCGTTATCAAGCCGTTTGCATTGATGTGAATTACGCTGCCGCTTTTGCCGCGCGTGGGGGTGCGGACAAATCCTGCTTGGGCGAATCCGCGCTGGACGCAATCCTTCCGTCCCTTGATCTCGAATTCCTGGTTGGCGACGCAGAGCTGATCGGGGCCTGAAACCGTGACGGCGCCGCCCGGCTTCTGCGCGGTCAGCCACACTGCCGCTTCCTTCAAGGGCGTGGTGATCATGCGGGCACAAGCGCCGCCCGCGATGTGCCACCAGCCGCGGGTGATAAAATCGGCGCTGGCCGGCTGCGCAATCGCGGCCATCACATCCGAACTGTCGTCATTGCAGACCGTGAAGCCTTGCGGCGCACCGCCGCGCTTTGCGGCCTGAGCCTCCAGGGCATTGAACAATTCTTCGTTCCCCGCGCGGTCGGAAAAGTTCATTTTTTTGCGAAAATCGTTCAGCGCGGCGCCGGTGGCCTTGTCGGGCGCGATATCGATTGCCGCGATCTTGTAGCCATTGTCCTTCAGCAACCGTTTGACGCCCGCCAGCTGTGCCGCTTCCAAAGCGCCCAGACGCGGCTGATCGTCGAAGGTCATGGTCCAGTCGGAACGGTTATGGGTTTCGACCGTGGCGAACGGCGCCGCGAAAACGTCGCCGGTGCAATTGGCCGTGGCGCCCCGCCGATTCAAAGTGAAATTGGCGTCCTTCACGCAAAGCGGAAAATCTCCACCCCAAGCGCGCTCGGGCCCAGAATGCGCCAGCGCGGAGCGGGCATAGACCAGATAGCTTTGCGAGGTGAGTTTTTCGGGACGCGCGACCTGGCAATCGCCGGGCGCGATGCGGGTCCAGCCATGGGTGGAGGAGCCGCCGCCCGATACCGCCGACGTCGCGGCATAAAGAATATAGCTGGTGCGGTTGCAGAGCTTGAGCGCGGCCTCGGCCGGGCCTGCAAAGGCGATGCTCGCCGTCAGCGCCGCCAAAGCTGCCAGCCAGTGCCGCATCTGTCGTCAGCCGGCGGTGATCAGGGTTCCGGCGCCATGCTCGGTGAAAAGTTCGAGCAGCAGCACGTGGGGAATCCTGCCATCCAGAATGACGGCCGCATTCACGCCGCCTTCCACCGCATCGATGGCGGTGCCGATCTTGGGGATCATGCCGCCGGAGATCGTGCCGTTTGCGATCAGGGCGCGGGCCTGCGTGACAGTCAGATGTGAAATCAGCTTTTTGTCCTGGTCGAGCACGCCTTCGACATCGGTGAGCAGGATCAACCGTTCGGCCTTGATGGCGCAGGCCACGGCGCCCGCCACCGTATCGGCATTGATGTTGAAGGTCTCGCCCTTGGGGCCTACCCCGATGGGCGCGATCACCGGAATGATTTCCGACTTCATCATAGTGTGCAGGATTTCGGGATTGACGGTATCTGGCTCGCCGACAAATCCCAGATCTTCGACCGTGACCTTGCCGGTGACAGGATCAGTCTTGGTCAGCGCCAGTTTCCTTGCCACCACCATGTTGCCGTCCTTGCCCGACAGGCCGACGGCGCGGCCGCCCGCCGCATTGATGGCGGTGACGATGTGCTTGTTGATCGAGCCGGTCAGGACCATCTCAACCACTTCGACCGCCGCTTCGTCGGTGACGCGCAGCCCGTCGATGAAGCGTGACTGGATGTCGAGCTTCTTGAGCATGGCGCCGATCTGCGGACCGCCGCCATGCACCACCACCGGATCGATGCCGGTCTGCTTCATCAGCACGATATCCTGGCTGAAATCGTCGGTGCCGCCTGAGCCGGTCATGGCGTTGCCGCCATACTTCACCACGATGGTCTTCTGGTCGTATTTGAGAATGTAGGGCAGGGCTTCGACCAGCACGCGTCCGGTCTGGCGCCAACGCGCCATCAGCCGCAGATTTTTTTCCTCGCCGTCGTCCGCCATATCGGAAAGCCCAAGAAAGCGGGGCCTTATACGCGGCCTGAGCCGTCTCGCCAACCCTTTAGAGCCAGACACTGGCTTTCTTCCCTCACAAGGCGAAGCCTTTGGCGGGGGAAGATGTCTGCTAGCGGGCTTGCCCGCGTGGCAGACAGATGGGGGCAACTAAAATCTCGCAAGCTTCGCGATGCTCTGGCGCAGGCCGACAAGACCATCGCCATTGTGGGACGAAGTGGCGTGAATTTCAGCCAGGGCGGGCGTGTGCTTGCGGGCTTCCGCGGCCACTGCGGTTAACGCCGCGTCGATCTCGTTGGGCTTGAGTTCGTCGGTTTTGGTCAGGACCATGCCGTAGGAAACCGCGGCCCGATCCAGCAATTCCATCACTGCCAGGTCGGTGTCCATCACACCCCGGCGGCTGTCGATCAGAAGCGCCACGCGGCGCAGGCTGGCACGGCCGCATAGATACGCGAAGATCGTGTTCTGCCATTCCATCGCCAGCTCTTTGGAAGCCTTGGCATAGCCATAGCCCGGCAGGTCGGTGAGGATCAGTTTACCGCCCAGATTGAAGAAATTGATTTCGCGGGTGCGGCCCGGCGTGTTGCTGACGCGGGCCACGGTCTTGCGGCCCGTCAGTGCGTTAATCAAACTCGACTTGCCGGCATTGGACCGCCCGACAAAGGCGATCTCGGACAGGCTTTCCGGCGGCAGGCTTTTGATGTCGCCGGTGCCCCAGAAAAAGTCGCAGGGCCCCGCGAACAGTTTGCGCGCGAACTCCGCATCCGCGCCCGCCATCTATTTCGCCTTCGCTTTGCCGAGTTTCAAATTCTCGAACAGATGCACTTCGACGCCTTGGCGGCGCATGATGAAATATTGCTGGCTCACCGACAGAAGATTGTTCCAGGTGTAATAGATCACCAGGCCCGCCGGGAAGGTCGCGAACATGAAAGTGAAGATCAGCGGCATGAAGGTGAACATCTTGGCCTGCACCGGATCGGCCGGCGCAGGATTCAGCTTGGTCTGAACGAACTGAGTGACGCCCATCAGGATCGGCCAGATGCCGATGGACAGATAGGCCGGGATGAAGGCCGGGATGTGGTACGGCAACAATCCGAACAGATTCAGGATTGAGGTAGGGTCGGGCGCCGACAGGTCGTGAATCCAGCCATAGAAAGGCGCCTGGCGCATCTCGATGGTGACGAACAAGACCTTGTAGAGCGAGAAGAAGACCGGAATCTGGATCAGCATGGGCAGGCAACCCGTCAACGGATTGACCTTCTCACGCTTGTACAGCGCCATTATTTCCTGCTGCTGGCGCTGCGGATCGTCCTTATGGGCCTTCTTGATCTCTTCCATATAGGGCTGGACCTTCTTCATCCGAGCCATGGATTTGAACGACGCACTGGCCAGCGGGAAGAACAACAGCTTCACCACCACCGTCAGCATCAGAATGGCGATGCCGAAATTGCCAATGAATTTGTAGAAATAGTCCAGCAGCCAGAACAAAGGCTGGGTGAGGAACCAGAACCAGCCCCAATCGATCGCCTTGTCGAAATTGGCGATGTTTTCCTTCTTTTCGTAGGCGCGCAGTATATCGACCACCTTGGCGCCGGCGAACAGACGGTGCGTGACCTGGACCTGCGCCCCGGTTGCGACGATGCGGGCGCCCAGCCGGTAATTGGACTGATACGCCTTGTTGTCGCCGCTCAAGGTCGAACCCAGATAAGCGCCGTTATAGGTTTCGTTCTGGGGCGGGATCACGGCCGCCATCCAATATTTGTCGGTGATGCCGACCCAGCCGCCGGTGGAGGAGAAGCTCTTGGGCGGCGTGCCTTCGTCTTTGAAGTCGGTGTAGTTGGCGTCGGTCTCGCTGCCATTGGCAACGCCGACAAAACCCTGATGCAGCACCCAGCTGGTCTGTTCCTTGGGAATGCCTTCGCGCGCGACATAGGCGAAGGGATACAGGGTCTGCGCCTGTCCCGAACTGTTCGCGATGCTGTCGGTGATGCTGAACATATATTGTTCGTCGACGGCGACGACGCGGGTGAAGGTGAGGCCCTGGCCATTGTCCCAGGTAAGCGTCACCGGACGATTGGGTGACAGGGCGCCGCTGCCTTGCTGCGTCCACACGGTCTGGTCGGTGGGGACATTCTTTCCGATCCAGCCGAACTGCGCGTAATAGGGATAAGTGGTGCTCTTGGGCGCGAGCAGCACGATCTCCGGGCTCTTGGGGTCCAGGGTCTCGTGATATTTCTTCAACCGCAGATCGTCGAGCTTGGCGCCCTTCAGCGCGATCGAGCCGTCCAGCAACGGACTGTCGATCGTGACGCGTTCCCCGCCCACTTTCAGCGCGGCTTCGCGCGACATGTGGGTGGCGGCGCCTGCCGGCATGCCCGGCACGCTTCCGGGTGCGGCACCCGGCGCGGCGGTCTGGGGCTGTTTCTTTTCCTGCTTCGCGAGCACGGCCTGGCGAGCCTGGTCGGCCTTCATCTGCGGCGTGACGATGAAATACTGCCAGGCAAAGATCACCATCGCCGACAGGGCGATGGCGAGAAACATGTTGTTGCGATTGGCGTTCATGGACCGATTTTCACGCGTGAGGATGTTTGTGGGGAACAGGATCGAAGCCCGACGAACCGCCGAGCCAGGTGATGGGATGGCAGCGCGCGATGCGGCGAACTGCCAGCAGCAAGCCGCGCGCCGGGCCATGGGTCTTGATCGCGTCCAGCGCATAGACCGAGCAGCTGGGCTGGAACCGGCAGGAAGGCGGGCTCAAGGGGGAAATGAAGCGGCGATAGAAATGGATCGGCGCGCACAGGGCGAAAGTCACAAGGCGCGTCATATCTTCCTCAAGCCCGATCCGGTGCGGATTGGGCATCCAGTTTCCGATGCGCTGCCTGTGCCGCCTCGGCAATATCGTCTTTCAAAGCGGCAAAATCGCGGGCCAGAATGCCCGCGCGAGCGACGAGAACATAGTCATGGCCTGCGCGGCCTGAAAGGGGAAGCAGCGCATAGGCCGCAGCCCGCAGCCGCCGCTTGGCGCGGTTGCGCGCCACCGCGTTGCCGATCTTCTTGCTGGCGGTGAATCCCAGACGCAATGTCTGAGGGCTGGGAACTTGATCCGGCGGGGTGGGCGCCATTTCCAGGGTCACGGCGCCACAGACGCGGCGCATATGCCGGGCGGCGGCTAGAAAATCGGCACGCTTCCTCAGCCGGTCGATGCGCAGCCGGTCTGTGCGTAGCTGGTCTATGCGCAGCTCTGGGGCCACGCCGGAAAAATCAGGCAGAGAGTTTCTTGCGGCCATGGGCGCGGCGGCGGGCAAGGACCCTGCGGCCACCGACGGTCGCCATGCGCGAACGGAAGCCGTGGCGGCGCTTGCGCACGATTTTGCTCGGCTGATAGGTGCGCTTCATTGTGGCGTCCTGTGGCGAAAAAGAGCGCGGTTTCTATGGCTCCCGGCCGCGCCTGTCAACTGTTGGCGTCAAACCGTCACTAATTAAATTACAATCGCCGGATCAAGGACTTTGCCCTAGAAGCGGGTCCCAGATGACTTGGAATCCCCAGACCTATCTGGCTTTTGCCGACCAGCGGACCCGGCCTGCCGCCGACCTGCTGGCTCGGGTCCCAGCCGACCACCCTGCCCGGGTGATCGATCTGGGCTGCGGCCCTGGCAATTCCACCGCCCTTTTGGCGGCCCGCTGGCCGGATGCCGAGCTGGAAGGCCTGGATAGTTCCGCCGAGATGCTGGAGCAGGGCCGGGCCAGTGCCTTGCCCGCGCGCTGGATACAGGCGGACCTCGCCACCTGGACGCCCACTACGCCCTATGACGTGATTTATTCCAACGCCACTTTCCAGTGGGTGCCGGATCAAGGGGTACTGTTTCCCCGGCTGATGTCGTTCGTGAAGCCGGGCGGCGTCTTCGCCTTCCAGGTGCCGGTGAATTTCAACGCGCCCAGTCATGTATTGATGCGCGAGACGGCGGCCGATCCGCGCTGGAAGGAAACGTTGGCGCGCGTGCGCGACGTTCAGCGCGGTTCCGCCGACGCTTATTACGAGATCATCAAGCCGCACGCCGCCGCGCTCGACATCTGGCAGACTGAATATTTGCAACTGCTCGAAGGCGAGGATGCGGTCTATCGCTGGGTCTCGGGCACGGCGCTGCGCCCCTTCGTGCAGGCGCTGGATGATGCGGAGCGCGAAGCATTCATCGCCGCATACAAAGCAAAATTGAATGCCGCTTATCCGCGCCGTTCCGATGGCACGACCCTGTTTCCGTTTCAACGCCTGTTCGTGGTCGCGACGAAAGCCTGAAATAAAAAAAACCTCGCCGGTTAGGGCGAGGCTTTTCTGGAAATTGTTTCTTGCTTAGCGAATAAAGACGCGCACTTCGCTCGCGGCTGCGGCCGGATCGGTAGACGAGGCCACATTCAGCCGCGAAGCGGGGACGCCCATATCGGTCATGGAACGCATCACTTCCTGGGCATGACGGCGCGCCGTGGTCTGCGCGATCTGCACCGACGCGGCATTGCCGCGGGTGGGCGAAACCGCCACCACTTGGAAATTGGCATTGGGACGGGACTGCAGCGCCTGGTTCAGCGCGGCATACAGAATCTGCTGATAATCGACATTGGGCCGATCAAAGCGCACCACCACCAGCGGCGTGCCGCTGGATGCGAATTGCAGATTGTTGCCGGCGGCGGCGGCCGTCAGGCCCGGGGTGCCGCCATACAATTCGCCGCTCTTGATCGAGCTGGAAAGGATCGAAAGGTTGCTGCGCTCATTGCCGACATAGGCCGTCTGGCGCTGCACATTGTCGGAAATTTCCTTCAGCAGCCGGTCGACCAGCACGATGGTCTGGTTGGTTTCGTCTTCCAGCAGCGAAAGCTGGCGATGATCTTCATCGACGGCGCCCGAGACATTGAAGGTGGCGCTGATCTGGTCCAGCGCAAAATGGGCGGTGGAGGAATCGGTGGTCACATCGGTGCCCAGCGCGCTTAGTTGGTTGATATTGGCCGACACGATGTCGAGCGAGGACTGGGCGGAATTCCATTCGCTCACCAGTTCGGGATTGCCCTTGGTGGTGCCGATCTGCAGGCGGGTGGTGATCCGCGCCTTGGATTCCTGATAGGCGCCGGCTGCGGCCGCGCCATTGTTGCGCAGATCGGCCAGGCGCTGGGCGTTGGCGCCCAGCTTGCTTTCAAGGCCCGCAACCTGGTTGCGCAGGGTCTGGATGGTCTTGTTGACCTGGGTGCCGGTGTCAGGACCGGACTCGATGGTGACAGGCGTAATGGTGGCAATCGGGGCCATCCCGCCACCGCCAGCCGAAGGCGGCGGCAGATCAGCGGACGGTGCCGGCATTCTGGCGGCATTGGCGGCGGTCGGCGCCGGCGCATCGGAAGCCGACATGTCGCTATTGCTGTCCTCGAACATATTGTCGATGTCGGCGCAGGCGGTCAGGCCCAAGCCGGCGGTCAGCACGCATGCCAGAAGAAGGCCCGTTTTAAGGCCCCGTTTGGCTTGAATTCCCCTCATTCTGCTCTCCGCTGCCGGCGACCCTGCCCCAAAAAGGGGGGCGGCACGCATTCAACCCCAACCCGCTTGGCCGACGCCCGCCAGCCAAGACGCGGGGGTTTAGTCTTAACGAGGCCTACGAGGGCGGACAAGGGCATGGGGGCCGCTTTCGCCATTTTACACAATCATCTTGAGGACTTGGCGGCATTGCGGGCTTCTATAATGCCTTCAAAACCGCCAGTGGCGTGAGGTCGCGGCTAAAGCACCGCCTGCGCTTGCCTTTATAGAGCGGCCTCAATAGGTTCTGCGCCCTTCGACTTGGTACGCGCCCGTAGCTCAGCTGGATAGAGCACCAGACTACGAATCTGGGGGCCGGGAGTTCGAATCTCTCCGGGCGCGCCAGTTTTTGTTAGCGAGCAGAGCGAGCTTACAAAAACTGAGCGCCACCGAGCGTCGCGCAGCGACCGAGTGGGCGCCGAATTCCATCAAACCGAGCGCAGCGCGCTTAGGAAAACTGAGCGCCGGCGGCAGAGCCGCTCGAGTGGGCACTTCTCTTTTAGAGATCTGAAAAGCCGAACGGCGCCAACCGCGCCATTGCGCGCAGCTACCAGCGCAGCACGCGCGGTCCCAGCACGGCGCCGACAAAGCCGCATGCGACCACGCCCAGGCCGTACCAGATCAGCAGGAACGGCGCCGCTGATTCCTGGCAATGCATCGCATAAGACGCGGCACCAAAACCGCCGGCGGCCAGGCCGACCATCGTGCCGGCAAACACCAACCGCGTTGGCGCCAATCCTCGCACCGCCCAGGCCAGGCCCACCAACGGCGGCAGCGCGGCAGCCAAAATGCGCCACGGCGCGGCGGCGGCGCTGAAGCCCATGATCAGATGTTCGCGCAGATCGGCGGGCCCATGGACCAGTTGCCAAATCGCTAGCCCGCCCATCATCGCGGTGGGAAGCAAAAGCCACAAAAGCAGATTGCCGGTGGGCACGCCGGGCCGCGCCAATCGTTCCACCGCCCACAATGCGACGGCGCCGATGCCGGAGACATACGCCAGTTTCACCCAGAAGATCGTGGTCAGAGTGGCCGTCGCCATGTCCGGGCGGTAACCCAGCACAATGCCGACGAACAGCAGGGAGATGACGAGCCCCGCACCCAACCCAAGCGCCAAGCGGCGCGCGACCGGCGGGCTTTCGACCGGTTCCAGATCCGCGACCAGGCGCTCGACCATCAGGTCAAGCGCGGACGGTGCTGCCGGAATATCGGATGATGGATCGGATGATTGCAAAACCGTCACGAAGTTAGAGGTTGTTAAAGGTGGAGCGTCAGGCACCGTACATTTCCGTGACGGCTATTGGTCTTTTCGACGCCCGCAAGCGCCGGGTTACAGACGCCGGGAATTTTGTCAAAAACTTGGCATTTTTGCCATTCGGGGCGGCGTTCGATTGCCGAATGTCCAGCATTGTTGCACACTTTCAACTTAACGGTTGGCAACGCTCAAACTGGCAACTTCCAGGCCGAAAGCCACGCGATGTCCGATAAGGAATGGTCAGGACTGATGGCGGCCGCGCAGAAAGGCGATGGCGTTCGCTATCGCCGGCTGCTGGATGAAGTCCGCCCCTGGCTCAAGCGTTATTTCGGAACGCGTCTGCCGCCCGCGATGGTGGACGATGCGGTGCAGGATACGCTGTTCGCCTTGCATGAAAAACGCGGCTCCTACGATGCGGCGCGGCCTTTCGGTCCCTGGCTGGTGGCAATCGCGCGCTACAAATGGATCGACCGCCTGCGGGCGCTGCGCAAATCCGCCACCCAGAGCATCAGCGACGATATCGCGATCGAGGATCACGGCGCGGCCGTACAGAATGCGACCACGTTGGAAAAGCTTCTCTCCGAGCTGAAGCCGGCGCAGTCCGAAGTGATAAGGCTGGTGAAGATGCATGGCTTCAGCGTCGAGGAAGCTTCGGCGAAAACCGGTCAGTCGGTCTCGCTGGTAAAGGTCAACATCCATCGCGGCATCACCCGCATGATGATCGCGGCGCAGCGACAGATGCAGGTCGATGGCTGATGGCCGGGCCGTGACGATTCTGTCGGGCAAGGTTAGTCTGCCGATGCTCGCATTGGTTCTTGCATCGATTGTTGGAGCACATGCGCAGCCCGCGCCGGATCGCGGCGGCGCGCAGTCCCGCCAAGCACCTGATACGCAAATCGAGATCGGCGGCGGCGTCATCGACATTGTTTTTTCCGACGGCGCGCCAGGGATCGATCGCGCCTTGGTCCAGGGCTGGATTCGCACCAGCGCCGAAGCGGTGACGACCTATTTCGGACGCTTTCCGGTTTCGCATGTCCGACTTGTCGTGATTGCCGGCGATGGCCGCAGCGTTGGCGGCACTACATTCGGTTTTCAGGGCGGCTCGCTCATTCGTCTGAATGTCGGACGCAATGCCGATGCGGCTGCTTTGAAACGCGATTGGGTGTTGGTGCATGAGATGACGCATCTGGCCTTGCCGCAATTGCCACGCTGGGCGCTCTGGCTCCAGGAAGGCAACGCGACGTATGTCGAGCCCATCGCGCGCGCGCAGGCCGGGCAGATGGATGTCGCCGAAGTCTGGAAATGGACCATCGACGAGATGCCGGGCGGCCAACCCAAACCGGGCGAAGGCGGCCTGAACAGCACCCAGGATCACCGGCGCACCTACTGGGGCGGCGCGGCGTTCTGGCTGGTCGCTGATGTTCGCATCCGCGAGCGCACGCATAATCGCATGGGGGTGCAGGCAGCCTTGCAGGCGATCAATCGCCAGAGCAGCGGCAACACTGCCGACTGGACGGCGGATCAGGTGATGGCGACAGGCGATGCCGCCACCGGTGGAACAGAGTTGGCCGATCTTTATACGCAGATGGGAAAAAACGGATCACCGGTCGACATCAATGCGCTTCTTGTGCAATTGGGCGTCGGCCTGCGGGGCAACAAAGTGGTGTTCGATGATGCCGCACCGCTGGCTGCGATCCGGCGGCAGATCACGGCGTCCACCGCGTGAACGGCAATAAAATAATACAATGAGTTCCTTCGTTTCCGCCGACTTTCTGCCCGATTTGAAGCGTGAGATGTAACCCCAGGTTCGGGACCGCCGAACATTGAGATAGCCAAGCCGGAAAATCGGCCGGCGCAACAACACGGAGACGTTTCCATGATCATCACCAAAACTGCCACGCTGGCTTCGGCCGCCGCCTTCTTCGCCCTGGCTGCCGTCGCCGCTGCGCCGACCGTTGCGTTCGCTGCGGATGCCTCGGTTCATTGCTTTGGCGTGAATTCCTGTAAGGGCCAGTCGGACTGCAAGTCCGGCAACCATGACTGCAAGGGCCAGAATTCCTGCAAGGGCCAGGGTTACAAGTCGATGTCGTCCGATGCCTGCACCAAGGCCGGCGGCAAGACCACGCCGTAATAATATTGTACAAGTGCGGCGGGCGACTGCCGCGCCAAGTCTCATGGACCCGGCCCGCGAAAGCGCCGGGTCCATATGACGTTTTAGAGAAGGCTTGATGACCGCCATTCCCGTTTTCAAAGGCTTCGGTCTCGGCCTGCGTCCGCCGCACTTCAACGAATTTCTGGAACGCGGCGATCTGGTCGATTTCGTCGAAGTGATCTCCGAGAATTTCATGGTGCCGGGCGGCCGTCCGCTGCATGTGCTGGACCGGGTGCGCGAACGCTATCCGGTGGCGATGCATGGCGTTTCGATGTCGATCGGCTCCGCCGATGGCGTCAAAATCGATTATCTGCGCCGCCTGAAGGCGCTGGCTGACCGGGTCGATCCTTTATGGGTATCCGACCATCTCTGCTGGACCGGCGTGGACGGATTCAATTCGCACGATCTTCTACCGATGCCTTACACCGAAGAAGCGATGGATCTGGTCTGCGCCAACATCGCGCGCGCTCAGGATGTGCTGGAGCGTCCGCTGATGATGGAAAACGCTTCGACTTATCTCACCTTCGCCGACGACCAGATGACGGAATGGGAATTCATTTCCGAGATGTGCCGCCGCACCGGCTGTTACCTTCTGCTCGACGTCAACAACATCTATGTCAGCGGCACCAATCACGGCTTCGATCCTGACACCTATCTGGCGGGTATCCCGGTGGATTGCGTGCGCCAGATGCATCTGGCCGGCCACAGCCAGGGGCGCGACCTGCTGATCGACACCCATGACGAACCAGTGCCCGATCCGGTGTGGGCGCTATACAAGAAAGCGTGCGAGCGTTTCGGCTCGCTGGCGACCATGATCGAGCGCGACGATAATATTCCGCCGCTGGCCGATCTGTTGGCCGAGCTGGACGTGGCGCGCCAGAAGGCCGGCGACTGGACGCGCGCGGCATGAGTTTGCTCGATACCCAGCGCGGCTTTCGCGATCACATATTGGCGGGCGTCGATGCTCCTTTGCGCGGCGCGTCGGAACGCGGTCTGGCGGTCTATCGCCATGCCTATCGCGCGCAGCTGATCGCCAACCTGCGCGACACGTATGAAAAAACCTGGGCCTGGCTGGGCGATAATGCCTTCGACAGTGCCGCGCGGCATCATGTCGAAACCCATGCGCCGGAAAGCTGGACCTTGAGCGAGTATGGCGGCGATTTCGTCCAGACATTGCGCACCCTGCATCCGGACGATCCGGAAATCGCCGACCTGGCCTGGCTCGACTGGAGTCTGCGCCGCGCCTTCGAAGGACCGAATGCGGATGCGGTAAAGCCTGAAGCGCTAGCACAGGTGGATTGGGACAATGCGGTTTTGATCTTCGTGCCAACCTTGGTGATGGGCAAGGTCGTCACCAACAGCGCTGCGATCTGGGGCGCATTGGCGGAAGAAAAAACGCCGCCCGCTGCCGAGCGTCTTGCTTCGCCCGCATCCGTCCGCATCTGGCGCAGCGATCTCACGCCGAAATACCGCACCATCGAAAGCTTCGAGCAGCGTGCGCTCATACTGGCGATGGCCGGATCCAGTTTTGCCGATCTGTGCAGCCTCCTGGTGGAAGACGGCGATACGGACCGGGCCGCGCAGAATGTGGGCACCGCTTTGGCCAGCTGGTTGCAGGATGGATTGATCAGCGCGGTGCGCGGACGGCAGGCCTGACGCGAATCCTTACGCCTTGGCGTCGAAGGCCTTGTATTCATGGGTGATGCTGGCTTCGATCAGGCTTCGCCAAACCGCTTCAGCGATCACAGGCGACAGGCCTTTGCGTCCAGCTTCCGCCACCACATTCTGTATGACCTGCTCGACCCGCGGCGTGTCGCGCACTGTCCCGCGATCCGATTTCAGCACCGCGGCGCGTTCGACATACGTCTGTCGCACGGCCAGCATCGCCACCAGCCGCGCATCCAGCACGTCGATCACGGTCCGCAATTCGGTCATGGAGTGGCAGGCGTCAGGCGGGGGCAATTCCGGCAGCATGATTGTATCTCTTCGTCGCGGCGCCGGTCTTTGCATATGGCGCCCTTAATTCCCAGTCCTTATACTCTCATCGCGTCTGTTGGCTGAAATGGGGCGGTTCTCCCCTTTGCGCGAAGCGCATGAAGGGGAGATGCCCGTAGCACGCTCTCGCGCGTGCGCAGGGAAGAGGGGGAGACATGACAAAGAACAATAAGAGCGAAAACCTGGATCGCCGGCAGCTTCTGGCGGCGGGCGGCATGGCGGCGGCGAGCCTGGCGCTGGGCGCGCCGCATGCGCTGGCTGCCGGTGTGGCACCGGTGGTGAACACCAGCTACGGCAAAGTTCGCGGGATTGCGGACGGCGGCATCAAAATTTTCAAAGGCATTCCCTATGGCGCTTCCACTGCCGGGACCAATCGCTTTATGCCGCCCCGGCCGCCGGCACCCTGGAATGATGTGCGCGACGCCACCCTGTTCGGCAACCGCGCGCCGCAGACCGACGCGACCGGCTTCATGGAAGAAGAAGTCGTAGCGCTGGACCGCACTGCCCAGAGCGAGGATTGCCTGCGGCTGAATATCTGGACCGCCGGGATCGGCGACGGGAAAAAGCGTCCAGTCATGTTCTGGTGCCATGGCGGCGGCTTCACCGGCGGCTCGGGCGCCAATGTCCGCTATGACGGCGCCATGCTGGCGAAAAAACACGGCGTGGTGCTGGTGACGATCAACCACCGGATCAATGCGTTTGGATTTTTGTATCTCGCCAAGCTGGGCGGCGAAAAGTATGCCGATAGCGGCAATGTCGGCATGCTGGATATCGTTGCGGCGCTGAACTGGGTGAAGGACAATATCGCCGCTTTCGGCGGCGATCCCGGCAATGTCACCATCTTCGGCCAGTCGGGCGGCGGCAGCAAAGTCACCACCGCCATGGCGATGCCGCAAGCGGTGGGCCGGTTTCATCGCGTCATCGCGCAAAGCGGCGTGTCCCTCAAAGCCATCACGCCGGACGAGAGCACCGAGATCGCCGGCAAGATCATGGCCCAACTGGGCTTGCAGCCGGGCCAGGTCGATCAACTGCAGCAGGTTCCTTTCCAGAAGATCATCGCGGCGCTGGGCCCGATGGGGCCGGCGGGCCGTTTCGGGCCTGTGTTGGATGGGCGCAATCTTGTATCGGGCAATGGCGCTTTCGATCCGGTGGCGCCATCCCTCTCCGCAAAAGTGCCGATGATCCTGGGTTCCACCCTGACCGAGATCACGTTTCTCAACACCACGCCGCTTGATTCCATCGACGACGCCACCTTGCGCGCCGACGTCAAGCGCGGGCTGCGCGTCGATGATGTCGAAACCGAAAAGCTGATCATGCTCTACAAAAAGGATTTCCCCGAAGCTGACAATGTGCGGTTGTTCCAGCTGATCGCCACCGACAATTGGCTGACGGCCAATGTCGCACTGGTAGCGGAACGAAAGGCAGCACAGGGCCAGGCCCCCGCCTATGTCTATCATTTCGAGAAACCGACTCCGGTGCATGGCGGCAAGCTGGGCGTGCCGCACACGCTGGAAGTCTCTTATGTCTTCGACAATCTGGACGGCCCGACCGATGACATCATCACCGGCACCGGCAAGGACCGCTATCCGCTGGCCGACAAGATGAGCCGCGCCTGGGTCAATTTCGCCCGCACCGGCAATCCCAATGTTTCCGGATTGCCGCAATGGCGACCCTATTCGGCGGCGGACCGCGCGGTGATGATCTTCAACGATATGTGCAAGCTGGTGGTCGATCCGCATGCTGAAGCACGGATCGCCATTGCCGACCTGCATGTGCGGCAAGGCCAGACATCCGCATAGAGCGCGATCCGGAGTTCGATAGCGTCAGCGTATCGAACGTGCAGCGTTGCCACGCTGACGCTAGCAACTCCGAGGGATCGCGCGGCAATTTAACGACCTTTGACGCCCGAAAGACGTGCATTTTCATGTGCGTATGCCTGCCGCTTCCGGCTTCACATATTTTTGGAAGATTTCAGGCAAGCTGACAGCAACAATTGCAGCTGGGCGCGCGCTTCAGTATGCAAGTGCGACAGGTTTGGAGAATTTTCATGGCAGGGAAAGTCTACAAGGACGCGACATCGGCACTGGAAGGGGTTGTGTTTGACGGGATGACCTTGATGTCGGGAGGCTTTGGTCTTTCGGGCAATGCGGAGAATTTGGTCACGGCGCTGATGCAGAACGGGGTCAAGGACTTGACGGTGATCTCCAACAATTGTGGCGCGGACGGCGTCGGGCTTTGGGTGCTGCTCAACAACAACCAGATCAAGAAAATGGTCTCGTCTTATGTGGGCGAGAACAAGCTGTTCGAGAGCCTGTATCTGTCGGGTAAGCTGGAGCTGGAGCTGAATCCGCAAGGCACCTTGGCGGAGCGCATCCGGGCAGGCGGCGCGGGCATTCCCGCCTTCTATACCAAGACCGGCGTGGGCACTGTGGTGGCCGAGGGCAAACCCACTGAAATATTCGATGGCGAGACCTATGTTCGCGAGACTTGGCTCAAAGCCGACCTTGCCATCATCAAAGCCTGGAAGGGCGACCATGAAGGCAATCTGATCTATCGCAAGACCGCGCGGAACTTTAATCCCAACATGGCGACAGCGGCCAAGATCACCATCGCAGAAGTGGAAGATCTTGTGCCCAACGGCACGCTCGATCCCGACCAGATCCATACGCCGGGCATCTTCGTGAACCGCATTCTGCAAGGCACCGACTATGCCAAGCGGATCGAGTTCCGCACCACCCGGCCCCGGCCCGAACAGGAGAATGTGTAATGGCCTGGACCCGCGAAGAGATGGCGGCCCGCGCCGCGCGCGAACTCAAGGACGGCTATTACGTCAATCTGGGCATCGGCATTCCGACTCTGGTGGCGAACTACATCCCCGAGGGCATGAAGGTCACCCTGCAAAGCGAGAACGGCATGCTGGGGATCGGGCCTTTTCCCTATGAGGGCGAGGAAGATCCCGACCTGATCAATGCCGGCAAGCAGACCGTGACGGCGCTTCCCACCTCCAGCTTCTTTTCGTCCGCCGACAGCTTCGCGATGATCCGGGGCGGCCATATCGACATGGCGGTGCTGGGCGCGATGGAAGTGTCGGAGACCGGTGACATCGCCAACTGGACCATTCCCGGCAAGATGGTGAAGGGCATGGGCGGGGCGATGGATCTGGTCGCCGGCGTCAAGCGCGTCATCGCGGTGATGGAGCATGCCAACAAGGCGGGAAAGTCGAAGATCCTCAGGACCTGCATCCTGCCGCTCACCGGCAGCCGCTGCATCGACATGGTGATCACCGATCTGTGCGTCTTCGATATCGACCGCAAGGAAGGCAAGATGCGTCTGCTCGAACTCGCGCCCGGTGTCACGCTTGATGACGTCAAGGCAAAAACCGAAGCGAGCTTCGCGGCCGCTTAATTTTTGCTGGCCGCGCTCTAGGCCGGCGGCGCCGCGCAGGTGAAATTCGCGGCGTCGTTGGTATCACCGTTGCCGTTGTATTTCGCCTGGGCCGGGAAGGCGCAGATGGGGCGGGTGCGGTCCGCCACCTTGCTCTGGTTGAGATGCGTGCCGATGAAGCTTTCGGGCGCCTTCTTCTGCGTCACCCAGACATCCAGCGCTTTGACAATGTCATGCTGCGCATCGTCCTGGATCGCGGGACCGGCGGCGCCGAAATTGCCCGTGCCCGGGCCGCCCGTGCAATGGAAAATGCCGGGCAGCATGAACAGTTTCAGAAAGCCGTTGGTGCGCGATTGGCCTTCCTTGGCCACGATCTGCTGATAGAAATCGACGCTCGCCAGGGCCGAGATCTGCTGATCGGCCCAGCCATGATACATGATCAGCTTGCCTCCGCGCCGGTTGAAGGCGGTGATGTCGGGCTTGACGTTATAGACATCGGCGACGGTCTGCTTGCCCACCACCTTGGCGTTCAAGGCGCGATCCGTGTCCTTGTCATAATCGAATTTGGTGTTGTCGAAATTCTTGTCCTGGAACACCGAATAGCGGAAGAAGTCGAAAGACGATCCGCCCGGCGCCGCGCCCGCCCATAGCCGCGCCCATTGGGATTCGCTGCCGCGCGGATAGCCCACAAAGATGGGGCTGCCATCGGAACGCTTGGCGCCGTTGTAAATCGCTTCTGCCGCCGC
>JBEPVO010000008.1:0-39795 GCA_041690975.1 Alphaproteobacteria bacterium
CCGCACAGCATGAACTTGGCTTCAAGTTCAACACGCTGACCAAGTGCGGCGACTATATGCAGATCTACAAATACGTGATCCACCAGGTCGCCCAATCCTATGGCAAGTCGGCGACCTTCATGCCCAAGCCGATCTATGGCGATAACGGCTCGGGCATGCATGTGCATCAGTCGATCTGGAAGGCCGGCAAGCCGCTGTTCGCCGGCTCGGGTTATGCCGATCTGTCGGACCTGTGCCTCTATTACATCGGCGGCATCATCAAGCATGCCAAGGCGCTGAATGCCTTCACCAACCCACTGACCAACAGCTACAAGCGCCTGATCCCCGGCTTTGAAGCGCCGGTACTGCTGGCTTATTCGTCACGCAACCGCTCGGCCTCGTGCCGCATTCCCTTCTCGCCCTCGCCCAACGGCAAGCGCGTGGAAGTGCGGTTTCCCGATCCGGGTGCCAATCCCTACCTCGCCTATGCTGCACTGCTAATGGCCGGCCTGGACGGGATCGAGAACAAAATCCATCCGGGCGACCCGATGGACAAGGATCTCTATGCCCTGCCGCCGGAAGAATTGGCGAAGGTGCCGCAAGTTTGCGGCTCCTTGCGCGAAGCACTGGAAAATCTCGACAAGAACCGCGCCTTCCTCAAGAAGGGCGGCGTCTTCACCGACGACTTCATCGACAGCTATATCGAGCTGAAGATGGAAGAGGTCTATGCTTTCGAGCACACGCCTCATCCGATCGAGTTCAAGATGTATTATTCGGTCTGATTTTCGGACTTTGAATTCAAAAAGGCCGGACGCGAGTCCGGCCTTTTTATTATTCACTGGCGCCGCTCTCTTAAGCCGTCCATACGCTGCCGCTATGGACCGTTCGCTGCTTTCGCAGGTCCGCTCGACCCGCTCCCGCGTTCAGCGCCACGCAGCTCACCGGCTCAAGCTGCGCTCATTTTTAAGCCGCGACCGTGGCGTGCAACGGCGCCTTCACCGGCAGCACCACAAAGGCGGCGCAGCCAGCACCCTGATCACTCTCGATCCAAGCGCGCCCACCATGCAGTTCCGCCAGACCGCGCACCAGCGCCAGTCCCAGCCCGGTACCGCCAGCCTGGCGGTCATAGCGATTGTCCACCTGGCTGAACGGTGTGAAGATATTGTCCAGCTTCTCGCGCGGGATGCCGGGTCCATTGTCCCGCACCATGATCTGAAAGGCGCCGTCGCGGGCCGCGCTTGCCACAACTTCGATGCGCCCGCCTTGCGGGGTGAATTTGACGGCGTTGGAAACAAGATTGATCAGGATCTGGCGCAGAGCGCGTTCGTCGGCGAACAGCGGCGGACAGGACGGCGCCACATCGATAGTCAGGATCTGATGCTTCTCACTGGCTTTGGCGCCGGAGAGCTTGAGTGCGATGTCGAAGGTGCGCCGCGTTTCCAAGGGGTTGGGAGATATCTCCATCCGCCCCGCCTCGATCTTGGCGATGTCCAACAGGTCGTTGATCAACGACAGCAGATGCGCGCCGGATGAATGAATGTCACCGGCATAGTCCTTGTAACGCTCGCTGCCCACGGGTCCGAAACATTCCTGGGCGATGATTTCGGAAAACCCAAGAATGGCGTTCAGGGGCGTGCGAAGTTCGTGACTCATATTGGCAAGGAACGCGGTCTTGGAAGCATTGGCGGTTTCCGCCTCGAAGCGCTTCTTGAGGGCTTCGTCGCGGGTTTCTTCCAGTTCGCGGGCCAGGTCCTCGACCTGAAAACGCAGCCTGGCGTCTTCGTGCATCTGGATCACTAGCGGCCTGCCCGTCCACCATATCTGAAGCCCGAACAAGGGCGAGGCAAAGGCGATGACATAATCGAGCGTGGATTCACCGGTCGCGAAACGGATGGTGGTCATCAGCGAAATCGGCAACAGCGCGCAGATGAACATCGTCATGTTGCTGCCGCGCGCCAACACGAGAGCCGACACCACCGCGATGGCGCAGGTGGCGATGAAGATATGATTCACTGGATCGCCGCTGCTCCAGAGCAGCCAGGGCATGGTACCCCAGGCCGCGCTGACGCCGAGCTGCATGGCGCAGTGACGATAATACCATGGCCCCAGTCCGCCGCCAGGCTTGCGCGCCATGTCGTTCTGATAGATCGCGGTCATGGCCGCTGCCGTTACCGCGCTCGCCAGGATGATCAGCGGGAGATAGAGTGTCTGGGTCAGCGGACGGTGGCCGAGAAACCCGAATAGATCGGAACACAGAATGGCCAGCGCCAGCGCCCAAAGCGGCGACGTCACGCGCGTGGTCTTCACCGATTGTGCGGCGAGGTCCAACTGAGCTTTCAGCACACGGGCATCGCCCCGGCCGCTCTCATTGTCTGTCAAAATACCCAACACAGAACTCACCCAGCACCGCGTGTTGCGGCTGTGTGAAGTTTAGCGACCGGGCTCTTAACCAATTGCTGACATGCAACTCTCAGGCACGGGCGCGGACATCGGCCGTTGCCATGGTTGACGGAAAGTAAAGCGTCGCCTCCAGACCTTCGCCAAGAGCGCTTTTGAGGGTGATTTTGCCTCCATGCAGCCGTATCAGCCCATCGACCAGCGCCAGGCCCAGGCCCGTGCCGCCCGCCTCGCGGTCGAAGCGGTTGTCCATCTGGGAAAATGGCTCGAGAACCTGCGCAAGTTTATCTTCGGGTATGCCGGGGCCGTCATCCTTGACGGTGAGGTCCAGCCCGCCACCGGAAAGCCCCGCACAGGAAACAATGATGTGCCCGCCTTCGGGCGTGAATTTCACGGCATTGGAAAGTAGATTCAGCAGCATCTGCCGGAAAGCGCGTTCGTCCGCCATCACCAGCGGCATGTCGGGCGCCAATGCGATTTCCAGCAATTGGCGTTTTTGAAGCGCGCGCGAATGCATCAGACGGACAACACCATCCACCACTTCGTGCGGATCGATCCATCGCGGTTCGATTTCCATGCGGCCGGATTCGATCTTGGCCACATCCAGCATGTCATTGATCAGGGAAAGCAGATGCGCGCCAGACACATGGATGTCGTTAGCATAGTCGGAATAGCGCTCGATCTGATCGGCCCCCATGCTTTGATGCGCAATGATCTCGGAGAAGCCCAGGATTGCGTTCAAGGGGGTGCGCAATTCATGGCTCATATTGGCGAGAAAAGCGGTCTTGGAGGCGTTGGCGGTTTCCGCCTCATAACGCTTGCGCAATGCGTCGTCGCGAGCAGCCCGCAACGCCGCCGCAAGATCGTCATTGGCGAAGCGTGCCGCGATCATCGTTCCAAGTTGACGATTAGAACCGCGCCCCATCAGCCACAGATAAATCGTGTAAGCGAAAATGAGCGGCAATATGGCGTGCGCCAGCGCCTCACCCGAGAGGATCAGTCGCAAAAGTAGGAATCCGCCCTGCACCAGCAGTGCAACCGCCAACAATCTGATATGGACCGACCGCGTGAATACCACGGCGTAGCTCACCAGGGACATGAGCATGACGACAAAAATCTGGTTGACCGGATTTCCGGGCAGCCAGAACAGAAATACGACCACGCCCCACACACTGCTGAACAGGATCTGGCTGCCGATTAGCAGCCGCTCCACTCTTACCGTTTCATCCACTGCCACCTGGCGATACCGCCGATAAATAAAAATTGCTACGACAGCGCTCACAAGCTGCAATCCTTCCGCCATTGTCAGGCGGGAAGCCGGCACCGGCCCCAAAGGGCTTCCCACGATGAAAAAGGCGGGAATACAGATTGCGGTGAACAGTGGATTGAAAATGATCGTCGCCGTGAGGCTGTCGATAACGACCTTCAATCGGGCTTGCTGGACCCGTCGGTCTTGGGGCACTTGGAGCGGTGATGTGGGCTTGATCTCGGCCAAGGCAGTCGGGGGACAGTGTTTCCACACGCAAAATAGGGGAACAAGCGTTAACAAGGGCTCTCGCGCAGGAAAACGGTGCGCCGCCCCCCGGCCTTGGCTAAGTTCTTTAAAGATTTGACGATTCGGCCATGCCAAAAGACACACAAGACCTGTTCGCTGCTTCAGGTTCCGCTTCCAAAGCCTATACCGCCAAGGACATCGAGGTTCTCGAGGGCCTGGAACCCGTGCGCCGACGCCCGGGCATGTATATCGGCGGAACCGACGTCAATTCGCTGCATCACCTCGCCGCTGAAATCCTGGACAATTCCATGGACGAGGCCGTGGCGGGCCATGCCAGCTTCATCGAGATGGAACTTACGCCGGGCAATGTGCTGACGGTGCGCGACAATGGCCGTGGCATCCCGATCGACCCGCACCCCAAATTCAAAAACAAATCGGCGCTGGAAGTGATCATGACCACGCTGCACGCCGGCGGAAAATTTGACGGCAAGGTTTATGAGACCAGTGGCGGCCTCCATGGCGTCGGCGCCTCGGTGGTCAATGCCTTGTCTGAATGGATGGAAGTTGATGTCGCGCGCGAGAAGCGCGGCTACAAGATGCGGTTCGAGCGCGGCGAGCCGAAAGGCAAGCTGAAGGAGTTGGGCGCCGTCAATCGTCGGGGCACGATCACCAGCTTCAAACCAGATACCAAGATTTTCGGTGATGCCGAATTTTCGCCGGCGCGGCTTTATCGTATGGCCAAATCCAAGGCCTATCTGTTTCGCGGAGTGGAAATCCGCTGGTCCTGCGATCTGACCCTGATCACGGACGAAACACCGGCGCAAGACGTGTTGAAATTTCCCGGCGGCCTGCTCGACTTTCTCAAGGGCGAGATCGGCAAGTCGAACACCATCAACAATCGCGACTTCGCAGGCCGCACCGAAAATCGCGACGGGCGCGGCGCGGTGGAATGGGCAGTGGCCTGGACACCGGCGATCGATCCTTTCGTCCGTTCCTATTGCAACACCATTCCCACGCCGCAGGGCGGCACCCATGAACAAGGCTTGCGCAACGCTCTGACAAAGGCGCTGCGCGCCCATGGCGAGCGTGCCAACAACCGCAAGACCAGCCTGATCACCACCGACGACGTGATGGAAGGCGCCTGTGCCGTGCTCTCGGTCTTTATCCGCGAGCCGGAATTCCAGGGTCAAACCAAAGACAAGCTTTCCAGTCCCGACGCCCAGCGTCTGGTCGAGACTGTGGTGCGCGATCATTTCGATCACTGGCTGGCGGACAGCCCCGCCGATGCCGACAAATTGCTGGATTTCGTTATCGACCAGGCTGAAGACCGGCTGCGCAAGCGGCAGGAAAAAGAAGTCTCGCGCAAGGCCGCGACCCGCAAGCTGCGCCTGCCCGGAAAACTGGCTGACTGCACCCGCGATGCGGCTCAGGGAACGGAGATTTTCCTGGTCGAAGGCGATTCTGCGGGCGGCAGCGCCAAGCAGGCGCGCGACCGCGCCACCCAGGCGATTCTGCCCCTGCGCGGCAAGATCCTGAACGTGGCCAGCGCGGGCGCTGGCAAATTGCAGCAGAATCAGGAGCTTTCGGATCTGGTGCAAGCATTGGGTTGCGGCACCGGCGCCAAATACCGCGAAGACGATCTGCGCTACGAAAAAGTCATCGTGATGACCGACGCCGATGTCGACGGCGCGCATATTGCATCGTTGCTGCTCACATTCTTCTATCGCGAGATGCCGGAACTGATCGAGGGCGGTCATCTCTATCTTGCCATGCCGCCGCTCTACCGACTGGCCCAGGGCGCCAAGACAATTTATGCGCGCGACGATGCCGACCGCGAGCGCCTGCTCAAAAGCGAATTTCGCGCCAATGCCAAAGTGGAAATCTCCCGCTTCAAAGGCCTGGGCGAAATGATGCCGCAACAATTGAAGGAAACCACCATGCGGGTCGGCAACCGCACCCTGATTCAGGTGCAGGTCACCGATGGCAAGGGGACCGAAGACATGGTGGAACGGCTGATGGGCAAGAAAGCCGAGTTGCGTTTCCAGTTCATCCAGGAAAACGCCGCTTTCGCCACCAGCGTGGATATCTAATCGATCCGCAACCTGGTCACCAGTTCGACACCATCGCCGAATTGCGACGGTGTGCCGAGCGGTCCGCGCGCCTTCAACAATCCCTCGCCGCCCGGCGGCAAGCCGGTGCGCAATTCCGACAGCAGCAACGTGAAAGGCGCGGTCCGCTTCTGCGTCAATGTCACGGTGGCATTGCGGCACCCCGGCGAAGCGCAACTGATCAACAGCCGGCGCGAGGGACCGCTAACCGGAATGGATTTCCCATCTATCGCGATGCGCACCAGATCCGCTTCAGCAGCCACTGTCAGCACCATACCATCCGCATCCTGCGAACCTTGCAACTTCAAGACGGTATGGGTGCCATCCCGCGTGATGCTGGCGGTGGGCAACGGAAACTTCGGCGCTCCGGCGTCTGCGACATAGCCTTGCCGGGTCGCATCGCCGGCAACAGCCTGCGGCTTTTGCGCAAAGACGGCTGCGGCACGAACCGCGTCCGGCAACGCGCGTACCGGATCCGCTACCCAGGAGGCGCGGCCATCCGCTTCGATATAGCGGAAATTCAGCCTTTGGGGATGCGCAGCATCAAAGGGAGGCACGAAACCCGCCGCGATTGTCGCGATGAAGGTCAGCAGGCTGAAGACGGCAACCTGCCGGTGGCTGGCGCGGAGCAGCGGCAATACGGTCAGCAATCCCATGGCGGCCGGCACCATGAAGAGCGGCGTCACCGCCAACCCCATCAGCGGTTCTACCGCCGCAGTGAGCTGAATCCAGACCAAAAGCGACGCCAGCGCCGGTGCCCAACCGATTCCGAACGGCAGTGCCACGGCTGCAACCAGCGCCGGAAACAGGGAATAAGGACTGAGGCCCGGCAAAAACCCGGCCGCCGCGACCGCAATCCCCGCGAACCATAGCCAGCTGCCCGTAACGGTGGCGCGCCGCGCCGCCAGCAGCGCCAAAGTCCAGACCCCGAGCGCCAATGCCAGGCGCAACATCAAGGGCTGGGCATAGGCAGGATCGGCATGACCGGAAATCAGGGCTGCCAACGCTTTCAACCCAAACCCCAGCGCCACCGCGCCGATCAGGAAAAGCGGCGGCATCAACAATCCTGCAGCGGTGGGTCGCCGCCGCCAGACCATCAGCGCAATCATTCCAAATGCCAGCAGCGAAAGCGGCAGGGCCCATCGTACGCCCAGACGCGGCAGCCAGACGCCCATCACATCCAGATAAATGGCATTGCCGCTCTTCAGCGTCGCGAGATCCCGATCCATCAATGCGCGCGTCAAAGTGAGAGCCGCATCGCCACTGCTTTGCAGACTGCGCGGATCGAGATTGGCGATCGTGTCCAACGCTGTGTGGTAATGGGCAACGTCGCCCAGAAAAGCAAAATTGTATCCCGCGATTCCCGCTCCCAGAAACGGTGTCAGGTCGGTGTCGTTGGGCAGGATTTTGTAAATCTCGCCATACAGCGAACTGGTGGCGGCGCGCGGCACGTTGCGCGCATAGAGATCGATTAGAGAAGCGTCACCGGGACTGGTCTGGAACAGCAGGCTCTGACCTTTCGAGCCGCGCGCCTCGACATTAATCACGATACCGGCCCGGTCGCGCCAACGCGCATTTTCCACAAAGGCGGCGGCTCCCAGCAATCCGGCTTCCTCGCCGTCCGTGAAAAGCGCGATAACCGGATGGCGCGATGTTATCGGCGCTGCCTTCAGGGCACGGATGGTTTCCAGCAAAGTTGCGACACCGGAACCGTCATCGCCTGCGCCCGGACCAGCGGGAACCGAATCCAGATGCGCCATCAGGACGATGGCCTTGCCGTTTCCGGGTACCACATCCGCGATCAAATCGGTGATGTCGGCGCATTCGATGGCCGACCAACGCGGTTCGCTGAAACATTGGCGCGTCGAAAGCGTCGTCACCGAAACATGCAGTGCATCCAGTTCCCGGCGCACACGCGCATGGACCGCTGCATTCTCTGCGGAACCTGCCGGATGCGGGCGTTGCGGACCCTGGATTCGTTTCAGCACAGTCTTGGCGCGGGCGGCGGAAAAATGATTCGCTGGCGTATCCATGCCGCGCGGTTCTGGCCCGTTCTGGACATGGGCAGCCAGCAGCCAGATGGCGACAGCCGCCAAAGCCCAGAGCCAATTGCGCGCGCGTGTCATGGCGCCTCCCCGCGCCAAGGCTGACGTGAAGCGCCGGCGCATGCAACCGGCACGCTTTGCCGGGCCCCCGCGTTATTTTTGAGACAGTCGAGAAGATGAGGCCCTCACTGGGATTCCTGTCGTTTTCACCTTTGGCAGAGCCCGGTGATTCTCCTCCACCGGGCATCGACTCGTGGGATAACCCCTCGACGTTTATTGACTTTCCAAAGTTTCTTCCTATTTTGCGGTGCATCAGAGCGGACGGCCAATTCGGGCCGTCAGGCTTGGGCGCGGTGGACGCGCCCCTTTTCAGGAGCGTGCTACGACCCAAGTGACGATCTCCGGCGCGGAAGCCGGAACCGACGAAGTTGCAACCACATCTTCGTCCCCTGCCCCTTCTTCCCCCGTCTCAGGCGGCTTTGAAGGCCTGGGATTATCCGCCGATATTCTCAAGGCTGTGGCCGATACGGGCTACACCACGCCCACGCCAATTCAAGCGCAGGGCATTCCAATCGTGCTGGAACGGCGCGATCTGATCGGCATCGCCCAGACCGGCACCGGCAAGACCGCCAGTTTCACCCTGCCCATGATCGAAATGCTGGCACGTGGCCGCTCCAAGGCGCGCATGCCGCGCGCGCTGGTGCTGGAGCCCACCCGCGAACTTGCCGACCAGGTGGCGGAAAGTTTCAACCGCTACAGCAAATATTCCAAGCTCAGCCATGCGCTTTTGATCGGCGGCGTCTCGATGGACGAGCAGACCAAGAAACTGGATCGTGGCGTGGATGTTCTGATTGCCACGCCGGGCCGTTTGCTGGATCATTTCGAGCGGGGCCGCCTGATGCTGTCCCAGGCCAACATCCTGGTGATCGACGAAGCTGACCGCATGCTGGACATGGGCTTCATCCCTGATGTGGAGCGGATCTGCAAATTGCTGCCCTTCACCCGCCAGACACTCTTTTATTCGGCGACCATGCCGCCGGAAATTCAGCGCCTCACCGACCAGTTCCTGCACAATCCCGTGCGGATCGAAGTCTCGCGCCCTGCCACCACCGCCGCCAACATCACCCAAGAGCTGGTGGAAATTCCCGCCAATGACTGGGCCAAGCGCGAGGCACTACGCCGCCTGATCCGCGAAGCCGAACCGACCTTGAACAACGCTATCGTCTTCTGCAATCGCAAGCGCGATGTCGATGTCGTCGCCAAATCGCTGGTCAAGCATGGCTTCGATGCTGCGCCGATCCATGGCGATCTCGATCAGTCGCTGCGCACGAAGACCCTGGACCGTTTCCGTGCCGGTGAACTCAAGATCCTGGTCGCCAGCGACGTCGCCGCGCGTGGCCTGGACGTGCCGGCCGTCAGCCATATCTTCAATTTCGACGTTCCGATTCATGCCGACGATTACGTCCATCGGATCGGCCGCACCGGTCGTGCCGGACGCAGCGGCCAGGCCTATATGCTGGCTTCGCCGCGTGACGGAAAATATGTGGAGTCGATCGAAAAGCTTACGGGCAACAAGCTCGCGCGCCGGCAAATGACCGATCTGGAAGTACGTGAAGATCGCGCTCCGCGTCGCGACGACAAGCGTGGCGGACGCGACCGCGAGCGTGGTCGTGGTGGCAAGCGTGGCCATGACCGCCGTCCGCCCGACGGCAAATTCCATGAGCATGTCGCGCCCATCGAACCGGCGCGCGAAGCGCAAGTGGAAGTGAGCCTGCCCACGCCGGCCATCCTGGATGCGCCGCGGCCTGAGCGGCCGCAACACCAAGATCAAAAGTCCCATAGCCCAAAGCCCCATGGCCAGAAGCCGCGCGGCGACAGGGCTCATGGTGAGAAGGGCGAACGAAAAGCGCCGCAGAACCGTCCGGCGGAAAAGGAGTCGGTGGACCATAGCCAGCTTCCCGCCTTCCTGTTTCGCAAGGCGCCGGTGCCAAAGCGCGAACCCTAGCAATAGCGTTTCGCCGCTTTTCGCACCTAGGAAAAGCCCGGAAATGGCGCTTTGCTGCGTTTTCGTTTAACTGTTTCTTACCCACCCTGCGACCAAGCTCGCGTGCATACCCCAAGGCCGTAAATGGGGGTGGGGGATGTTGTGTTGAGACCCGACCGTGAACAGTCGCTTGCCCGAACTGCACTCGACCTGATGGGCGAATGCGGCGTGGTCCCCACGCCTGACAATTTCGAATTGTTCTATGCGCACGCCACCGGCGAAGTTTCGGCCGTCAGCCATGCCATCGGCGAAATGCTTGCCCAGAAAAAATCCTTCACGCCGGAAGTTCTGCGCGACCTGCGCGCACGAACCCGCACAGCCGCCGCGATGGAGCAGGTCGGCGAAGGCATGAACTCAGTCATCGCAGGTGTGATGGGTCGCCTGAACGATGCCGGGCGCGACGCCGGTCATTACAGCAGCCGGTTGACGGCGGCCACCGGCAAGCTGGACGTTGACCAATCGCCGGATGATTTGCGCAAGCTGGTGAGCAATTTGCTCATCGCCACGCGCGAGATGGAAAACCGCACCAACAGCCTCGAGAAAGAGCTGCAGAAATCCTCCGACCAAGTCAATGACCTGCGCAGCAAGCTGGTAGATGTGCACAAGGAAGCACTCACCGATCCGTTGACCGGCATCTCCAACCGCAAGGCGTTCGACAATGCGCTGGCGGCAGCGGAAGCGGCGATGACCGAAGGCGACGATCCGGTTTCGGTTCTGCTTTGCGACATCGACCATTTCAAGAAATTCAACGACAATTGGGGCCACCAGACCGGCGATCAGGTTTTGCGGCTGGTGGCAAGCTGCCTTTCGGAGAATGTCAAAGGCCGCGATACAGCGGCGCGCTATGGCGGCGAGGAATTCGGTGTGGTGTTGCGCGGCACTCCGCTACGCGACGCCATGCGGGTTGCCGAACAGATACGCCATGCCGTGGAAGCCCGCCGGCTGGTAAAAAAATCGACCGGCGATGTGTTGGGCACAATCACGATCTCCATCGGAGTCGCCCAGTTTGCGCCCCAGGAGAAGGCCGAAGCGGCGGTGCGCCGGGCCGATGCCTGCCTCTACGGCGCCAAGCAGAATGGGCGCAATCTGGTGATCTCCGAGAAAGATCCCCGCATCGCGCTACTTTCCATAAATGCTGCTTAATGTAATCCTCAAAAAATTGGCAGCCGGGCACCGGCTTTCTTCCTCCGTGCGGCGAAGCCGCTAACGGGGGAAGATGTCTGCTAGCGGGCTTGCCCGCGTGGCAGACAGATGGGGTGAAATAATGCGCACCGATTACGACCGTTGCTATGTGACGACCCAGACGGGCGTCGCGATATTGACTCTGAACGATCCGCAGACCGTCAATGCCGCATCCCTGGGGATGATGCAGGGATGTCTCAAGGCGATAGATGCCATCGAGGCGGATGCCAGCCTGCGGGCGATCGTTCTGACTGGCGAAGGCCGCGGCTTCTGCTCCGGCGCAAACCTGACGGAACCTCCGGCGCAAGGCGCCGACTTGGGCGATGCATTGGAGCGCACCTATCATCCCGTCCTGCGCCGGCTGCGCAATACAAAGCTTCCCATCGTTACCGCAATGAATGGCCCGGCAGCCGGGGTCGGCATGAGCCTGGCCTTGATGGGCGATCTGGTAATCGCGGCGCGGTCGGCCTTTTTCGCATTGGGCTTTACCCGGTTGGGGCTGGTGCCCGATGGCGGCGCGACCTGGCTTCTGCCGCGATTGATCGGGCTGGCGCGGTCCCGCGAATTGGCACTTCTGGGCGACCATCTGCCGGCCGAAAAGGCGCAGGCCTGGGGTCTGATCTATAAGGCCGTCGACGATGAAATCGTGGTCGACGAAGCCCTGATGCTGGCGCTGCGCCTCTCGCGCGGCCCCAAGGCGCTGGCCCTGACCCGCAAGCTTTTCTGGGAAAGCAGCAGTCATACCTTCGAGGAACAGCTGAAACAGGAACAAGCTGCGCAGCGCGCAGCCGGTAACACCCAGGATTTCCGGGAAGGTCTGGCGGCGTTTTTCGAGAAACGCGATCCTCGTTTCAAGGGAGAGTAACGGTAGCTAGCGGGCGCGTTTCCTGACCGCTTTGACGTTCTGGTTGCCGCGTTTTTTCCGCGCCGTGGGCGATTGCAGCGCCACGGCAAAGGCGGTTCGCGCCCACCCCGCCAGTTCGTCCGGCTCGTCATAAAGCCGGTCGGGAAGCGCGTAATATGATGTCAGCACCGCCTCGCCGTGCTTCATCTGAAACGTGAACGGCCCGCAGCCTTCCGCGATAAAAGCCTGGCGCGTCGCATCACTGGTTTTCAGGAAGATGCGATCGTCATCAACCAAGCCGAACATCACGCGGTCGCGGAACAGGCCCTCGGCGCCGAACATGCGGCGCACCACGATCTTGCCGAACGGCGCGAACAGATCGTCGAAACGATCCGGATCGCCTTTCGCCGGCATTTCAATCCGCCTCTGTGGCTTCTTGGGCGGGGGTGATGGAAACCGACTCGCCGCAGCCGCAAGAGGCGGTCTCGTTCGGGTTGCGGAAGGTAAAGCGCGAACCCAGCTTGCCGGTCTCGAAATCCATTTCGGTGCCGATCAGGAACAGGATCGCCTTGGGCTCGATGAAGATCTTCACACCCTGGTCTTCCATCACTTCATCCAGCGGATTGGTTTCTTCTGCGTAATTCATGGTGTAGCTCATGCCGGCGCAGCCGCCATTGCTGACGCCCACGCGCACGCCCAGATACTTGCCCTCGGCATCCACCATGATCTGGCGCAGGCGATTTGCCGCCGCTTCGGTCAGGCGGACCGGCTTGGGGCGTTCTCTTCTGGGGCGGCTGGTCTGTGTATTTTCCATGGGCGTTTCCATCAGAACATGTTCAGTTCGAGCTTGGCTTCTTCGCTCATGCGTTCGGGTGTCCAAGGCGGATCGAAGGTCATGTTGACCGCGACCTGGCCGATGCCATCCACTTTTTCCAGCGCCACCTTGACGTTGACGGGCATTTCACCGGCCACGGGGCAATTGGGCGCGGTGAGCGTCATGTCCACTGTTACATCCCTGTTGTCGGCCACATCCACCTTATAGATGAGACCGAGTTCATAAATATCAACCGGAATTTCCGGGTCGAAGACAGTCTTGAGCGCGATCACCAGCTTGGAAGTGAATTCGTCCAGTTCCTGCGGACTGAGCGCGGATTGCACGGTTTGTTCGCTCATGTGGCGCTCTCGGCGGTGGCGCCTTCGTCCACGGCATTTTTAAAAGTATGCCAAGCCAAGGTGGCGCATTTCACCCGCATGGGAAATTCCGAAATTCCCGACATCACATCCAGATATTCCCGGTCGTCTGGCGACAGTCCGGGAGCGTCCTCGCCCTTCGCCAGATGCAGAAAATCTTCCATCAATTTTTCCGCTTCCGCCTGGGTACGACCAGCCAACATCTGCGTCATCAGCGAAGCGGATGCCTGGCTGATGGCGCAGCCCTTACCCTGGAACTTGATATCCGCGACCCGACCATCCGCATCCAACGCCAGCATGACCGTGACGCGGTCGCCGCACAGCGGATTATGTCCCTCAGCCTTGTGGGTCGCGTTTTCCAAAGCACCGAAATGGCGCGGATGACGCGAATGGTCGAGGATCACTTCCTGGTAAAGTTCGCGAAGCGATTGGTCCATGACTAACCCAAAATCTCCCGGGCCTTGCCCAGCGCCGCCACCAGCGCATCTACATCGGCCCGGTTGTTATACAGTCCAAAGCTGGCCCGGCTGGTCGAGGCAACGCCGAACCGTTCCATCAACGGCTGGGCGCAATGATGACCGGCACGAACCGCCACACCTTCACGATCCAATATGGTGGCGAGATCGTGGGCATGCATCCCCTCGGCCTCAAAAGAAATGATGGCGCCCTTCCCCGGGGCATCGCCAATCACCCGCAACCAGTTGAAGTCGCGCAGTCTTTCGCGCGCATAGGTCAGCAGATCATGTTCATGCGCTTTGACGGCGGCCCGGTCGAGCGCCATCAGATAATCCATCGCCGCCGCTAGCCCGACCGCTTCGATAATCGGCGGCGTTCCCGCCTCAAACCGCGCCGGCGGATCGGCGTAGGTGACAATGTCCTGCGTCACTTCCCGGATCATCTCGCCGCCGCCATTGAAGGGCCGCATCGCCTTCAGATGTGCCCGCTTGGCGTATAGCGCACCGATGCCGGTGGGTCCGTAGATCTTGTGGCCGGTCAAGGCGTAAAAATCGACATCCAGCGCCTGAACGTCGATGATTTCATGCACCGCGCCCTGGCAGCCATCGGCGAGCACCGGCACGCCCTTGGCGTGGGCCCGGGCGATAATCTCCTGCAGCGGCGTGACGGTTCCCAGCACATTCGACATATGGGTGATGGCGACCAGCTTGGTCTTGGAGCCGATCGCCGCATCCAGCGCCTCGATGTCCAGGCTGCCGTCATCGCGGACATCGACCCATTTGAGCACCGCGCAATGGCGTTCGCGCAGAAAATGCCAGGGCACGATGTTGGAATGATGCTCCATCACCGACAACACAATTTCATCGCCCGGCTGAATGCGTGGAGCCAGGAAACTGTAGGAGACCAGATTGATGGCTTCCGTGCCGCCCTTGGTGAAGACAATTTCGTCCTCGCGGGCGGCATGAAGGAATTTCTGCACCGTGCGCCGAGCGGCCTCATAGCCGTCGGTCGCGGTGGCGGACAGATAATGCACGCCGCGATGGACATTGGCGTAGTTC
Source organism: Alphaproteobacteria bacterium (assembly GCA_041690975.1). GTDB lineage: Bacteria > Pseudomonadota > Alphaproteobacteria > Micropepsales > Micropepsaceae > Rhizomicrobium. The sequence continues at coordinate 14,800 of JBEPVO010000008.1, forward strand.
GTCTCCGCAAAATGTGTCATTGCGTCCAGAACCTGACGCGGTTTCTGGGCCGAGGCGCCGCTGTCGAGATAGACCAACGGCTTGCCATAAACCTGGCGCGACAGAATGGGAAAATCGGCGCGAATCTTTTCCACGTCGAATGCGGGCACGATTTTGGCGGCGGCGGTCATGCCGATACCTCGTTCAGGGCGGTGCTCACCGCACCGCGGATCGTCTCCCGCAAATCGGCATTCGCGATATCCGTCAGCGCGTCTTCCAGGAAGGCATGGATCAGCAGATGTCGGGCTTCTTTTTCCGGAATGCCTCGGGCGCGCAAATAAAACAGCGAATCCGCATCCAGATCGCCCACTGCCGCGCCATGGGCGCATTTGACATCGTCGGCAAAGATTTCCAGTTCGGGCTTGAGGTCGGCCTCGGCACGGCCATCCAACAACAAAGCCTTCGCGGTCTGGCGGCTGTCGGCTCCATTGGCGCCATGGGCGACGATGACCTTGCCTTGATAGACTGCCTGCGCCTTGCCGCCTGCGACCTTCTTGAAAAGTTGTGTGCTTTGCGTGCGGCCTACCGCATGGGTGACCTTGGTGGTGACGTCGGCATGCTTGTCGCCCGACAACACGCTCACCCCGGACAAATGCGCTTCTGCGCCTTCACCATCCAAAGTGATCGCCAACTCGATACGCGACAGCTTGGCGCCGAAATTGGCAAAATGGCCGCAATAGACGGCGTTGCGCGCCAAAGTCAGGGAAATTTCCTCCACTTGCACCGCGTCGGAGACGGGGGAAAGCCGGACATGATTGAGTTGCGCATTCGGGCCCAGCACGATTTCAAACCCGACATTGCGCGTTTCGTGCGAGTCGAACCTCTCCGACAATGTCAGCGCTGCGCCTTCTTCCAGCACCAGCAAGGCCCGCACATGACCTTCCCCAGCAAAATCGAGCGACAACACGTCTTCGATGATATTGCCCTTGGGAACACGCAGGGCGATGCCGCCACGCGCCTTGGCCAGCAATACGGCGCTGACGGCATTGCCGCCCAGCTTGCCATAATGCGCTTTCACCCAGTCGGGGCGGTTCGGTTCATCCAGGTCAAACACCTCAACGCCAGCCGGAACCGCGCCAATCGAGACGCGCGCGGACGCTTCGCCGAACCCGGCATCGCCAAGCGCGCGTGCGAGGTCGGAATATTTCCATTCCTCGACCCGGCGTGTGGGAAGCGCGAGCGCGAGCGTCATGCCGCATCCTTCACGATCTGCTCATAGCCCTTGGCTTCCAATTCCAGAGCCAGTTCCTTGCCGCCTTCGGCCACGATCCGGCCATTAGCCAGCACATGGATACGGTCGGGCACGATGTAATCCAGCAAGCGCTGGTAATGGGTGATCACCAGCATGGCGCGTTCCGGCGCGCGCAGGTTGTTGACACCTTCCGCCACCAACCGCAGCGCATCGATGTCGAGGCCTGAATCCGTTTCGTCGAGGATCGCCAGCTTGGGCTCGAACAACGCCATCTGGAGAATCTCCAACCGCTTCTTTTCGCCGCCGGAGAAACCCACATTCAAGGCGCGCTTCAGCATCTCTTCGGAGACATTCAGGGCCGCGGCCTTTTTGCGCACGGTCTTGAGAATGCCGATGGCGTCCATCTCGGATTCGCCGCGGCTGCGGCGCTGGGCATTGAGGGCACTTTTCAGGAACATCATGGTGGTGACGCCCGGAATCTCCACCGGATACTGCATCGCCAGGAAGACGCCCTTGGCGGCCCGCACTTCCGGCGGCAAGGCGGCGAGATCCTCGCCATGATAGCTGATGCTGCCTTCAATGATTTCGTATCCGGCACGGCCCGCCAGCACATAGGACAGCGTGGATTTTCCCGAACCGTTCGGGCCCATGATGGCATGCACCTGCCCGGCATCGACCCGCAGGTTCAACCCCTTCAGAATTTCCTTGCCGCCGACTGCGACGTGAAGGTTCTTGATGTCCAGCATGATCAACCCACAGAGCCTTCCAAAGAAATACCGACCAGTTTTTGCGCTTCGACCGCGAACTCCATCGGCAGTTGCTGCAGCACTTCCTTGCAGAAGCCATTGACGATCAGCGCCACCGCCTCTTCTTGGCCAAGACCCCGCTGCAGGCAATAGAACAGCTGATCCTCCGCGATCTTCGAAGTGGTCGCTTCATGCTCAATGCGCGCCGAGGGATTGCGGCTTTCGATATAGGGCACAGTGTGGGCGCCGCATTCCCCGCCGATCAGCAAAGAATCGCACTGGGTGAAGTTGCGGGCGTTTTCCGCCTTACCGTAGACGCTGACCAAGCCGCGATAAGTGTTCTGCGCCTTGCCCGCGCTGATGCCCTTGGAGATGATCCGTGAGCGCGTGTTCTTGCCCAGATGGATCATCTTGGTGCCGGTATCGGCCTGCTGGTAATTGTTGGCGATGGCGATGGAATAGAATTCGCCTACGCTTTCATCGCCACGCAGGATGCAGCTGGGATACTTCCAGGTGATGGCGGATCCAGTCTCCACCTGGGTCCAGGAAATCTTGGAGCGCACGCCCCGGCAATCGCCGCGCTTGGTGACGAAATTATAGATGCCGCCCAACCCGTTCTCGTCGCCCGGATACCAGTTCTGCACTGTGGAATATTTGATCTCGGCATTGTCCAGCGCCACCAGCTCGACCACCGCCGCATGCAACTGGTTCTCGTCCCGCTTGGGCGCCGTGCAGCCTTCCAGATAAGAAACATAGGAGCCTTCGTCGGCCACAATGATGGTGCGCTCGAACTGGCCAGTCTCGCTGGCATTGATGCGGAAATAGGTCGACAACTCCATCGGGCAGCGCACGCCTTTGGGTACATAAACGAAGGTGCCGTCCGAAAAGACCGCCGAATTCAACGTGGCGAAGAAATTGTCGGTCACCGGCACCACGCTGCCCAGATATTTCTTTACCAGCTCCGGATAGTCGCGAATGGCTTCGGACATCGGACAGAAGATCACGCCCACTTCGTTCAGCTTGTCCTTGAAGGTGGTGGCGACGGAAACCGAATCGAACACCGCGTCGACGGCAACGCCCGCCAACGCCATCTGCTCATGCAGGGGAATCCCCAGTTTCTTGTAAGTCTCCAGCAGCTTGGGATCGACTTCATCCAGCGACTGTTTCAGCGGCGTGTTTTTCGGCGCCGCATAATAATAGGCGTTCTGATAATCGATGGCCGGATAATGCACCCGCGCCCATTTCGGCTCCGTCATCGAAAGCCAGCGGCGGAACGCGGCCAGGCGCCATTCCAGCATCCATTCCGGCTCGCCCTTCTTGGCAGAGATGAAGCGCACCGTGTCTTCGGACAGACCTTTGGGCGCCCGTTCCATCTCGATATCGGTGACGAAGCCGTATTTGTACTTCTCGCCCAGTCCGGCGACAGTGTCCTTGGTTTCTAGTGCAGCGGACGACATGGCAACCTCACGCGGCCGCACGGGCGCGAACCCGTGATGCAAGTTTCACAAGCGACGCCACCACGGCATCGGCATCTTCTTGGGTCGAATTCCAGCCGAAGCTGACGCGGATGGATGCGCCGGATAATTCGTCGGTCACGCCCATCGCGAACAGCACATGCGACGGCGCGATCTTGCCGGACGAACAGGACGATCCCGAACTCACCATCACGCCATCCAGATCCAGCGCGATGACAATATTCTGAGATGACAAGCCCGGCAGCGCGACGTTGGACGTGTTTCCCAGACGCAACGCGCCTTCACCAAAGATGATCGCATCCGGCAGGCTGGCTTTCAGCGCCTGCTCGAAGTGATCGCACACCGAGGCGATGCGGGTCCGTTCGCCAACATCCGACAGAACAGCTTCCACGGCAGCGCCAAAACCAGCGATGCCGGACAGATTTTCCGTACCGGCGCGCAAGCCTTTTTGCTGCCCGCCGCCCGTCATCTGCGGCGCCAGAGGCGAATTCTCGCGTACCACCAATGCGCCGGCGCCTTGCGGGCCCCCCAGCTTGTGGGCCGAGAGCGTCATGTAATCACATAGCCCGGCATCGAGATCGATCTTGCCCGCCGCCGTTACCGCATCCATCAGCAACAATGCACCTGCCTCGCGGCAGAGGCGCGAAATCTCAGCGATCGGCTGCACCACGCCGGTCTCATTGTTTGCCGCCATGACCGCAACCAGGGCGCGTCCCTTGCCTTCGCGCAGCGCCACGCGCAACGCTTCCAGATCCAGCACGCCGTTGGCCGTCACCGGCAATGTCTCAAGCCTCACACCGGCGGCACGCTCCGCCACCACCTGCGCGGTCTTCAGCACCGAACTATGTTCGATGGCGCTGACGAACAGCCGGGTGATGCGGGCGGATTTTTCGGTTTCGCTGTGGTCGATGGCGCCTTCCACGGCACCCCACAAAGCCAGGCCATTCGCTTCCGTGGCACCGCTGGTGAAGATCACCTGATCGGGCTTGGCGCCCGCCAGCTTGGCCACCAGGTCGCGGGCCTTTTCCACAATTGCGCGCGCCGCGCGGCCATGGGCATGCACCGAAGATGGATTGCCTGTGATGGTGAGCGCATCGGCGATCGCATCCCGGGAAAGCGGGCGGAGCGGCGCAGTCGCATTATGATCGCAATACGGCATGTGAATCAGGCGGCTTCGAAATCCGCAGCCGCGCCTTCGCTGGAATCCTCGGTACCCTCGAAATCGTTGCAGGGGCGCGAACGGCCCAGCACCCGTCGCTCGACCACATCCGCAAGCGAAACCGAGGACAGGAAAACATGGATCTGCTGCCCCAGCTCTTCCCACAGATCGTGGGTGACACAGCGCGCGCCGGTCTTGGTGCAGCCTTTGGAGCCATCGGGCTTGCAGCGGGTGGCCGTGATCGGCTCGTCCACCGCCACGATGATGTCGGCGATGCGCAGTTCATTGGAGGGCCGCGCCAGGCGATAACCGCCGCCCGGCCCGCGTACGCTGGTGACCAGCCCGCCGCGGCGGAGTTTGGCGAACAGCTGCTCAAGATAGGACAGGGAAATGTCCTGACGCTCGGCGATGTCCGCCAGAGCGACAGGCTTGGGCGGATTGTTGGAGTCGGGGGCGTGTCCGGCCAAATCGGCCATTGCCATCACCGCATAACGTCCCTTGGTGCTCAGCCGCATGACCGATCTCCTTCAAATAGCGGCGTTTTTTCTTGGGGCTTGGGGACGGCTTGGTGTAAGAAGCGCGGCCCGCCCTGGAAAAAAGCCTGAATTCCAGCAAGAGGGATATAGATTTCCCGACCATCCTGGTCAAGTATTCCCCGTCATTTCGCCTGCCGCTTATTAACTTGTTGAAAATAAACGGTTTTAACTTCAATCCATCCATCTAAAAGCCGAGTTTTCCGCTATGCTAATGCCGCAGAGCCGTCCGTCAGAGAAAAACCATGCCTGACATCATTCTCCCCGGTTCCGCCGGCCGCATCGAAGCCCGCTACCAGCGCCAAAAAGCGCCCGGCGCCCCTATGGCGCTGGTGCTGCACCCCCACCCCCAGTTTGGGGGCACGATGAACAATCCGCTGGTTTATGACCTTTTCCACATGTTCCACGGGCTGGGCTGCACTACCGTGCGGTTCAATTTCCGGGGCGTGGGCCGCAGCCAGGGTACTTTCGACAATGGCTCGGGCGAATTGTCGGATGCCGCCGCCATCCTGGACTGGATGAACACCCTCTACCCCAACCCCTCCAATGTCTGGGTTTGCGGCATCTCGTTCGGCGCTTGGATCGGCATGCAGCTTTTGATGCGCCGGCCCGAAATCACGGGTTTTGTCTCCATCGCCCCGCCCGCCAGCATGTATGACTTCGCCTTCCTGGCGCCCTGCCCCGCTTCCGGCCTGATCGTGCATGGCACCAAGGACAATGTTGTGCCGGAAGCCGATGTCCAGAAGCTGGTGGACCGGCTGACCGCCCAAAAGGGCATCAAGATCACCTACAACAAAGTCGAAGGCGCCAATCACTTCTTCGACAAGCACGAAGCCGATGTGGTGGAGACGGTCAAAGAGTATGTCTCCAACATGATGAGCAAGCCGCGCGAAGGCCGCTGATCGCATCGCTTAGTGACGGTGATATTTGCCGCCGGTCGTGGGCTGCCTGACGCCCGTGGTGGTGGGCAGCGACAGCGGCAAGCCCTTTTTCGACCGCATCGCCAGATAGGCGAAGCCTTCCGCTTCCATGGCGTCGCCGTCCCAGCCCGCATCCTTGGCGGTCAGGACCGGTGCGTTCACACGCGCCTTGAGCTGATCCATCAAAAATGTGTTGTGCCGTCCGCCGCCGGAGATGATCCAGATCGCAGCCGGTTCGGGAAAATGTTCTCGCGCCCGCGCCAGGGACGCAGCGGTAAAAGCTGTTAAGGTCGCCGTCCCATCTTCGGGTGACAGGCCTTCCACCGCCTCGCTGCCGAAATCCAACCGGTCCAGCGATTTGGGTGGGGCGCGGTCGAAGAAGGCATTGTCCAGCATCTTTGTCAGCGCGGCATCGTTCACCTTGCCGGTGCGAGCGAAGGCCCCGTCCTCATCCACCGGCTTGCCGCTGTGGCGATGCATCCAGTCATCGATGGGCGCATTGCCCGGGCCGGTATCGAACGCAATCACCGTATCGCCAGATATATAAGTCACTTGCGCGACCCCGCCGATATTGCTCAGGACCAGCGGCGTGGGCAGGCCCGAGCGCCGGGCCAGAACCGCATGATACAAAGGCATCAGCGGCGCACCCTGACCGCCCGCTTTGACATCGGCAGTGCGAAAATCATTGACCACATCGATGCCGGTCATCCGGGCCAAGGCCGCGCCATCTCCGATCTGCCAGGTCCAGTGCTTTTCAGGCCTGTGCAGGATGGTTTGGCCGTGAAAGCCGATCAGCGCGACCTGATCGGCCACTAGCCCGGCCTTCTTCAAAAGCGCCTTGACCGCTTCGGCATGCGCCTCGGTGAGACGCTGCTCGGCGTCTCGGATGGCGTAGGGAACTGGCGCGCCCTGCTCCACGCCCCGCGCCTCTTCCAGCGCGGCCCGCAATTGCGCCCTGGTCGCCGCGTCATAAGGAATTGTCAGGCTGGCCAGGGGACGGGCGATATCCTCGCCGTCGGTTTCGATCAGGGCGGCATCGACGCCGTCCAGCGACGTCCCGCTCATCAGGCCAATGACTTTCGATATTTCCGACATTTATGCTATGGCCCGTCCGTCATATTGATCCCCCAACTGTCTCAGCTCGGGCCGGCTTCGCCTCACCCTCGCTAAGACATCTTCCCCCGCCAATGGCTTTGCCATACGGGGGGAAGAAGCAAGAGCCTATATCATGCCCGCCGCCCCGCAATTCCAATCCGCGTTCCTGAAGACCTTCGTCGCCCGCGGGGCTTATTACGATTGCTCCGCGCCCACCGACCTGGATGCCATGTTCGGGCGCGAGCGTGTCACCGCTTATATCGGTTTCGATTGCACCGCCAAGTCCATGCATATCGGAAATTTGGTGCAGTTGATGACCCTGCGCCGGCTGCAGCAGGCGGGCCATCGCCCCATCCTGTTGATGGGCGGCGGCACCACCAAGGCGGGCGATCCGTCCGGCAAGGACGAGACGCGGTTGATCCTGACGCCCGATCAGATCAACGCCAACAAGCAATCCATGCTGAACGGCGTGAAGCATCTGCTGAAATTCGGCGACGGGCCATCGGACGCCATCATGGTGGACAACGCCGAATGGCTGGACAAGCTGGAATACATTCCCTTCCTGCGCGAAGTAGGACGGCATTTCTCGGTCAACCGCATGTTGACCATGGACAGCGTGCGGCTGCGGCTGGAACGCGAACAGCCTATGTCATTCCTGGAATTCAATTATTCCATCATGCAGGCGTATGATTTCGTCGAACTCTACAAGCGCTATGGCTGCAAGCTGCAGTCTTCGGGTTCGGACCAGTGGGGCAATGTCGTTTCCGGCATCGAACTGGGGCGGCGCATGGAAAGCGCACAGCTTTTCGGCTTGACCACGCCGCTGATCACCACGTCCTCGGGCGCCAAGATGGGCAAGACGGCGGCGGGTGCGGTGTGGCTGAACCAGGACATGCTCAGCGTCTATGATTACTGGCAATTCTGGCGCAACACCGAGGACGGCGATGTTGGCCGTTTCCTGCGCCTGTTCACCGATATGGCAGAGCCCGAAATCGCACGGTTGGAAAAATTGCAGGGCGCCGAACTGAACGACGCCAAGAAAGCCCTCGCCACCGAAGCCACCGCCATCCTGCATGGGCGCGAGGCGGCGGAGCAGGCCGCCGAAACCGCACGCCGCGCCTTTGAAGAAGGCGCATTTACTTCCGATCTTCCACCAAAATTCATCGATATGGGCCCGAACGACGAATGGAAAAACGGACGGTCAAACGCCGCTTTTATCGTCGCTGCGACATTCGCAAAATCCAACTCGGACGCTCGCAATAAAATCAAAGAGGGCGTGACGATAAATGGCAAAGTTGTCATTGATCCGAATGAGATCGTTCGCTGGGAAGACGCAGATCTGCAAACCGGCGGCTTTATCGTTCGGCACGGCCGCAAAAACATCGCCTTGGTCAAACCAAGAAAATAACCGTAGTGCTACCGCTCGCTCAAGCTCGCGCGTTCGCTACTCAAATCGATCCACCGGATCGATTTGACCGGCTGCGCCGGACGTAGCTCACCGTAAAACCCGCCTAATTGGGCGCCGTCTGCGCGCCGGGGGCATTGGACGGCGCATTCGCTGCGGTCGGAATATGGCCTTCGAAAATCCGGCGCAGGATGCCGGGCGTCAGCACCGACAATGGATTGACGTCGATCTTGGGTTGGTCGGCGTTGCCGGTGGCCGAATAGGTCACACCGAACACGCCCTCGCCCTTTTTCGACACCAGCACATCGCCCAGCAGCGGAATATTGCCCAGCACCGAATTCAATCCGTAGGCCGGCACCAGCGAGCCTTTGAGCGCGATCTGATTCTTGGGCCGATCGATGTAACCATCGGCAGTGGCCCCGATGGCGCGGCCCCGCACGCGGGCGTCATGCACGCTGACGACGTTGTTCTTGGACGAAAAGGGCACGTTCATATTCTCGACCGAGATGCCATCTCCGCCCATCAGATCACCCATGCCGGTGAGCGAGCCGGCGGAAAAAAGCCTCGCCAGCAACGGCTGGTTCACGACCTGGAAATCATCGATGTCCAAGGTGCCTTGATAATCCGGCGCCGCCAATCCCAGATCCGGATCAATGGCACGGCCGGGAAGGCTTGCCGAAAGTCTGAGCTTGCCGCCCTGAATGCTCTGGAAATTGAACAGACCCTGGATCAGGCGCCCTGCATCGCCCGCTTCGATCGTCAGCTTGCGTCCAATCAAAGAGGTTTCGATATTGCCGCTGATTGAGCCTTTGCCGATACCGCCAGACAAGGTTAGCGCCGACGGCTTGTTGCCTACACCGGCCAGATCGAGATTGAATGGCGCGATCGATACGCCATCGCGCATTGCCAGCCGGTCAAGCTTCGCATCGATATGGAACGGCCCTGCCGGCGTTTCATCCTTGGGCTGCTGATTGCTCGAAACCGCCGCGCCATTGGTGTCGCCCACATTGCGCCCTATCAGAGAACCGTCCAGCGACCGGCCCCGCAGGACATAATCGTCACCAGCAGACGAACGCGTCAGCATAAAGGACAGATCGTTCAGCGCGCCCATCTTCACGGACGCAAAATTCAGCACTGACAAAGCGCCCGTGCGGTCGAAGGTGGCGGTGCCGTTGGCGGAAAGGTTGGGGCCCGTCACGTGGATGACTTCATCGCGGATAATATCGCCCGGCAGGAAATTGACGGTGACATGACCGGCCGCCGCCTGTCCCGCCTGCTTGCCCAGATGCAAAATCGGGATTGCCAGCGCCGAATTGGTCAGGTCCATTGTCACTTCAGCGGTGGAGAGCTGGCCGCGGCGCCCCTGCAAGTCCGCGCTGACTGGCACGGACCCGGTCAGGATGCTCTGCAGTCCGATGTTCAAGCTCTGGCGCGCCGCATCGGTGATGGTGCCTTTGGCATTGATGCGCGTGGTGATGGGCTGGGTGGTCTTGAAATCCTCCAGCCAGTCGATGGTGAGACGCGCATCCGCCAGATTCACGGCGCCGGTCTGATGCAGATGCGAATTGTCGATGTCGAAATTGACCGCGCCATTGGTGAGTTTCAGACGGCCCAGAGTCACAGCAAAATCATTCACCTGCGCCTTCACGGAAATATCGACCGCTTCGACCGCTAGGTCCTGCAGCATCGGCACCTTGAAGGCCAGATCCGTGCTGGCGGTACCCTTGGTCTGTTTCGGATCGATGCCGAAGCGAGTGGGATAACCGAGCGGCTGCATATCGATCAAGGTCATGATTTCCGGCATCTGGCCGTCCACATGCGCCGTGAACTGACCGACCGTGCCATGGACATGCAAAGTCGGGATCGAAGCATGCCCGTTGCGGACGGCGAGATTGCCCACGCGCCCGCCGTCAAAATCAGCCGTGAAGCTGTCGCCCAGCAAAGTCGCATTGCCCGAAACACCGATCACATGGGTCAGGCCCTGGACATAGCTGCCTTCCACATCCTTCATCGCAAAGCTGAGCTTCAAGGCATCGTCCGGCAGGATTTCCTGATCCAACATCCCCACCGGAATATGCGTTTCGAAATTCAGCGGCCCCAGCGATCCCGCAAAAATATTGGCGGCGATCCATTCGCGCGCGCCTTCCACCACGGGCAGCGGCCAGTAATGCAGCAATGTACGCACCGGCAATGTGGCCAACTTGCCGTTCAAGGTAAGACCCGGGGACTGCCCCTCCGCGCCCAACGCAATACCGCCACTGATGGACAAGGCAAAAGCCGGCGCAGTCAGGTTCGCGTGCTTGATGTCGAAAGTGCGCGATACAAATTGGTAATCGCCATCAACCTGCAGTGATTGAAATCCCACGGGTTGCGCAAAGACGCCAGGCATATTGAGCGCCACGCGAGTCGAGGCGGCCGCAGCGCTGATGCTGGCAAGCTTGTCACCGTCATAATGAAAATCCGCGCCCCCCTTGAGACGCACAATCCCTTCACGCGTATCAAGCGAGAACTGGTCCAGCGCGAGATGGTTTTTGTCACCGTCATAGAAGCCGTTGAGATGCAACTGCCGCACGTGCAAAGTACCGCCCTTCAGAGCCGTCAGGGGCAACTCACCGGCCGCCGTCAGGTCGAAATCCACCGCCGTGATATGGGCGCCGCTCGCCACTGTGAAGCTGGTCGCCAAATTGACTGACAACGCGATATCCTTCAGCGGCTTGAACATAGGCGCGTTTGCAGCCAACGCGCGCGGATCGAGCCCCGTGACCAGCGCCTGGCCTTTGACCGGTCCCTTTCCAGGCGGCAAAGCGATATCGGCTTTGACATGGGCCGTTCGGCCGGAAATCGTGACATCGGTATCGACATGCAAGGCGATGGTGTCGCCCTTGGGCGACATACTCAGGCTTGCGCGCGGCGCGATGATGCTGAGGCCGGTGGTCTCGTCGAACAACGCGATATGCGCATTGCGCACCGCGAAGATCAGCAGGCCCGATGTCGATGACCCGCTGGCTTCGATCACGTCATTGAGACGCATCAGAACATCATTACCGTTCTTGTCGCCTTCCGCACCCAGGCGGACGCCACCCTTCTTCATGTGCACCAGGGAAAGCTGCACACCGACAAGCGTGATGCGCTGGACTTTGATTTTACCGGAGAGGAATGGCCGGGCTGCAAGCTCGATGTCGGCTTTGGGTGCTTCGGCGACGACCTGATTGTTACGATCGAGAATTTTCGCGCCCAGCACGACCAGATTGACCCGGCCCTCGTCGCGGCTCCATTCGATCGCAGCTTGATCGTAGGTCAGCGCAATGCCGGGTAAGGCCTGCTGGATTGCGCCCGACAAAGTTCCCGCGAAAGGCCCCAACGAGACCGGTCCCAGCAACAAGCGAACGCCCGCGCCGACCACGAAAAATACCACGGCCGCCACCAGCCCGCCCACACAAACGGCGGCCCCGCTGATGTGGTGGGCCTTGATGTAATTGGCGAAAGGCAGTCTCAAGCGGGGTGGTCCGGACTGGAAAGCGGCAACATTATCGCACCTGTTGGGCCTAAAAAGGGCAGACAACCCATTATCTTGTAAAGATATTTACGGGTTGCGCTGGGCTCTGCGGGCCTCTTAAGTTAAGTCCAACGGCTTTTTTAGGGCTGATGGCGGATGGCTTTGGAAGCGGGCGACAAAGCCCCCGGCTTCAAACTTGCGACTGATATTGGGAACGGCGTGTCACGCGCTGGCCTCAAGGGCAAGCCATTCGTGCTCTATTTCTACCCCAAGGACGATACCGCCGGTTGTACCCGCGAAGCCGTGGATTTCTCGGCCGCGGCGGCCAAATTCGGCAAGATGGGAATTCCCGTGATCGGTGTTTCCAAGGACAGCATCGCCTCGCACGAGAAATTCCGCAAAAAGCATAAGTTGAAAGTCACGCTGGCGTCCGATCCCGATATCGAGATGGCGCAGGACTGGGGCGTGTGGGTCGAGAAGAGTTTGTACGGCCGCAAATATATGGGCGTGGAACGGGCCACATTTCTGGTCGATGCCAAGGGCGTGATCGCCGAGGCCTGGCACAAAGTCAAAGTGCCCGGACATGTGGAGGCCGTGCTCGCTGCGGCCCGGACGTTATGACATCCGGCAAGCGGTTCGGTCCGCGCCTGAGATCGCGATCATTTTTCTGGCAACGGATCGGGAAAAAGCGCGAAGAAAAAACGATCCCGGACGGAGGCACGCCCCGCGCCAATCCGGCAATGGCGGCCACCGTCATGGAACGCGCCTGGATCTGGATCCACGAAACCTTTCCCGAACGCCAGATCTATATTCGCAGCGACGGGCGGGTGCAGTTCTTTACCTTCGGACCCTCGCTCCAGGCGACACTGGCGGGGCTGACTCTCATCTTCCTGGGCTGGGTGGCGTTCGCAACCGTCAATGTGATCTTCAAGGATCGCATCATCACGGCCAAGGATCACCGCTTTCAGGAAATGCAGTCCGCCTATGAAAATCGCCTTGCCGATCTGCAGATTTCCTATGACGAATTGAACGGCGCCCTGGTCGGCGCCGAGGACAAGTTCAAAGCGACCGCCGACGAGTTGCAGACCAAGCAGAACACCATCACCAACTTCCTCAATCGCAAGGCGCAGGTCGAAGCCGCCATCGGACCCAGCCGCGGCGCATTTGCGACATCGATGCAAAATTTGCCCGCATTCACGGGCCCCGCATCAGACGATGGTCCGGCCAGCGACAGTCTGGACGTGGCGGCCCCGCTTCAGAGCAGTTCCGGGGCCGATGTCGATGGCGGCAGTTCACTCTCGGTCCTGCCCGGCCCCGCAGCGCCGCAGCCGCGCACGGCCAAACCCGTCGGCACCAATCTGTTGAATGATGCCTTTGCGAAATTGCGCAAGCTGGCATCCGCGCTTTTCACCCGCTCCGCCAGGAACGCCACCGCACTCTCGGCAATCTACGCTCAGCATCCGGGCTTGCGCACCTTGACGGAACAGTCCGTGCGTGTCGCCGTGATGGGAAAGTCCGAGAGCCAGCTGATGGGCAAGACCCAAGCGGTGCTTTCAGACGACATCGTGGCGTTGCGTGACATCGTTCGGCGCACCGGCATCAATCCCGATCAGTTCCAGCACAAGATCGCGGACAGCGAAGGCGTCGGCGGTCCCGAAATCCCGCTGGACCGTGTTCAAGTGAATGGTATCAAGGACCCAGCCTTCAACGCCACCTATCTGCGCGCCAGCGCCATATTGGGACAGTTGAGCGATCTGTCATTTGAAATGCGTCACATCCCGCTCACCGTGCCGGTCAGCGGCGCCGGTGTCGAACCGACCAGCGGCTTTGGCGCCCGGGTCGATCCGTTCACCCGCCGCTATGCGTTTCATTCCGGGATAGATTTTGCGGGTCCCTGGGGCGCCCAGGTGCGCGCGACCGCGCCAGGAACCGTGACGTTTGTCGGCAGCCGTGGCGGCTATGGCAACATGATCGAAATCGATCACGGGATGGGAATTCATACACGATATGGTCACCTTTCCACGATCACAGTACGCGTCGGAATGAAGATCGAGAAAGACGCGGCGATCGGGCGGTTGGGTTCCACGGGTCGCAGCACCGGGCCGCATGTCCATTATGAGGTCTGGTATGAGGACAAGGTTCGCAACCCTGTTAATTTCATAGAGGCTGGCCGGCATGTTTTCTAGCAAGAGCAAAGATGGTGTCGCGATGCCGCTGAACATCGGCCCCGCACCGATCCCGCCCAAGCGCACGGCTTCACGCACCGGTTCGGTGCCCTCCATCGTCAGTGCCGATCTCACCGTCACCGGCACGCTCAACACCAGCGGCGACATGCAAATCGACGGCATTCTGGAAGGCGATGTTCGCAGTTCCGGCCTGGTGATCGGCGAGCGCGCCGAAGTCCATGGTCAGATCTGGGCCGAGGACGTGACGATCCGTGGACGCGTGATTGGGCGCATCAATGCCCGCAAGGCACTCCTTTGCGCGACCAGCCATGTCGAAGGCGATATCCTGACGGAAGCGTTTGCGGTCGAGGCCGGCGCCTTCTTCGAAGGCAGTTGCAAACACTCTGACAATCCCTTGGGCGATGAAGGCACGAAGGGTCACCAGACCGTTCTGCATCCCGTCCAGCCGGTTCAGACCGCGCGGGTCAACCTGACGCCGCTGCAGACAACCGGCGGGTAAACCGCGCACGCGCGCAAGCGTTGCGCGAGAATTATTCCAGGTCTTCGATCTTTTCCTTCGGCTTGCCACCGACTTCCTGCGCCAGCGCCGCAGCCATGAAAGGATCGAGATCGCCGTCCAGAACATCCTGGGGCGCGCGGCTTTCCACGCCGGTGCGCAGATCCTTCACCAGCTGATAGGGCTGCAGCACATAGGAGCGGATCTGGTGTCCCCAGCCGATCTCCGATTTCTCGCCGACAAAGGCGCCGGTCTCGGCTTTCTTCTTCTCCAGTTCGATTTCGTAAAGTTTCGACTTCAGCATGTCCCAGCAGATCGCCCGGTTCTGATGCTGGCTGCGCTCCGACTGGCTCGCCACCGCGATGCCGGTGGGAAGATGCGTGATACGGACCGCGCTTTCGGTCTTGTTGACGTGCTGGCCGCCGGCGCCACTGGCGCGATAGACGTCGATGCGGACGTCCTTTTCCGAAATGTCGATCTCGATGGACTGATCGATCATGGGATAGACCGTTACGGATGAGAATGACGTGTGCCGCCGGGCATTGGAATCGAACGGTGATATGCGCACCAGCCGATGCACCCCGGCTTCGGTCTTCAGCCAGCCATAGGCATTTTCGCCCTTGACCAGGATGGTCGCGGATTTCAGCCCGGCGCCCTCGCCTTCACTTTCCTCGATCAGCTGCAGCTTATATCCATGCCGCTCGGCCCAGCGCGTATACATGCGAAACAGCATCGAGGCCCAGTCCTGGCTTTCGGTGCCGCCTGCGCCTGCATGAATTTCGAGATAGGAATCATTGCCGTCTGCTTCGCCCGACAGCATGGATTGTAATCGAAGCTGCTCGGCGCGTTTTTGCAGCGCCACCACGGCGGCCTCTGCGTCCCGCACCATCGCGGCATCGTTTTCCGCTTCGGCCATCTCGATCAGGCCAATGGCGTCGGCCAGCTCGTTCTGGACTTGCCGGACCGCCGACAAGGCCGTGTCGAGCTTCTGGCGCTCGCGCATCAACTTTTGCGCGTTGGTTGGGTCATTCCACAGGCTGGGATCTTCGGCGCGGGCGTTCAGTTCGTCCAGGCGGCGCAGGGACTTATCCCAGTCAAAGATGCCTCCTCAGCAGGGCGATGGCCTGCTGGATGTCTTCGATGCTGCGTTCGGTTTCTGGGCGCATAAGCCGGATATAGGGCGCGTCCTTGCGGGCGTAAAGACCTAAAATCAGGGGTTCGGGGTCTTGCTGTTGGGCAAAGGCCCAATGGAAAAGAGGTCGCGTTGACCCAGTTCCGCCGACCGCATCCGTTCCAGTTCTCCGGAATAGCGCTTGAGGGCATAGGCTTCGGTCATATAGCCGACCACCGTCCTCTGGCTGCTGGACAGCAGCACCGGCAAGGTTTCGATCTGCAGCGTGTCGAACCGCGTGAGGGCGCTACGAATATTCTCCGACGGCAATAGAAAATGCTCCGCCCCCTCGGCCAGATCGCCCGCCACGGCGCCGTCCAGCGCGTCATCAATCTCGGCATCGTGCAGATCTGCGGTATCGATACAGCCGATGTAATGGCCTGACCCGTTCACCACATAAAGCCGCTTGGCGCCGCCCATCGGATAGGCGACGCGCAGCGCACGCAGGCCCAGATTTTCCGGCACGGTTTTCGCGTCATTGCGCATCAGCCGGCCCACACTCATATCGCGGATCCAGCCCACATCATGGGCGCCGCGAATCGAAAGCCCTCGCAAATGGAACCGCCAGGTGGCGAAGGAATAGCCGAACAGGATGCGCACGATGGTGGATGCGACCGTGACCGCGATCACCACCGCGATGGTCACCTGAAAATCTCCTGTCGCTTCCAGCACCAGGAAGACCATGGTGAGCGGCGCGCCGATGATGGCGGCTGCCACCGCGCCCATACCCGCCAACATGAAAACATTGTGCTGCGCTTCCAGGCCGGGCGAAAAATAGGCCGCGCCCTGTGCGAAGATCGCGCCGAACAGTGTGCCCAAAAAAAGCGCCGAGCTGAACAGGCCGCCGCGAAATCCCGAACCCACCGAGATCGCCGACGCCACCAGCTTCATCACCAGAAGGATAGCCAGCGCCCCAAAACTCCAGCGCATGTCGAAGTGAAATTGCACCGCGCCATGGCCACTGCCCAGGACCTGGGGCGCAAACAATGCCAGCGCCGACAGCAATGCGCCGCCCAATGCCGGCCGCAGCCAGTCCGGCAAGCGGGACGCCCGCAAACCGCGCTCGGTCCAAGTCACGGCCTGCATCGCTGCCACGGCAACGGCGGCGGCCCCCACACCCAGCAACGCAAACAGGATATAACTGGCCGAAGTGACGTTGAAGCTGCCCGTCACGTCGAACAATGCTTTCATGTTCGACATGGCGCGTTGGGTCAGCGCTGCGCAAACAGTCGCCACCACCACCGGCGCCAGCGCCTTGGTGGTGTAGCTGCCCAGGATCAATTCATAGCCGTAGAACGCACCGGCCAGCGGCGCATTGAAGGCTGCGGCAATCGCTGCGCCGGCCCCCGCGGTGACGAAGACGCGCAGATCAGCCCGGCGCAATCGGAACCAGCGTCCCAGCCAGGAATAAAGCCCCGCCCCCAACTGGCTGTACCCCGCCTCCATGCCCAACGAAGCACCCGCGCCGTTGGAAATCACCGTGGTGAATGTAAGCCACAAGGAGTCGCGCAGGCTCATGCGACCACCATGCAAGGCGTTGGCTTCGATCGGGTCGACAATTTCGTTCAAGCGCTTGGCGCGCACCGCCCGCGCCGCCAGCCCCAGGATCAATCCGCCCAGCAGCGGCACGAACAGAAGTCGCACGCGCGACACGCCGATCCCTTCGCTCAAATAATGATTAGCGGGAATGCCGAAATCGACGACATGCAGCCACGCCACACCTTCGCGCAGCAGATCCACTACCGCGCCGATGAAACAGCCCATCGCCGCGCACAGCAGAATTTGTCCGGGCTCCGCATCGCGCAGGTCGCGTTGCATCGCGGTCAATATTGCCCGGGCACGGCGCAACCAATGTCCTTGACGCGCGGGCTCCGCGATAAGAGCCATATTCGACCTCAATAAAGCCCGCCGGTACCTTCACTGATATCACCGGCCGTGCCGCGCGCCGGTGTGGTCTGTCCGGGTGTGGCATTGACCGGCACACCACCAGCGTCACCGGCGGTGATGGTGGCAAGCGACGCGGCATTCGCCTCGCCCGGCGCAGTCCCGGCCTTGAAGGCTTCGGTGATCGCGCCCGGCGTGCCCGGCTCATCCACATTGCCGCTCTTCCAGTCGATGGGAATTTCCTCGATGCCGGGTGCAACCCGGAAAGGCGTGGGCGGCGCATCGGCAAGCGCACCCTTCATGAAATCGCGGAAGATCGGCGCGGCGGCCGTAGCGCCCTGCTCGTGCCCGCCCAGGGTGCGCGGGTTGTCGAAGCCCACAAAGACGCCGGCCGCCAGATCGGGCGAGAAGCCGATGAACCAGGTGTCACGCGCTTCCGACGACGTGCCGGTCTTGCCTGCCAGCGGCTTGCCCACCGCCCGCACCGAGACACCGGTGCCGCGTTGAACCACACCTTCCAGCATGGAGACGATCTGATAGGCCGTACGCGGATCAATTATCTGCTCGCGCGTGTCGGCCAACAGCGGCTCCTGCTGGCCATTCCAGGTGCCGTTGTCGCAGCCTTCGCAGTTACGCGCATCATGCCGCCAGATGGTCTTGCCATTGCGGTCCTGGATGCGGTCGATCAGCGAGGCTTGAATCTTCTTGCCGCCATTGGCGAATTCCGAATAGCCGGTGACCAGTCTGAGCAAGGTGGTTTCATACGCGCCCAGCGCATTGGCGAGCAGCGGCGGCAGCTTGTCATAGACCCCAAAGCGAACCGGATACGGCACGACTTTGTCCATGCCCAGCGTATAGGCCAACCGCACCGTCATCACGTTGCGCGACAGTTCAAGGCCACGGCGCAAAGTGGTGTCACCCAGAAAATCATGTTCGAAATTGTCCGGCTGCCACAGGCCTTGCCCTGGACCCATGTCCATCACGAATGGCGCATCGAGCACTTTCGAGACCGGCGTATAGCCATTGTCCAGCGCCGCGGCATAGACGAAAGGCTTGAAGGACGAACCCGGTTGGCGCATCGCCTGCATGGCGCGGTCGAACTGCGACGAGGCATAGGAAAAGCCGCCCGACAACGCCAACACGCGGCCGGTATGCGGGTCCATCGCCACGATGGCGCCATTGATTTCCGGAATCTGGCGCAACCCGAATTCGCCGGGCTTGCCTTCCGGCTCGACATACAAAGCGTCGCCCAGCTTGGTGACATCTTGCGGCTTCTGCGGCGCGGCACCCACATTGGCATTGCGCAGCTCGCGCCGGGCCCATTTGTAATTGTCATACGGAATCGTGCCGGAGGTGCCGTCGGCAAACCCGATCTTGATCACTTTCTGGTCGAAGCTCAGAGCGACCGAAAGCTTCCAAGTCTCGACGCCGGACTGGTTGGGCAGCTTGGCAAGCTTGGCGCGCCAATCGCCATTGACGTCGACATTGGTCTTGGCGCCGCGCCAGCCATGGCGGCGGTCGTATCGCACCAGACCGGAACGTAACGCGCTGACCGCATAATTCTGCAGCCTGGTGTCGAGCGAGGCGCGCACCTGCAGTCCGCCGTCATACAGCGCTTTCTCGCCATATTTGGAATAAAGCTGGCGGCGCACTTCTTCGACATAGTAATCCACGTCGGCAGCCTGGCTGCCCAGAGCACGCATCTGTGCCACCAGCGGCGCGGCCTTGGCGGCAGCGGCCTGCGCATCCGTAATGTAATTGTTCTCCGCCATCTGGCCGATCACCCAGTTGCGGCGATCCACCGCCGCGGCGTGATTGAAGCGCGGATCGTAATTGGCGGGCCCCTTGGGCAGCGCCGCCAGGAAGGCGACTTCCGGGATATCCAGATCGTCCAGCGATTTGCCGAAATAGTTCAGCGCCGCGGCGCCGACGCCATAGCTGTGCTCACCCAAATAGATTTCATTGAGATACAGCTCGAGGACTTTGGATTTCGGATAGGTCGCATCAATGCGGATGGCCAAAATGGCCTCGCGGATCTTGCGGCTGAATTTTACATCCGAATTGAGCAGGAAGTTTCGCGCCACCTGCTGGGTGATGGTGGAGGCGCCTTGCGGCCGCCTGCCCTCCAGCACCAGGCCGACATCCTTGAGCGCGGCGCGCAGAATGCCCGACGGATCGATGCCGGGATGGCTGTAGAAATTGCGGTCTTCGGCGCTGGTGAAGGCCTGCGCGACCAGCTTTGGAATGAAGGACGCCGGCACGAAAATGCGGGACTCGCGGGCATATTCGCCCAGCACGGTGCCATTGCCGGCATAGACGCGGGTAGTGACGGGCGGGCTGTAATTCTTCAGCGCCTCGACGCTGGGGAGATCGCGCGTCACGGTATAGATATAGAAGACGCCCGCCAGTATGCCCAACACGGCAAGTGCAGCGACTCCGAGACCGGCATAGACGAGAAGGCGGCGGACCATTGATCCTCTCATTGATCCTCGGGGAGCCCGTTGATTTGGCCTCACTTATAGTACCCCTTTTGGGTTGAAAAGAGGCGCATATCCCGTCCGATTTTTTATCATGCCCCGGCGGTCATGGCGGAGTTCCCGCTGGACCGGCGCCGAAATGGCGATCCACGGCATTACCGATGGCCTGCGCCACCCGCGAACGCCAGGCTTCGGTATTCATCTGCGCGGCGTCTGAACGATTGGACAGATAACCCAATTCGATCAGAACGGTCGGCACATCAGGGGCGACCAGCACGGCAAGACTGGCGGCGCGGTGGGGACTGCGGGCCAAGATGTCGGTGACACCATGCAGATGGCTGAGCGCGGTTTCGGCAAAGCGCGATGAACGGTTGATGGTATCGCGCTGGGCCAGATCGATCAGGATCGGGGCCACCGGGCTGTTGGCATTGGACAGATCCACGCCCGCGATGATGTCCGACTGATTTTCGCGCTTCGCCAGCGCTGCCGCCTCGCGGTCGGAGCGGCCATCATTCAGCGTATAGATGGAGAGCCCGCTCACGTCTGAATCGGGATTGGAATCGGCATGCAGCGAGATCATCAGATCGGCTTTCAGCTTGCGCGCGATCGCCACGCGTTCCGGCAGCGGAACAAAAGTGTCGCTGTCGCGCGTCATATGCACGACATAGCCCTGGGCCTTGAGCACCTTGGCGAGCTTGAGCCCTTCGGCCAGCACTAGGTCCTTTTCCAGCAGATCGTTGACGCCATTGGCGCCGGAATCCAGGCCCCCATGACCCGGATCGATCACCACCACCTTGTGTCCGGATGGGCGCGGCGTATCGGCGATCATGGCCCTGAGCCGCTCCGCGTCGGTCTCCCGCGCCTTAAGATCGGCGGGCCATCCCGCTTCGGTGTTGAACTTGGTGCGTTGGGTCGGGAAGAGATCGATCACCACCCGGTATCCGAACCCGCTGGAAGGCGGAAGCACCAACGGATCCGACACCGTCACCGGCCGGTTGAGGTCGATCACCATGCGCGAATACCCCTTGCGGAACACGCCATAGCGATAAGATTTGACGGAGCCCAGGCCGGACGGACGCGGCGGCGTATTCAGGCGCCAGGACACTTCGGGCATGTCCACCACCACGCGGTCGGGGTTTGTAAGCGTGAACGCGCGCAAATTTACTGGATCGCTGAGCTCGATCACAAAGCGGGTGCGGTCGTCATGCTCGCCGATGCGGGCGCTGAGCACCACGGGCGGACTGCCACCGGCATTGGTGCCGGGCGACGGCCCCGCCCCGGTGGGCGGCGGCGCCTTGGCAGGGGCGACCGGCAGGTGGGTGGCTGGGGGCGGGCCGTTGGGGGCGGTCTGGTCCTGGCGCAGCACCCGGGCAATTGGATCGTCGACCGGCTGGGCAGCCGCCTGCAGGTCCAACCCCAGACCCGTCAAAACAACCGCTACGGCCATGATTCGAAACAATTTTCAGCCTCTGACGGGTGTGGAGTGCTAAAATCACCCGAAAATCTTTACGTTTCGTTAGCCGCACGGGCCCAGTTTGAGCCCGTACAAACCCTTGCCGGGAGGCACCCTGCCCCCTACAAGTGATTCCCATGCTGCTCTGCCCCGGCGATTGCCGGAAGATGCAGTGGTCCGGATGCCCCGCCGTCTCCCCAAATATCTTTCCCGAGACGGTGCAGGAAGCCCTCCATTGCAGATAGCAGCGCCTCTCCGCCTCCGGGCGGCCGAATTTAAGTGTTATTCATGACCGGCAATTTGCGACCCAACCCGATCTGCTCCGCGGCTTTGCCGCTGGGTTCCGGCGGCCGCTTGCCCCCAACAATACGGCCCGCTGCTGCCCCCGCACTCGCGTTCTCACGCGACCCGGACGCACGCGCGCGCCATGGAGATATCAATGTCCAAGCGCATGCTCATAGACGCCAACCACCCGGAAGAAACCCGTGTGGTGGTTCTCGACGGATCCAAGGTCGAGGAATTTGATTTCGAGGCCGCCAGCAAGCGGCCTCTTAAAGGCAATATCTACCTCGCCAAGGTGACACGCGTGGAGCCCTCGCTCCAGGCCGCGTTCGTGGAATATGGCGGCAATCGCCAAGGCTTCCTCGCCTTCGCGGAAATCCATCCTGATTATTACCAGATCCCGGTCGCGGACCGGCAGGCGCTGCTGGCCGAGCAGGAAGCCGAAGCCCGCCGCCGCCAGGAAGACGATATCGAAAGCTTCGAGATGGGCTCCGGCGCCAAATCGAACAGCGAGGATGACGAGGAAGACGAAGTCGCCGAGGATGTGACTGAGGAAGGCGACGATGCCGCTATGGTCCCCCTCGATGCCGCCAGCATCGAAATTCCCCGCGAAAGCGAGCCGGAGACCGACGACACCACGCGCGCGCCGGCGGAAGACCCCGCCCATGGCGAAGACGACGACCATGCGGATGTTTTCGTCAATCACGGCGGCGCCACGGTCGAACACGATACCGACGAGGACGAAGACGAAGCTCCCACCAAATCCGAAGCCGCGCATGCCGCTGAAGCCGATTACGGCCATGACGCGCAGGTCACCGAGGCCGAAGCCGCCGAAGAGAATGAAGGCGAGATCGAGCCCGTAGCGGCCGGCGAAGCGGCGCCCGACGGGGATGTCGTCGCCGCCGAAGCCCTCGAAGAGTTCGAGAGTCCGCAGGACGCCGAGAACGAAGGCGCCATCGAGCCCGTGGAAGGCGAAGCCGGCAACGGCGAGACCGCTGACGGCGAAGGCGGCGAGAAGAAGCTGCAGATGCAGCGCCCTGCCCAGAAATGGATGCGCCGCCGCCATTACAAAATTCAGGAAGTCATCAAGCGCCGCCAGATCATCCTGGTGCAGGTGGTCAAGGAAGAACGCGGCAACAAGGGCGCCGCGCTGACGACCTATCTGTCGCTGGCCGGCCGTTATTGCGTGCTGATGCCCAACACGCCGCGCGGCGGCGGCATTTCCCGCAAGATCACCAACGCCGCCGACCGCAAGCGCCTCAAATCCGCGGCGCAGGGCTTGGAATTGCCCGAAGGCATGGGCCTGATCATTCGCACCGCGGGCGAGAACCGCACCAAGATCGAGATCCGCCGCGACTATGAATATCTGATGCGGCTGTGGGACACGATCCGGGAAAAGACCCTGTCCTCCAATGCACCGGCTTGTGTCTATGAGGAAGGCGACCTGATCAAGCGCGTCATCCGCGATCTCTATACAAAAGACGTGAAGGACGTGATCGTCGAAGGCGAAGCGGGCTTCCGCAATGCCAAGGACTTCATGCGCATGCTGATGCCTGCCCAGGCCCGCAATGTGCACCAGTACAAGGACACTGTGCCGCTGTTCCAGCGCATGCATATCGAGCAGCAGCTAGATGCCATGTTCTCGTCCACCGTCACGCTCAAATCGGGCGGCTATATCGTCATCAACCAGACCGAAGCGCTGGTCTCAATCGACGTCAATTCCGGCCGCGCCACCCGCGAACATTCCATCGAGGAAACCGCGCGCAAAACCAACCTGGAGGCCGCCGACGAAGTGGGCCGCCAGCTTCGCCTGCGCGATCTGGCCGGCCTGATCGTGATCGACTTCATCGATATGGAGGAAAGCCGCAACGATCGCGAAGTCGAGAAGCGGTTGCGTGATGCGGTGAAGAATGACCGGGCCCGGGTCCAGATCGGCAAGATCAGCCAGTTCGGCCTGATGGAAATGTCGCGCCAGCGCCTGCGCGCAGGCGTGGTCGCCTCGTCCACCGTCGTCTGCCCCCATTGCGGCGGCGCCGGCATCGTGCGCTCCGTCGAATCCACCGCGCTGCGCGTGCTGCGCGCCCTGGAAGAGGAAGGTGAAAAGAACCGCGCCAGCGCCGTGACCGTGAAAGTCGCCAATGACGTGGCGATCTACACTCTGAATCAAAAGCGCCGCGAGCTTGCCCGCATCGAAACCGAATACGGGATGGAAGTTTCCTTCGAGCCCAAGGAAGGCCTGATGGCCGGCCATTTCGAGCTCGACCGCGTTCGCACCCGCGATCCGGAAGACCGTCCGCGCAGTCATGCCGTTTCCATCGAAGCGGGCTTTGTGCCCTCCGACGAGCCGGAAGACGATGTGGTCGAAGCGGAAGTAGAGCGCGAGATCGAAGATACTGAGGACAGCGCCGTCGAGACCGTCGATGGTGAGGCGCGCGCGAAGCCGCAACAGGATAACGACGCCGATGGCAAGCGTCGCCGCAGACGCCGGGGTGGACGTGGCCGCAATCGCGACCGCGGACCGCGCCCCGAAGGTGCCGACCAGGGCGCGCCTGCAGGCGAAGAGAACATCAATGCAGGCGTCGCCATCGAAGCCAGCGATGCCGAACAGGGCGATGGCGGTGACGATCAACCCGACAATGATGCCGATGACCAGAATGGCACGGATGCACAGGGCCAGACCGCCGATGGCGGACGCCGTCGCCGGCGTCGCCGCGGCCGTCGCGGTGGCCGCAATCGCGACCAGGAAGGCGTCCAGCCTGCCCCAACCTTTGCCCCAGAGGCCGACCGCTTCGGTACGCCGGACGAAATCGACACGACGCCCAGCAGCACACCCGCGCACGCGCCGGGTGCCCCGTCCGCACCGGTCTGGTCGTTGCAGGATGACATCCCGGACACCACGCCGACGGACGATGCACCCAAGACCGCAAAAAAGGGTTGGTGGCAGCGGGCTTTTAGTGGCGATAAGTGATCGCCACTAAAAGCTTTTG
>JBEPVO010000009.1:0-37470 GCA_041690975.1 Alphaproteobacteria bacterium
CCCTTCAGCCCTTCAGCATGGGCGTGCCTTCATGGGCGACCAGAAGGTCGTGCATGTCGTCGGCATGTTCTTCTTCCTTGCGCAGGATTTCCTGCAGCATGGATTTGGTGCCCGGATCGTCATTGCCGAAATAGCGGACCAGCTCGCGGTAATGATCGACCGCGATGCGTTCGGCGATCAGATTCTCACGGATCATGTCGACCAGATTGGCGCCTTCGACATATTGCGAGGCCGAGCGGCTGAGCAATCCTTCGGGATTGAAATTGGGCGTACCACCCAACTGGCTGATGCGTTCGGCCACCAGCATCATATGATCCTGCTCTTCCTTGGCGTGTTCGGCGAATTCCGCCTTGACGCTTTCGCTGGAAATACCCGAAGCGATGATGGAATGCAGGGTGTAGCGCAGCACGCAGACCAGCTCGGTCGCCAGCACCGCCTGCAGGATCTCGATGGTTTTTTTTGCGTCGCCGACATAATTGCTGCCCAGCGCGCCATCATCCAGATGCTCGCGCGCCCGGGCCCGAAGGGTTTTCACATCGGTGAGGAAGGGCTTTGCATTGCCATTCGCGATCTCTTTGCCGTGCGCCTGCTGTGCCATAAAATCCTCCGGGGTCGCCGGTATAACGCGCGAAAACCCGGTTTGGCTCCGCAATGACGTGGTCCAATGCCAATGGTTTAAAGTGAGTGGTCCATTGCCGCCGGGATAGCGTATACTGTGCGAAAGCGTGCCGGAGAGATGCGATGACAAAAATGCTGGCGGTTCTGCTGCTTGTGGGGGCTACGACGCCCGCTTTGGCCGCGCTTAAGGTCGGCGACGCCGCGCCCGATTTCACCGCTCCCGCCACTTTGGGTGGCAAGGAATTTACTTTCCATTTGAAAGACGCTCTCAAGAAGGGCCCGGTGGTGGTCTATTTCTATCCCGCCGCCTTCACCAAGGGCTGCACCATTGAGGCGCATGACTTCGCCGAGGCGATGCCCGATTACCGAGCGGCGGGCGCCAGCGTGATCGGGGTCAGCCATGACGACATCGCCACCTTGAACAAATTTTCGGTCAGCGAATGCCAGAGTAAGTTTCCCGTCGCTGCCGACCGCGACCGCACCATCATGAAGGGTTATGACGCGGCCCTGGGTTTTCTCACACCTTATGCGGACCGCACTTCCTATGTGGTGACACAGGAAGGCAAGATTGCCTTTGTTTATAGCAGCATGAACCCCGACCAGCATGTCGCGGGCACCCTGAAGGCGGCGCGAGCGCTTTCCAAAGCGGATTGAAGTCTCGTGAAAATGGGGCTGCGCTGCTAAGCTGGCCGCAGGAAATTTCAAACAGGGGGGACTTCATGAAACAGGCATCTTTCGCGCTGGCGCTTTTTGTCCTGTCGGCCGGTTTCGTTTTGCCGGTGCAGGCAGCGGCGAAATTCGAAACCGCGACCTTGCCCGGCAGCCCGAAAATGAATGCCGCTTTCTTCCGCATCGAAGTCGCCACGGGCAGGGTCGTGACGGTGTGGGGCGCGGGCAGCACGCCTTTTCTGACGACGGCGGAACCGGCGCCATTGCCGATGGGCGAGTATCATCTCCACAGTTCGCATGAAGTTCAGGCCGACGGCACGGTGTTCTGGGAATTGATCCGGATGGAAGCCAGCAGCGGCCGTACCTGGACCCTGATCGGCGGCGGCACCGCGCCGTTCACCTGGGTCGAAGTCGCCGAACCGAAATAGCGCAAAAGAAAATGCCCCGGTCCGTTTCCGAACCAGGGCATTAATGTCTCTCGACACCAAGTCGTGCCCCTCCTCCCCGTGCGTGCGCAGCACGCTGATGGGGGAGGTGGCCGTAGCAGCGCTTGCGATGCGTAGGCCGGAGGGGGACTAAAAACTACTTTTCGTCTTTATGACGCGGGTCGTCATGACGCCAGGCGCGATACTTGTCGGTATGCTTGGCGCGGAATTCCATCGCGTCGGCGCGGCTGTCCCAGGCATGAAATTGCCCATCGGTGCCGGTATAGCCATCTGCAAAGGCGATAGTGACTTGGCTTGCTTCCAGAGCAACGGCCGCGCCCGCCAGCGACAGGCCGGCGATCACGACGGCAGCTGCTGCTGCGATCTTTGAAGTGTTTCGCATATTTGACAGTTCCAATCCTGTAATTTTATCCAATAACCCATGCTTCTGCATGAGTCGGGCTGCTCTATAGTATGTTTTGAATGCCTCGTATTTAGGCAACTGCATTACTTTTAAGCCATCCACCCATGCGTTTGGGATGACGATGCGTCAGTCAGGCGTTTGCGAGGTTTTCCGCGGTGGCGCGGCGGCGGGCATAGAGTCCAAACACCAGGATCCCCAGATAACAGATGGCCGGTATGACCATCGCGCCTTTCAAACCCATCGCATCGGCTGCCGCACCCATGATCAACGGCACGATGGCGCCGCCGACAATGGCCATGCAGATGATGCCCGAACCGTCGGCCGTGCGCGGGCCCAGGCCTTCCGATGCCAGCGCGAAGATGGTGGGAAACATGATCGAGTTGAACAGCCCGATCGCCAGCAGCGACCAGCCCGATATCGCGCCCACCGTGTTGGCCGACACCAGCAGCAACAGCACCACCGTACCGGCGTTGAAAGCCAGCACTTTGCCGGGCGAAACATATTTCAGCACATAGGCGCCGATGAATCGGCCCACCAGCGCTCCGCCCCAATAGAAGGGAACGTGTTCGCCTGCCGGTTCGGCCATCATGCCCAGCACATCGCTCTGCATCAGATAGTTGACGATGATCGAACCGATCGCCACTTCCGCGCCGACATAGAGAAAGATGCAGGCGGCGCCAAAAGCAAAACGCGGACGAGCCAGCAGGTTGAACGCCTTCAGGATCTCCGCGCTGTCGGACAGGGTTTCAGCCAGCCGCTTACGCCGCGCCCAGACCAGTGCCGCGATCACAGCCAGCGCCACCGCCAGTCCCAGATAGGTGCGGATGATCATGTTGGTTTCGGCGCGGCGGAAGGCGTCGAGCGCCGGACCGGCTAAGGTCGCCGGATCGACCGTCGCCAGCGAGCCCAGGATCAGGATCGATCCGACATAGGGAAACACCGTGGTGCCCAGCGAATTGAAGGCCTGGGCGAATGTGAGACGGCTATGCGCCGTATCAGGTGTGCCCAGCAGCGAGATCAGCGGATTGGTGACGGCCTGGATGATGGTGATGCCCGAAGCCAACACGAACAGCGCCAGCAGGAACATCACGAACAGAGCCGACAGCGAGGCGGGAATGAACAGCAAGCAACCCGCCATCATGAAAAGGAGCCCAGCCACGGCCGCGCGCATATAGCCCACCCGCTTGATGATGGCGGCTGCAGGCATCGAGATGATAAAATAGGCGGCGAAGAAGGCCGACTGCACCAGCATGCCCTCGGCATGGGACAAGGTGAACAGGGACCTCAGCTTTGGGATCAGGATATCGTTCAGGCTGGTGATGCCGCCGAAGATGAAGAACAGGGCGAAGACGAACAGGCGAAGATCGGGAATATCCTGACCGGGCTTGGCGCCTTCGGTGGTGTGCGTCGTCTGCATGATCGATCCTGTTCTTATTTATGAGCTTGCAAACTGCACCGCCGTGCCCGCCACGATATACCAGGTCACGAACAATCCGCAGATATAAGCGCCGGGCCAGGGGCTGGCGGTGCGCCGCGCGGTGAAGACCAAAATCGTTGCCACCACCGCCATCAGCGGCAGGAATTGGATGGAGATGATGGCGTTCAGCGCCTGCTCCGGCACCAGCAAGGCGCCGCCCATGAACAAAGGCCCATATTGCGCGATCAGAAATAACAGGAAGCCGCCCGCCAGCGCCGCCAATGCGCTGGTGTATTGGCGCGCTGGGCTGCCGCTGCGGATCGCAAGACCCGACAGCGCGCGCGACATCACCACAAAGCAGAGTGTGTAGGGAATCAGATAGGCGAGAAACCAGCCGAACTGACGCGGACTGAGCAGCTTCAGCGCCACCACCCAGAAGCGGAAATCGACCTTGAACAGGAAATCCGCCAGCAGCAGCGACAGATAACCGGTCGCCACCGTCAGGATCGCAATGCCAAGCGCGCCGCTGGTGCGCGGATTGAAGCGCGGCTTTGGGCCTTTGATGATCCGGCCAAGCACAAGGGTGATGATCGCATTGAGCGCCGCCCAGACCAGGATCTGGTTGGTGATCGATTGCGGGAAGAGGCGCGAAGGCGGCATCACGATTTGGCCCAAGCCCATGAAGGGATAAAAACTCAGCACCGGGATCAGCGCGGCGGCGGCCAGTGCAATCCACCAGCGCGCATCGCGTTTTTCACGCATGGGATCTTGGGGCAGGGCCAGCCAGGCAAAACCAGGCAGGCCCAGATACAGGTCGAACGCGCCCAGCATCAGAAAGACGAAGCCGATAAAGGCGGCGAGGGTACCGATCTCCTTCCACATCCAGAGTGAATCCCCGCGCCCCGGCGTGCCGCCTTTCAAAGTCTTGCCGAACCATTCCACCGCATCGCCGATAGCGTCGCGCGAAATGTGATCGCCGGGATGGGTGGTGACAGGCGTATAGAGTTGCCGCGCGGTGCCCGCCGCGATGTCGCCATGCAATTGGCCCGGCGCAATCCCATTGATGGCGCCGAACAAAGTCTTCAGTTTTTCACTGCTGCCGACATCCCGGGCGCGCGGCACGGCCCACATCAATTTGGCGAATTCGTCATAGCGACTGAACACCACCGCCAGATTGCGGGGAAAATCCGTCGTGCCTTTGCGCGTGCCCAATACGCCGGTGCCCGATCCTTCCAACACCATCGCTTTGTAATCGTCGGGCATCGCTTCGGCGGCTTTCAGAATGGTCCAGCCGCCCATCGAATGGCCTTCCAGCCCGACATTGTTGGTATCCACCACATCCAGGCTGCGCAGATATTTCAGGCCATCCGGTCCGCCGAAGCCGTTCGCCGCCACCGTGCCGCCGCTATAGCCATGGCCGGTCTGGTCCAGCGCCAGCACAACATAGCCAGCGCGGGCCAATGCGATGGCGAAGCCGTCCTGGGTCTCGCGCGAATTGATATAGCCATGCACTGCCAGGATGCCGGGCGCAGGATGATCGCGCGTCGCGGCGGGCGGAATATAAAGCAGCGCGCTCATCGGCGTGCCGCCCGTGCCGGTGAAGCGGACATCCTCCACCTTGATGCCGCCTGAGGTTTGGATTTTGTGCGCCAAGAAACTGCCGGCGAATATCAGCGCCCAGCCCAGCAGGAAAAGTTTCCAGCCCTTGGTCATATTGTCCCCCGCCGAGCCCATCTCCAGATAGAAGGTGGCCGTGACAACTTCTTAAGGTTGTGCGGACCGATTGGGCTCTCGGCGCGATGATAAACGTCTGGTCCTCATGTGCAAATGGCACATCGTTATATCCGTGCGGATATATCGCTTGATTCATGCGGGCTGTACCCGATTGTGCTAGCTTTCCTGCGCCACGCCGGACAATTCAGGAGGTCGCATGATCACCCTCAAGGTCAACGGCGAGACCCACAGCCTGGACGTCGAAAAAGAGATGCCGCTGCTTTGGGCGCTGCGCGGAGAGATCGGCCTCACCGGCACCAAATATGGCTGCGGCATCGCACAATGCGGCGCCTGTACGGTGCTGATCGACGGCAAGCCGGTTCGCTCCTGCTCGCTGCCGGTCTCCGGCGCCCAAGGCCACGAGATCACCACCATCGAAGGTCTTTCCCGCGACGGCACCTTGAACAAAGTACAGGAAGCTTGGATCGCGGAAGATGTGCCCCAATGCGGCTATTGCCAGTCCGGCCAGATCATGTCGGCCACCGCGCTATTGAATCGCACGCCCAATCCCGATGATTCCGACATCGACGCGGCCATGGCTGGCAACATCTGCCGCTGCGGCACCTATGTGCGCATCCGCCGTGCCATCCACCGTGCCGCAAGGAAAGTGTGAGATGACCAAAGCGATACTCCCATCTCGCCGCCAGTTTGTCGTCAGCGCCGCGACCGCCACGGGCGGATTGCTGATCGGTCTGACCGTCCCCGGTTATGCCGCCGAATTCGCCAAGCAGAGCTGGGCCACCGACAATGCCGATCCGCGCGAGGTCAATGCTTGGGTGGTGATCGAGCCGGACGAAACAGTGATCCTACGCTGCCCAATGGCCGAGATGGGGCAGGGCACCGGCTCCGGCCTGCCGATGCTGCTGGCCGAGGAACTGGAATGCGACTGGAGCAAAGTGAAAGTCGAATTCGCGTCGGTCAATCGCAACATCCGCGAGAACACGATCTATGGCGATCAGATGACGGCGGGCAGCCGCGGCATTCGTACCACCTGGCCCTATGTCCAGCAGGCGGGTGCTTCGGCGCGGGCGCGGCTCATTCAGGCGGCGGCCTCGAAATGGAATGTGCCGGTCGCCGAATGCAACGCCCATATGGGCAAGATCACGCACAATGCCAGCGGCCGTTCGCTCAGCTATGGCACGCTGGTATTGGATGCCTCCAAGATCAAGCTGGCGTCCGAGCCCGCAATCAAGACGCCAGAACAGTTCAAGCTGGTGGGCACGCGCCAGCCCCGTCTCGACTCCGCCACCAAATCCGATGGCAGCGCCAAATTTGGCATCGACACGCGGGAGAAGGACCAGCTCTTCGCTTCGATCATGAGTTGCCCCGTGTTTGGCGGTAAACTGGTATCGGTGGACGAGAGCCCGATCAAAGGCGCGCGCGGCATCAAGCAGGTGGTGAAGCTGGCCGACGCGGTCGCGGTGGTGGCCGACAATTACTGGCGCGCCAACGAGGCGTTGAAGAAATTGAAACCAGTGTGGGACGGGGGCGCCGCTGCGCACACCAACTCGGCCCAGTTTGCGGAAGACTATCGCGACGCGCTCGACGGCCCGATGGTCACGGCTCGCAATGATGGCGACGCCAAAACCGCGATCGCCAAAAGCCAGCATGTGATCACGGCGGAATATGAAACGCCGCTGCTGGCCCATGCCACCATGGAGCCTTGCAACGCCACGGTGCATCTGCAGAAGGACCGGCTCGATATCTGGATGGGTTCCCAATCCGCGCTGGAAAACGCCAAAATGGCGGCCGAGGAAGCTGGATTGAAGCCGGAACAGGTCTATTTCCATCAGATGTATCTGGGCGGCGGTTTCGGCCGGCGTACTTTTGGCGATGAACTGCGCCAAGCCGTGCGCGTGGCGAAGGCGGGCAACATCGATGTGCCGCTCCAGCTTCTATGGTCGCGCGAGCAGGACATGCATGCCGACCGTTATCGCCCGCAATCGGCGATCCGTCTGAAGGGCGCGCTGACGCCCGACGGCAAGCTGGAAGCGATCTATATTCAGAGCGCGTGCGGCTCGATCCAGCGCTCTACCGGCCGGCCGGTGCCTGACGGGATCGACGGCACCGCGCTGGAAGGCATCGGACCCTCGGTGCCCTACAACAAGGTGCCCAACTGGTATACGGGCCAGATGCTCAAGAACACCCATGTGCCGGTGGCTTACTGGCGTGCGGTGGGTGGCTCGCAGAACTGCTTCTATCTGGAAAGTTTCATCGACGAGTTGGCGCATGCCGCGGGCAAAGACCCGCTGGAATTTCGCCGCGGCCTCACCGACCGGGTGGATTCGCTGGCGGTGCTGAACAAGCTGGAGGAGATCAGCGACTGGCACAAGAAGCTGCCGGTTGGACGCGGGCGTGGAATTTCCCTGGTGGAAAATCATGGCGCGGTGGGCGGCCAGATTGCGGAAGTCACCATCGCCGCCGATGGTTCGGTCAAGGTGGACCGGGTCTTCGCCGCCACCGACGCCTATCATGTGGTCAATCCCAATCTGGTGGACGCCCAGATCGAAGGCGGTGTGATCTTCGGCATGACCGCGATGCTCTTTGGCGAAGTTACGATCAAGAATGGCGCCGCCGTACAAAGCAATTTCAACGATTACCGCATGGTACGGATTACCGATGCGCCCGATGTGGTAACCGCTCTGTCGCTCACCGGCGGCAAGGACAAGCTGGGCAAACCCAAATGGGGCGGGGTGGGCGAATGTTCGGTGGCGCCTATCGCGGCCGCCATCGCCAACGCCATCTTCGCGGCCTCGGGCAAGCGGGTGCGGTCGCTGCCGTTCAAGAATATCAAGTTGAAAGAGCTGGCGAGTCTTTAAGGTTGCCCCCATCTGTGCGGCACGCGGGCAAGCCCGCTACCGCACATCTTCCCCCGTCAGGCCTACGGCCACGGGGGAAGAAAGCCGGGGTTTCACTGGCGGGCCGCTTCTCGCTCCATCGCCAGTTCGGCTTTCAGGTTTTCGTCATCGCGGAAGATCGAGGCCAGCGCCAGCAACCGTCCACCCTGGCGGAAACGCAGCACGCAATCCTTGGCGGCGATGTCGCCTTCAATCTCCAGCGCGTCCCATTTTTCAGCGTGGCCGACATAATTGACGGGCACGTCGTAATGCTGGCTCCAGAAGAACGGCACGGCGTCGAATGCCGTGCGCTGCCCCAGCAGCGTGAGGGCGGCGGCCTGTCCCTGGCGCTGCGCCAGCACCCAATGCTCGACGCGGATGGCATCGCCGCTATGCGGATCGGGCCAGCGCGCAATATCGCCCGCCGCCAGGATCGCCGGATCGCTGGTTTCCAGGAAGGCATTGACGCGCACGCCGCGGTCCAGCGCCAGGCCGGCCTTTTCGGCAAGCTCCACACGCGGCCGCACGCCGATGCCCGCGACGACAATATCAGCCGCAAGAACGCCGCCACTTTTGAGCCTGACGCGCGATGCCTCGATGGCATCAACGCTATCTTCCAGATGAAAGATCACGCCATGCTCTTCATGTAGGGCGCGAATGAAGGCGCCCATTTCGGGCCCCAGCACGCGCGCCATCGGAATTTTTTCCGGCGCGACGACATGGACCTCAAGCCCGCGTGTTCGAAGCGAGGCCGCCACTTCCAAGCCGATGAAGCTGGCGCCGATCACCACCGCGCGCTTCGCCGTGCCGGCCTGTGCGATGCCCGCTTGCGCGATGATGCTCCGGCAATCGGCCAAAGTCCGCAAAGTGTGGACATGCGCCAGGTCCGCCCCCGGAATGGTCAGGCGCACCGGCTCCGCGCCCGTGGCCAGCAGCAGCCGGTCATAGGCAAGCGTGCTTCCGTCGCCCAAACTCAGCTTGTGCGCACCCCGGTCGATGGCCGTGACGTTCGCGTTCAGCCTGAGCTCGATGCCTTTGTCGGCATAGAAATCGCCTGGACGCAGCGGCATCCATTCTTCCGGCGCACTGCCGGCAAGATAATCCTTGGATAAATTTGGCCGGTCGATGGGCGGGGCATCTTCGTTGCTCAGCATCACCAGACTTTGCTGATAGCCTTCGCGCCGCAATCTCTCGGCCGCGGCGAAACCGGCTGCGCCGCCGCCCACGATCACGATCCTGTCTGGGCTGCTGCCGCCGGTTTTCCGCCGTGCCGCCGCCGCGCGCTTCTTGCCCACAAAGACTTTGCCGTCGCGCTGTTCGACATCCCAGCAGGCAATCGGATCGATAGCGGGCGCGCGCAAGGCTTCGCCGGTGCGAAGATCGAAACAGGCGTGATGCCAGGGACAGCGCACCGTCCCGTTTTCCGCCAAGCCTTCTGCCAGCGGGCCGTGATAATGTGTGCATTGCGCGCCGACCGCGAAAATCTCCGCGCCCTGACGCACCAATAGGATCTGTTCGCCGCCGGCATGGCCCAGCAGCTTGGCGCCGTCAGCCAGCATCGCCACGCCTGCGGCCAGGTCGGGGCCGCTGAGTTCGCTGTGATCATCCGCCATCCGCTTTTCCCCGCCGTGGAAGTCTACCGATCCTATCGCCGCCTTGCCGGGATTCCCAAGAGCGGATTGCCCGGGCGGTCACGATTGTGACACATGCGCCCGCGCCCGGCATTGTTGCCTTCGCGGCGGAATGTCCGCACCATGTTCCTGGGTGTTCGGGACATGGCTTCGCGTGGAAAAAGAAACGACCGGTCTTGATCCAAAGTCGCCGGATCGCGGCGGGGATTTCCCGCGCCGCCCCCGGTCCCGTAAATGGATCTGGGCGGCAGGTGTGGTGGTGCTTCTGGGCGCCGTTTATCTGCTGGCCGGCTATTTCCTCGCGCCCCGGCTGATCCGTTCGCAGGCCACCCAATGGGTGCAGACCAATCTGGGCAAACCTATCGCGCTCGGAGAGATCAAGTTCGATCCGCTGCGCATTACGGTCGATGTCAGCGATATCGCGATCCCGGACGCGCGCCAGCCTATGGTCGCGGTCGGCCATCTGCGGATCGGCTTTTCGATCTTGTCTGTGTTTCAGTCTGCGTACCGCTTCACCGAAATGCAGATCGACCGGCCTTTCGTGCGGGCCATTGTGCGGCCCGATGGCGCGCTGAATCTGATTGAACTGGTGCCCAAGACCAAGTCCGAAGGGCCAAGCCCGGCGGTGCGGATCGATACCTTCGCGGTCGATCAAGGCCGGATCGTCTATGCCGATGACAGTCGCGAATTGCGCCCAGAGAAAACCCTGGCGCCCATCACCTTCACCTTGAAGGATTTCCAGACCGACCGGGCTGAAGGCGGTGCATTCGTCCTTAAGGCGAAGAGCGAGCGGGGCGAAGGTTTCGACTGGACGGGCAGCATTTCCATCGCGCCCATCGCCTCAAAAGGCCGTCTGATCATTGCCGGACTGCAAAGCGACACCATCCAGAAATTTCTCAGCGAGATGTTGCCGGTTGCGTTGACGGGCGGCGAGGTCGGCTTCACCGCCGACTACAACTTTGCCTATGACGCAAAAGGCATGCGGCTGGGCATGTCGGTGCCGAGCTTGACGTTGTCCGGCCTGGCGCTTGACGGCAAAAAGCTGTTTCGCGGTTCGGCGAAGCTCGACCGGCTCCAGGCCAGCATCGGCTCGGTTTCGGCGGCGGGCGGGCGCGCTGTTTCGATGACAGCCGCAATGCCGCGCCTGGATATGCAAGGCCTCAGCATCGCGCCCGCGACTGGCGGGCCGGACCGGGCGATCAAGCTGGCGGGCCTGTCGCTGAAAGACGCGAAACTAAATTTGAATGCGCGGCAGATAACGCTCGGTAGTCTGGCGCTGGACGGTGCGGATCTTCCGGTCCGGCGCGAGCGCGACGGCACCATCGACCTGATGGCGCTGATGCCGGAGAAGGTGGCCGATGCCGCCCCGGCCGGGCCGCCGCAACAGCCCTGGAATATCCGCCTGGAGAATTTCGCACTGAGCGCCGCCACGGTGCGCTTCGAAGATCGCGCAGTGACGCCCGCCGCCCGCTTCACCATCACGCCGATCAATGCGTCCGCCACCGAGGCGGGCAGCGATCTGACACAGCCGGTGAATATTCACTTCGACGCCAAGATTGAAGCCAAAAACGAAGGCACTGCCAGTGTAAGCGGGGACGGCGCGGTGACTACGGGCGATGGCGGCGCGGTGGATATGAAGATTGCACTGGCAAATTTTCCGCTGCGCGCCTTCACGTCTTATTTCCCGCGCACGCCGGACCTGGCGCTCAAATCCGGCGCGCTGGGTGTCAGCGGCGCCTTGCACTATCAAAGCAACGATGCGTCTGCGTTGCGCTTCCAGGGCGACGCGTCGGTCGGCAATTTCAGCGTCATGGAGGGTGCCACCCAAAGCCCATTGGTTTCCTGGCAAGCCTTCACGCTCAAAGCCATCGATTACCGCCCTGACCGCCTGGAGATCGCCAGCGGGCGTTTGAGCCGTCCGCTGGGACGATTGGCGGTGCTTCCCGACCGCACCTTCAATTTTATGCAGTTTATGCCAGCGCCCCCGATCACGGCCACAGGCGATGCGCCTCCTCCTACAAAGCCCGTGACCACGACTGCCAAGCCCGGACCGGCGATGAAGATCCGGATGAAGCGGCTGGATGTCGATCACGGCACGATGAGCTTCGCCGATTATTCGATGCAGCCGAGTTTCGAAGCCCGCATCGATGCCTTGCAAGGCGCGATCACCAACATCACCAATCAGCCGGGTCAGGTCGCGGCGATCGATTTCACGGGCCAGGTGATCGATCAATTCTCGCCCGTCACCATCAAAGGATCGATGGATCCGTTCGGCTATGACCGGCAGACCGAGCTACATCTGGCGTTCCGCAATATCGAGTTGCCGGTGTTCAATCCCTATTCGGGCCGCTATGCCGGCTATGCCATTGCCAAGGGCAAGCTCACCACCGAGCTGAATTATAAAATCGACAATCGCGCCCTCAAGGCAGACCATCATGTGATCATCGATCAGTTGGAATGGGGCGCGGCGACCGAGAGCAAGGAAGCCGTACCGCTGCCGGTCCGCCTGGCGACCGCGCTGCTGAAAGACAGACACGGCGTCATCGATCTGAATGTGCCCGTGATCGGTTCGCTGGATGATCCCAAATTCCGCCTGGGCCCGATCATCTGGCAGATCATCGGCAACATATTGGAAAAGGCCATCACCGCGCCGTTCCAGTTGATCGGCTCGTTGTTCGCCGGGGCCGAGAAAGCCCAGTTCGTCGATTTCACGCCCGGTGCCGCGAGCTTGCCGCCCGGCGCGGCAGAATCGCTGGGCGCATTTGCCAAGGCGCTGGTCGAGCGGCCCGCGCTCAATCTCGATATTCCTGCCGGGCCCGCCATCGCGGGAGATGCGACCGGGATCGCCGACACCGATATCGATGCACAGGCGATGGCGAAGGAAATCAAACGCGGCAATCCGGCCAATTTCACCAGCCTGGACCGCGACGAACAGCATGATCGGCTGGAAGATGTCTACCGCGCCAAGTTGGGCAAGAAGCCAACTTATCCCGAATTTCCGCCTGAGGCGTTGAAGGCCGGGGCAACCGCCAAGCCGCCACTCGACGAAGGCGACCAGCGCACCGTGCTGGAAACCGAATGGCTGCGGGCCCAGCTGCGCGCCGCCTTTGCACCCTCCGCCGCGCAACTGGCGGCACTGGGTCTGGCGCGCGCCACGGCGGTCCGCGATGCCTTGCTGGCGGACAAGAGCGTCGATCCGGGACGGGTCTTCATGGCCACCGCCCTGACGGCCGCGCCGATGGACGGGCATTCCCGGCTGGAGCTGAAACTCAAGTAATGCGCGGCCCCATTGCCTGGGGCGGCACGGCGGCGGATATAGTTGCCGCACATAATCGGGGAGCGAGACGATGGCGGCCAACGCAGAGCATGAGCGGTTTCTCACCTTGTTCCAGCGCATGGTGGATCACACCGATGCCTGGATCAAAAAGACTCCAACGGACAAGCTGGACTGGGTGCCGATCCAAACCAACGCCATGCGCTTCGGCGACCGGGTGTCGCGCGTCACCATCAAAGGTCTGATCGCCCATATTGTGGTGGGCGAAGATCATTGGGCCCATTCGTTGCCGGAGGTGGCCGATGGTGCGGTGATGCCGATCCCGCAATATTCCGCGCTGCAGGATGAATTCACCAGTGGCGACTTCCAGGAGATCGCCCATCGCGCGCAGAAGCAGATCGTGACCGCCTTTGCCGGCCTTTCGCAGCAACAGCTCGACCGGCACGTGGTCTGGGTTGGCCGCACCTGGACGGTGATGGGGTTTTTATGGGGCGCCTATGCCCACCGCGCTTTCCATATCGGAAACATCGACATCTATCTGCGCCAAGCCGATGTGGTGGCCCCGGAATTCTTCGAGTTCAATCCGCCGACGATGGCGTGAGTGAAGCGGATGTGACGGGCGGGCGAGCGGGAAAAATGACCAGGCTTTATTTCAATCCCGCCGTCACGACCTCCATTCCCGGCGCAAGTGTCTTCAATCGCGACGATGCGGAATATTTGCGCGCGCTGTTTGCGCATGCGCCGGGCTTCGCGCTTACGCCGCTCAAGAAGCTGGACCATCTCGCCGCGCAACTAGGCATCGGCGAAATATGGGCCAAGGACGAGCGCAACCGCTGGGGCTTGGGAAGCTTCAAGAGCCTGGGCGGCGCCTACGCCGTGGTGTCTCTGGCGGCCGAGGCGCTGTCGGTTTCGCCTGCCGAGATATTTGCCGGGCGCGCGCCCAAGGCATCGGCAATGACAGTCGCCGCCGCCACCGCCGGCAATCACGGCCGCGCCGTCGCCTTTGGCGCGCATCTGGTGGGCGCCCGCGCCGTCATCTTCGTCTATGGCGATGTGCCTGAACCCCAGATCGCGGCCATCGCCGCGTTGGGTGTGCAGATCGTCACCGTGGCGGGTGATTACGAAGCGGCCTGCCGGGCGGCGGAAGATGCGTGCGAAAAACAAGGATGGATACTGGTTTCCGATGTCGCAGGCGACGGCTATACCGATATTCCGCAGCGGATCATGCGCGGCTATAGCGTGCTGGCCGCCGAAGCGATGGCGCAATTGCCCGCTGCACCCACGCATCTTTTCCTGCAGGCGGGGGTGGGCGGCATGGCGACGCCGGTTGCCGCCCTGTTCGCCAACATTTCTTTGCCGCCACCCACCGTCACCGTGGTCGAGGCCGCGACTGTTCCCTGTCTGATGGAAAGCGCGCGCCGCAACATTTTCACCCGAACGGAAAGCAGCGGCCACACCAACCTCAACCGGCTTGATTGTCCGTCGCCATCCACCACCGCTTGGCCGATCCTGCGCGCGCTGGCGTCCGCCTTTGTCGGCGTGGAAAATGATGTCGCGTTGGAAGCGGTGACATTGTTGGCGCGCGACGGTTTGGCGACCACGCCAACCGGCGCGGCGGGTCTGGCCGGACTGCTGGCGCTTTCCAAAGAACCCGGCGCGTTCGACCGGTTGGGATTGAACGCGCAAAGCCGCGTGCTGATCGTCTTGACCGAGCAGGCATTGTAAAGCACCGGCCGGTAACGCTCAGCAGCCGCCGAAATGTTCGGTGAGCATTTCGCCCACCATGTCGGGGGCTTCGCGGGTGGGGAAATGTCCGACGTCCGGCATCAACACATATTCAAACGGTCCGTCGAACTTGTCCGCGATCCGCTGAGTGACTTCGGGACGGGTGATGCCGTCTTGCGCACCCTGGAAGACCAGCGCGGGCAGGGACAAGCTGCGCGTCTCTTTCATCATTTCTTCCAGCCAGACGCTGTGCGCATCGGGCGGCGCTTCGCCCCAGCGGGTGCGATAGGCGTGCAGGGTAACATCCACCCAATCGGGATTCTCGAACGAGCGCGCCACCTGCTCGAAGGTCGCTTCGTCGAACCAGCCGGGCGGCGACCAGTTTTTCCACATGGCATGGGCGAAGCCTTTGCGGTCGCTGCGCATCCGGCTGGCGCCGCGCCCGCCGGCGTGAAACCAGCGCGACCACCATTCGGGCCGTGCCTGGCGAGCAGCGGGAACAGGAGCCCCGCCCAGTTGCGATGCTGTCGACAGCATCGCAATGCATTCCACCCGGTCCGGCCAGCCGACCGCCAGCGCCTCGGCGATGTTGGAGCCCCAGTCATGGCCTGCCACGGAAAATGTCTCGATCCCCAACCCGTCCAGCAGGGCGATGGCGTCCATCGCCAGGACGCCGCTGTTGCCGGTGCGCATTTCGCTGCCGGACAGGAATCGCGTGTCGCCGAAGCCGCGCAGATTCGGAATCACGGTGCGCAAGCCGCCAACATTCAGCTTTTCCGCAACCAGGTCCCAGGTGGAGGAATCGTCCGGCCAGCCATGCAGCAGCAACACCGCCTTGCCGTGCCGGGGCCCGGTGTCGCGAAAGGAGATGGAAAGTCTGTCGGTTTGAAGGTTCGCCAAGCGCCGCTCCCGTTCCCCCAATGGTGAAACACGCGGCGGGAATTTCGGTTCACCGATCTGCGATGAATTGACGTTGTTTGTTTGTAAGCCAACGGAACTTTGTCCGCGCGGCAGGCTGTACCGGTTCCCGCAATCCGCGTATCGTGACGCAGGGGTTAATCATCATGATCCGGAATCGGGCTGCATTCGCTTTTGGTCTGGCCGCGCTGGCCTGCGCCCTGACGTCCAGTGTCCGCGCCCAGGAGAATGATCATTCTCTCTTGCACCAGGTCGCCGCCGAGGCTAATCCCGACGCACTGCGCGCCATCATCGGTAAGCTGGTGAGCTTCGGCACCCGTCACAGTCTTTCCGGCAACGGTTCCAGGATTCGGGGTATCGGCGCGGCGCAAAGCTGGATCAAGGACAGTTTCGCCCAGCTTTCCAGCGCCTGTGGCGGCTGCCTTGTGATCGACACCCCGGCGGAGAATTTCAGCGGCAGCCGCGTGCCGGTCTCAACGTCCTTCATGGATGTGCTGGCGATCCAGCGCGGCACCACCGATCCGGACCGGGTCATCATCATCGCGGCGCATCTGGACAGCCGCAACACCGATCCGATGGATGCGGTCCACGACGCTCCCGGCGCCGATGACGATGGCTCGGGCGTGGCGGCGGTGATGGAAGCGGCGCGCATTCTGTCCAAGCGCAAATTCCCCGCCACACTCGTTTACGCCGTGCTGACGGGGGAAGAGCAGGGGCTCTATGGCGGCACCGTGCTGGCGCATTACGCCCGCGACCATCACTGGAATGTCGAGATCGATCTCAACAACGACATCATCGGTAACAGCCGGGGCGGCGACGGCACCGTGGCCGCCGATCATGTGCGGGTCTTTTCTGAAGGCACGCGCGATCTGGAGACCGAGGCTGAGGCGCGGGGCATCCGCTACAATGGCGGCGAGATCGACAGTCCCTCGCGCAACATGG
Organism: Alphaproteobacteria bacterium; assembly: GCA_041690975.1. Taxonomy (GTDB): domain Bacteria; phylum Pseudomonadota; class Alphaproteobacteria; order Micropepsales; family Micropepsaceae; genus Rhizomicrobium. Next base: position 16,654 of record JBEPVO010000009.1, read on the forward strand.
CGCGCTTCATGGCGGTGCTGGGCGAGAATTATCTCACCGGCTTCGATGTCCGCATGATCTATCGCACCGACCGTTATGGCCGGGGCGGCGACCAGGTGCCGGTGCTGGCGGCGGGCTTTCCTGCTGTACGCATCACCGAAGCAGCGGAGAATTACACCCGCGAGCATCAGAATGTGCGCAGCGAGAACGGCATCGATTACGGCGATGTGCTGGACGGGGTGGATTTCTTCTATCTGGCGCAGGTGACGCGGCTGAACATCATCACCATGGCGGCTCTGGCGATGGCGCCCGCGCCGCCGCAGGTCGGCATCACCGGTGCGGTGACATATAATACGACCTTGAACTGGCTGCCGGTGCCGGGCGCGACCGCCTACCGCGCCTGGTGGCGCGACAGCCTGGACCCCAACTGGACCCATGGCCGCATGGCGGGCGACGCCAACGCGATCGTCCTGGAGCATGTGAATATCGACGACTGGCTGTTCGGGGTCTCGTCGCTTTCTGCCGATGGCTATGAAAGCCCGGTGGCGTTCCCCGGCACGTCAGGACCAGCAGGCGCCAATATCGCCATGCCGAAATAGGGACCAGTCGCGGACTGGCGCGGGGCGTTGATCCGAACGTCCGAGATCTATTCGCTTTTCCAGGCGGCCAATTCGTTTCCATTCGGATCGCGAAACTGGAAGCGGCGGCCGCCGGGAAATCCGAAGATAGGGACGGTGATGGTCCCACCCGCCTTCTGCACCGCGGCCAGCGCCGCTTCCAGATCGTCGACCGCGATCACAGCCAGCGGCGCGCGTGGGGCTTGCGCCTTGTCGCCTTGCAGCCCGATATCGACATCGCCTGTCACGGTGCAGGAATAGGTCGGGCCGTAATCGGTCAGCGCCCAGCCAAAGGCCTGCGTGTAGAAGGATTTCGCCGCGCCGATGTCGCCAGCCGGCAATTCGATGAAATTGATGCGCGCCATGATTCTGGTTCCCTGATTTGCGTCATTATAATCATGAGTGGCCTTGTTCCGGTCAACATCCTGTCGCTCTATCCCCAAGCGGTGCCGGACGCTATTTTCCGGCTTGGTGACAACCGCTCAATAATGAAGACCTTGATGATGCAATCCGTGGAAAATTTTGCCGGTGTGGAACGTTTTGGCTTGATGAAATCCACGCTTCGCGGCCTGATCGAATGGGTCGCCGACTTCATGCCCTGGATACCCGACTGGGTATTTGCGATCGCAGCTTTTGTCGGCATCATCTTTGCTGGCCTGGCCCTGCAGAGCCTGATCAATCGCATCCTCAAGCGCAGGCCCGCCGAATGGCGTCCCTTCGTGAAGCATGCCTGGAAGCGCACGCGCGGGTTGATGCGCTTCATGCTGGTGCTGTTCGCGCTATCGGTGATCCTGCCGCTGTTGCATCCGCCGCACGATCTTCGGGACGATATTCGACGCGTATTCCTGGCGCTGGCCGTCATCCAGCTGGGCTGGATCATCGGGGTGATCGTCAATATCGCGATGGACCGTTACACCTTCGGTCTGCGCACCGATGTTGCCGACAATCTGCATGCCCGCCGGGCGGCGACCCAGATGCGAATCGTGCGGCAAGCCGTGAATGTGATGATCGGCACGCTCACGGTGGGCTTCGCCCTGATGAGCTTCGATTCGGTGCGCCAGTTCGGCATCTCACTCTTCGCCTCGGCGGGCGTGGCGGGCATCGTGGCAGGCCTGGCGGCGCGGCCTTTGTTCGAGAATCTGATCGCTGGCCTGCAGCTGGCCTTTACCCAGCCGCTGCGGCTGGGCGATGCAGTGGTGATCAACAATGAATTCGGCACGGTCGAAGAGATCGGCAATGTCTATATCGTCATCAAGCTGTGGGACCTGCGCCGCCAGATCGTGCCGCTGTCCTATCTATTCACCAATCCCTTCGTGAACTGGACGCGCTCGTCCTCCTCCATCGTGGGTTCGGTGATGTTCGTCTTCGATTACACGATGGACGTGGATGTCCTGCGCGCCGAAGCAGAGCGCGTGGTCAAGGCGTCGGGCTTATGGGATGAGAAAGTGTTCAAGGTCCAGGTGGTGGATGCCGCCGAAAACGGCATGAAGGTGCGCGTGCTGGTCAGCGCCTCGGATTCCGGGCGCTCATCCGATCTCAACGCTCTGCTGCGCGAAAACCTAATTGCGCATGTCCGCGACAAATATCCGATGTCGCTGCCCCGCACCCGCCAGGAGCCGATTGCGACGGCGAAAGACGCTTCGCTTCCTCAGGCGTGACCAAACTTCAGGCGTGACCGGTGATCAGCCATAATAGGATGATGATGGGAAGCGGTATGCCGAGCAGCCAAAGACAACCAGATCGCATTGCATTTATCCCCGCTTGATCCGTCCGCTAACGCCTCAACAGCCCGCGCCGTTGCATAAATAAGTACGCGGCTGGAACGGGACGGTGCGCAAGGCGTTCCCGCCTCGACGCCAAAGTCCGGCTGAGGGGAACATCATGACCAACACCGCCATTCTGACCGAGACCGGTGCCACCATTATGGCCGAGGAAACCAGTCGTTTCCGCTGGGGTATCGCCATCGCGGGTGCCATCGCCGCCACGGCCACCAGTTTCTTTCTGCTCACCCTGGGTTCGGGCGTCGGCCTTGCGCTGGCGTCTCCCGCGCATGCGAAAAGCGCCGGTACATTTCTGACATTGGGCGCGATCTATTTCCTTGCCGCGCAGGCTTTCGGCTTTGCGGTGGGCGGTTATCTCGTCGGTCGCCTTATCGGGCCGGAAGTGGAGAACACGGCGGAAGAAGAATTCCGCGCCGCCGCGCACGGCTTTGTGATGTGGGCGCTGGCGGTTGTCGCGGGCCTATTGTTGCTGGGTTTCGCCTCCACCATGACGGGATCGGCGGTGGCGGGCGCCAAGGCGATGCCGGGCGCAGCAGACAATTCTTCGAATTATTGGGTGGACACCATGTTCCGCCCCGCGCCCAACACCGCCCAGGTCGAGGCCGACAAGGCCGAAGCCGGGCGCATCCTTGCCATCAACGGGCCTGCCACCAATGACGCGGACACCACGCGTCTGGCGCGGCTGGTGTCGGAAAATGCCGGCATCTCGATGTCCGCTGCGATGCTGCGGGTTGCCGACAGCGAAGCGCAAATGAAGAAGGCGGCCGACGATGCCCGCAAGGCCGCCAGCATGGTGGCGCTATGGACGGCACTGGCGCTGCTGTTCGGTGGCATCGTCGCGGTAGCGTCTGCGATCTCGGCCCGCTGGATGGACGACCGCATCACCTTCGGATTGGCGCCGCGCCGGTAATGACAGGCGTTCGCAGGGAACTTCCACGCGCATCAACCATTATATGTCAGATATTGAAACGGGGATTTCCATGAGCACACTTCTGATCATCATTCTGCTGGTGCTTCTTCTGGGTGGCGGTGGCTTCGGTTACAGCCGGTACGGCATGGGCGGCGCTGGTGGCGCGCTGGGCCTGGTGCTGGTGATCATTCTCATCCTGTATCTGCTGGGCATGCTCGGCGTCAGATAAGTCGGGTGCCCGCTGACCGTCTCAGCGGAATCGCCACCAAGGACGCGATGCCGGTGAGGCCAATGCTTCAGCCGGCATCGCGCAATCCTCGACATAGTCTGCCGACCAATGGCCGCCGCCGATATGCGGCTGGCCGTTATCGCCAATGCTCTGGTTCCAGCCATAGGACATGCGGATCGCGCGTCCACCGGCCCAGGCGATGATTCCCTTATCCATGATCTGCATCCCTTCAATGGGGGCGGCCAGTTCATCGCCCGCGGCCTGAATCGCGGCCTGAAACATCTCCATCCGCTGGTATTTCGGGGCTTTCATGCGGGTCCCTCTGCTTGCTTGGTCCGATTGTGCCTGTATTTCCCGGGCCCCGGTCAATACAATCCGCCCTGCCGCCACACCGAATCCACAAACACCGCCTAAGCGACCAAGGGCTTCATGAAGTTTGGTCTAAAAGCTTGCCCAGACGGTTTTGCATCTTGCGGTACCCCGCCTTGCTCAAGAGATCCATTCTGGTCCTGCTTGTCGCGGGTGCCGGTGTGGCGCGCGCTGCCGATCCGCAGCCCTATAAGGTCGCGATCCAGGGTACCGGCTTTGGCGACATGGATGGTGTGCTGCGTTCCAGTTCCCAGCTCGCCAGCCTGCAGGACAAGGTGCCGGTGCCGCCCTTTGCTCTGGTGCAGCGGGCCCAGTCGGACGTCGCCCGCTTCCAGACCGCACTGGACAGTTTCGGCTATTACCTCAATGGCGTGACCATCAAGATCGCTGGGCACGAATTGTCCGATCCCGAGCTGCCCGAGATCCTGGATGCCGCGCCGGGCAATCCACCCGTGACGGTCGATGTCGCCATCGACAAAGGCCCGCTCTTTCATATCGGCACCATCGCCTTCGACGGCACCGTGCCAGCCGCCGACCGCGACGCCGTGCGGATCAGGAGCGGCGATCCCGCCATCGCCAATGCCGTGCTGGATGCCCAGGCGCAGTTGCTGTCCGCGCTGCAGGAAGACGGTTATGCGCTGGCGATCGTGGAAGCACCCGTCGCCTTTGCCGACAATGAGCAACACACCGTCAATCTGACTTACCGGGTGATCACTGGCCCGCGCGTCGCCATCGGGCGCATTGTCTTTTCCGGTTTGAAAGACGTGCATGAGGATTTCGTGCGCAAGGTGCTGACGGTGAAGCCGGGCGACCGTTATCGCCCCAGCCGCATCGAGGAAGCGCGCCAGGCCGTTGCCGGGCTGGGCGTTTTCTCCGGCGTCACGGTTCATGCCGCCACCAAACTGGATGACGACGGCCGCATCGCGCTCACTTTTGATGTGCAGGAGCGGCCCCAGCATGCGGTGAGCTTGACCGGCACTTATTCCACCGATCTGGGCATCAGCTTGGGCGCGACCTGGTCGCATCGCAATCTGTTCGGCAATGCCGAGCAGCTTAATCTCAGCGCGGCGGGCACGGGGTTGGGCACCTCCACATCCGGGCTGGGCTATAATCTGGGGGCGCAATTCATCAAGCCGCAATTCGGTCGCCCCGATCGGGTGTTGGAATTCGACATATTGGGCGTGCGCCAGCAGCTCGATGCCTTTGACCAGACCGCCGAAAGCGTGGCGGTATATCTGCGCCGCAAATTCTCAGCCCTGTGGAGCGGCAGCGTGGGTGCGATGCTGCAATATGACCAGGTGGCGCAGGAGAATACCAACCGGCTTTACCAGTTGATCGCGCTGCCGCTGACGGTGAATTACAATTCCACCGGCCTGTCCGATCTGTTGCGCGATCCGGTCAGCGGTGGACGCGCATCGGTGGCGGTGACGCCGACGCAATCTTTCGGCGCCAACAGTCTCGCCTTCCTGGTGTTGCAGGCGTCGGGCTCAGCCTATTTCGATCTGGGCGAGCCGGGGCGTTCGGTGCTGGCGCTGCGGGCGCTGGCGGGCAGCATCATGGGCGGATCGAATCTGGAATTGCCGCCGGACCAGCGGCTGTATGCGGGCGGCAGCGCCACCGTGCGCGGCTTTGCTTATCAGTCCATCGGGCCGCAATTTGCCGACCAGAAGCCCGTCGGTGCCAAATCGGTCGATGCCGCCACCATAGAATTCCGCCAGCGCATATTGGAAGATTATGGCGTGGCGGCTTTTGTCGATGCGGGCCAGGCCAGCGCGGTGGGCGCGCCCTTCAGCGGCGCGGTGCGCGTGGGCGCGGGCATCGGCGCCCGGTATTATACGCCACTGGGGGCGGTGCGCGGTGACATCGCGGTGCCGCTGAACCGGATACCGGGCGGCGATGCGTTTGAGCTTTATATCGGATTGGGACAGGCCTTTTGAGCGAGGACCGGCAAAAGCTGATGTTGCGCATCGCGCGTTGGACTGGCGGCACCGTCGCCGGGCTGGTGCTCATGATCGCGCTCATTCTGTGGACGCCGCCGGGTCTTCGCCTGATCGAATGGATCGCGGACAAGGTCACGGACGGACAAGTGATCGTCGAAGGGCTGGGCGGTGCGTTGCCGGGCAGCGCAACCGCCCGCACGGTGGAATTGCGCGATGCGGGCGGCACATGGCTGCGCATCGCGGACGCGGAAGTGGAATGGTCACCGCTGACCATCTTCGGCAATCACTATGAAATAAAGCGCGTCGCCGCCGCGAAAGTGGAATTCTTGCGCCGTCCGCTGCCGTCGAAGCCCAGCGAAGGCCCGTCGCCCCGCATCGATGTCTATGCCTTGTCTCTGCCGCATATCGACATCGCGCCGTCCCTGCTGGGCCATCCCGCCATGCTGGCGGCGAAGGGCTCGTTGAACTTCACCACCATCCATGAATTCGGCGTCGATGTTACGATCACCCGGCCGGGCGGCAACGATCATTATATTCTCAAGGGCCATGTCACGGCAGATGTGATCAACGGTAATGCGGCCATCGCCGAAAGCCCGGACGGCTTGCTGGGCACGGTTGTGGGCATGCCGGGGCTGGGCGCCATTACCCTGTCGGCGCAGGCGTCGGGCGACCGCGCCGCCAACAATGTCTCCTTCGTGTTGACGGCGGGCGCGTTGGCGGCCAATGGCAGCGGCACGCTCTCACTGGCGACGGGCCGCACCGATCTGGATTTTTCCGCCACATCGCCTGCGATGCAGCTCGATGCCACGACCGGCTGGGCCAGCCTGACGGCGGAAGGCCATGTGCATGGCGCGTTCGCCGCGCCGCAGATCGATGCGAAACTGCATCTGGCCCAGTTGCGCGCGGCGGGCTTCACCATCGAAGCGGTGGATGGCGCGGCGCGGGGGCAGGGTGGGATCGTCGATCTCACGGCCATAGCAGGCGGCACGCGATTGCCCGACAGCAAATATGCCGGCGTGTTCGCGGCCCAGTCTTTCGCGGTGGTGGCGCATGCCGATCTGAATGACGCGGCGCGTCCCGTGACGTTCCAGCTTCGCCATCCATTGATCACGCTCGACGGCACGGCAAAGACGGCGGGTGCGCAAAGTGCGATCGTCAATCTGTCGGTACCATCGCTCCAGCCTTTCGCAGCGCTGGCGGGCACCGATCTGAAGGGCAGCGCTCGATTGAAAGTCACCGCCGCCCGCAGCGGACAGCAGATCACGCTCGATTTCGATGGCGGCATCGCGGCGGATGGTGCATCGGTGGTTGCGCGCATGCTGGGCCGCGACGCCACGCTCTCTTTCCACACCATGGTCTCGGGCAGTGATATGGTGGACTCCAAAGTGCATTTGCGCGGGGCCGGGTTCGACACCAATGTCCAAGGCGGCTTCCGCGCCGGGCGGATGGAATATCGGATCAGCGCCGCGCTCAGCGACCTGTCGCGCCTGACGCCCGCGCTGATCGGCACGGCGCAGATCCGGGGCACGGTGGCGGGCATTCCTGCCCAGGCGCTGATCGATCTGTCCGGCGATGCCGACATGGCCAGCCGCGGCTTTGCCCGCCAGCGCATCGCGCTGCGCGCCCGCGCCATCGGCTTGCCCAATCCCGCCAATGCGCGGGTTACGGCAGACGGCAAACTGGACGGTGCCAATCTCACACTCGCGGCGGACTGGGCCACCAAAGGCACAGGGCATGACGCCAAGCTAGCGTTGGACTGGAAGTCGCTCACCAGTCGCGCGGCGATCAGTTTGCCGCAAAAAGGTCCGCTGGCCGGGCATGTCGCGTTGGATGCGAAAGATCTGAGCGACCTGACGACATTCGCCAACTTGGCGATGGGTGGACATCTGCATGCGACCGGCGATCTGAGCGGCAAGGACGGAAAGCAAAGCGTGGTGCTGCATCTGGACGCGGTCGCGCTGAAGCTGGAAGGCAACGCGCTGGAGGCCGCCACCATCGACGGCACGATTGGCGACGCGTTTGGTGCGCCGCGCATTGATGCCAAGTTCAATGCCAAAGGCCTTGCCGCCGGTGGTATCACCGGTTCGGCGGCGGGCGCGCTGGACGGGCCGCTCGACAAACTGGCGGTGTCGCTGACCGGCGATTTGAAAGACATGCAAGGCGAACCGGCGCATGTCGTCGCTGCGGCGCTGGCCGACATTCCCAAGACGCAGGTGCGTCTGAACGAACTGGCGATCGGTTGGCGCGGCGAAAGCATTGCACTGGCCCAGCCTGCCAATTTCGATCTGGCGGGCGGCGTGGCAGTGGATCGTCTGGTGCTGAAAGCGTTGGGCGGTGGGATCATCGTGGAAGGACGCGTGTCGCCCAAGCTGGCGCTGACCGCGTCGGCGGAGAATATCCAGCTCACATCCTTTCGTTCCTTCGCGCCGCAATTGGGGGCCGAAGGCACGCTGTCTGCCAGCGCCCATCTCACCGGCACCATCGCCGCGCCCTTCGGCACGGTTGCCTTGAACGGCAAGGAGCTTCGAGTGGCGGGCTATTCGCGCCGTCTGGCGCCTGCCGCTTTGGAAGCGCGCGCGGAACTCAATGGCGGCGCGGCAAAGGTGAATGCGAAATTGTCAGCGGGTGAAAGCGTTGCGATGACCTTGCAAGGCAGCGCACCGCTGTCGTCTGACCACGCGCTGGATCTGCATGCAGCGGGCAGCGCCGATCTGTCTCTGCTCAATCCGTTGCTGACGGCCGCAGGGCGCCAGGTGAAAGGCCGCATCACGTTGGATGGCGCGGTAGCAGGCGTGATCGCCGTGCCGCGCCTGTCGGGCACGGCATCGCTCAAGGGGGCAGAATTCCAGGATTACACCCAAGGCATTCATGTCCATGACATCGCCGCCGATCTGAAAGCCGACAATGGCGTGATCCGAATCGTCAAGCTGGATGGCAAGGCGGGGCCGGGCAGCATTGGCGGCAGCGGCACTATCGACACCACGGCAACGCGCTGGCCGGTCGATCTCACTATCTCCATGCGCAATGCCCGTCCCATCGTCAGCGACATGATGACGGCGTCGCTGACCGGCGATCTGAAACTGAAAGGCGAAGCGCGGCGCGCGGTCACCCTGTCGGGTACGCTGAGCGTACCGCATGCCGAGATCAATCTACCAGATTCCTTTCCGCCAGAAGTCCGTACACTGAGTATTCGCCGCCGGGGCGAAAAGCCGCCCCCCCCGCCGCCCGCTACCACGGCGCTGGCGCTGGATTTGACCGTCGCCACCACCGGGCCGGTGATCGTGCGCGGCCATGGCATCGATGCGGATTTGGGCGGACAACTGACGCTCAATGGCAGCACCGGCGCGCCGCAGGTGAGCGGTGGCTTCCAGATGCAGCGTGGCAAGTTGACGGTGGCAGGGCAGGTGCTGGACTTCACCACCGGCAAGGTGAGCTTCGATGGCGGCGGCGTGCGCAGCCGTCTCGACCCCACTTTGAACTTCGTGGCGGAGACCACATCGGGCGGCGTCACCGCCACCTTGACGGTGAGCGGCTATGCCTCCGCCCCCAAGATCACTTTGTCGAGTTCGCCGCAACTGCCCCAAGACGAAGTGCTGGCGCATCTGCTGTTCCAGCAAAGCTCCAAGCAATTGACGCCGCTGCAACTGGCCCAGATCGCCCAGGCGCTGGCCTCGCTCAGCGGCATCAGCAACGGTTTCGATCCGGTGGCATCGATCCGCGGCGGGCTGGGGCTGGACCGGCTGGCGGTCAGCGGCGGTTCCGGCATCACCACCGGCACCACGGTGGAAGCGGGTAAATATGTTTCCCGCAACATCTATGTCGGCGCCAAGCAGGGATTGTCGGGCGGCACCCAGGCCCAAGTGCAGATCGACATCACGCGTAATTTAAAGGCACAAGCCACCATCAGCGCGGGCACCAGCGCCGCAGCAACCCAGGGCGCGGCCGCCCAGGATACGGGCGGCACGCTTGGCCTGTCGTACCAGTTCGAATATTAGTGGAACGGTTCATGCGACCACGATTTCCTCTCGCCGCCCTGGGGCTGGTCTTTGCCGTTGGGCTGGGCCTGGTGCTGGACGCCTTCTGGATCGAGCCATCGTCGCTGCGCCTCACCCGCTATGATGTGACGGTCGATGCGCCGTTCCTCAAAGGCATGACCATCGCGGTGATCAGCGATCTGCATGCGGGCGCACCCTATATCGACGATGCCAAGATCGACCGGGTAGTGGCGATGACCAATGACGCCCATCCCGACATCATCCTGCTGACCGGCGATTATGTGATCCAGAATGTGGCGTTCGGCCATCACATGGCGGCGGAAAAGATCGTGGCGCATCTAAAGCAGTTGCGCGCCCCGATGGGGGTCTATTCGGTGCTGGGCAATCACGACCATTGGGAGAACGGGCCGCGCATCGCGGGCCTATTTCGTGCCGCCGGGATTCCCGATCTGGAAAATGTGCCGCTGGCGTTGCGCGGGCCGCATGGCGATTTCTATCTGGTGGGGATCGGCGATTATCACAGCGGCATGTCGCATCCGCCCCGCGCCTTCCGCCGCATACCGGCGAACGCCCCGGCGCTGTGCTTCACCCACTCGCCGGATTCGCTGCCGATCTTGCCGAAGAATTGTGCGCTCACTCTGGCGGGCCATACCCATGGCGGCCAGATCCGGCTGCCGTTCTTGGGCCGGCCGGCGGTGAGCTTTGCCTCGATGTATGGCCAGCGCTATGCCATCGGCACGGTGCGCGAAGACGGCAAGACCATGTTCGTCTCGCCCGGTATCGGCACCAGTTTGATGCCGGCACGGTTCGGCGTACCGCCGGAAATCTCTTTCCTGACGATACGCTGAACGTTAAGTTTTATAGGAGCGCGGCCAGGAAAAGTGTCCTTGCGTCGATACGCTGGCGCTATCAACTCCGAGCGGCGCCGGAGGCGCCCACTAGTATTTGGGCGCGTCCGCGCCCTGGCCGCGCGACCATATAAAGACTAGCTGCGCTCGATCTTCTGAGTCACTTCGTCGAGAAGCGACGCGATCTTGTGCATCAGCTCGTCATTGTCGGAACGCGCCACCTTTTCGGCCAGCGCGGCATGCAGGTTGCGCATCGCGCGGCGCACCGGGGCGCGGTCGCCTTTCTGCGCCGATTTCAGCTCGGTGATGCGGGCGAGGAGGGCGGCAACTTCGTCCTTCTTCTCCGCCAGATGCGCGGTGCCTTCCAGGGTGGCGGCATAGACTTTGCGCGTGCCTGCCGCGTCGCTTTCCACGATCAGTCCCATGTCTTGCAACATGGTCAAGGTGGGATAGATCACGCCGGGACTGGGTGCATATTCGCCGCCGGTGCGTTCCTCGATCTCGCGGATCAGGTCATAGCCGTGGCGCGGTTGTTCGGCGATCAGCGAGAGCAGCACCAGGCGCAGCTCTTCGGAGTCGTACAGACCACGCCGCCTGCCGCCTTCGCCGCCGCCGCCCATGCCCCGGCCGAAATGATGCCCGAAGCCGCCAAAGCCGCCCCGGAATCGGCCCCGGCCCGGCCCGCAATGCTGGTAACTATTTGATTCTTCATGATTTCTTGAATGCCACATATGGTTTTCTCCTTTTCAGCAGCACAGTCTAGATATATCTAGAATAGTCTTTAACAAGAGGCGCAAGGGGAAAATCTTCGGGTGGCTAGGTTTTTTCCCCGATTGCCGGTCTGCTGCGTCTTCCGCACCGAAGGAACCCAGATGCTGCGCAACCTTTATTCCGCTCTCCTGCTGACCGCATTGGCGACGCCTGCATTCGCGGCGCCCCTGATCGACAATGAGCGGGTGACGGTGTGGGACGTGAAACTGACGGCGAATGAAAGCGCGCCGCCGACATCAGCAGAGTTCGACACCATCACGGTGTTCCTGGAAGGCGGCACCATCCGCACCCGGCATGCCGATGGCTCGGTGACGACCGCGACCCGCAGCTTCGGCGATGCGGTGTTCACGCCCAAAGGCTCCGGTGTGGTCGACATGTCGGATCACGCGCATGAAGTGGTGATCGCGTTGAAGGGCGGCACTGCTGCGCCCAATCCGGGACCGGACGGGATTCCGAATGCCTTCCCGCGCGCGGGCTCCGAGAAAATGTTCGAGAATGACCGGGCAGTGGTGTCGCGCTTCAGCTGGACGCCGGGCGTGGCAGTGCCGATGCATCATCACGACAAGGATACGGTGATGGTGTTCCGCTATGACGGCCCGCTCCGTTCCACCGGCCCGGACGGCAAGAGCGAGATCCTGGATTTCCGAAAGGACCAGATCACCTTCAGCAAGGCGGGCCGCAACCATACCGAGCTTCTGGCAGGCGAACACCAAAGCGCGGTGATGACGGAACTGAAATAGCCTCGCGCGGCTAACGGGCCGCAAGTTTTTCCCGCAAGGTCCTGTTTTCGTCTTCCAGCGCCGCGATCTTGTCGCGTACCGGCGCCAGCATCTGCGTCATATCGGCTTCGGTGAAGCGCGGGGTGATGTGCTGCGGGCAATTCCAGTCGAACGCTTCCAGCCGGAACAGCATGACCCGTTCGGGCTTGGCCTTGTAGCCGGGCACCATCAACCGTTCGACCAGCTTGGAGTCGTCGGCAAGATCCTGCGCCGCGACATGTCCATACAGCTTCATTCGCCTCCGCCGGGGATAATCCACCAGGATCAGCGCCGTACGGTCGTCTGCGGCCAGATTGCCGACGCTGATATATTGCCGGTTGCCGCGATAATCGGCGAAGCCCAGCGTATGTTCGTCCAGCACTTTCAGGAACCCCGGCGGCCCGCCCCGATGTTGGATATAGGGCCAGCCGGTTTCCGACACCGTCGCCATATAGAAACTGTCTCTGGCGGCGATGAAGGCTTCCTCGTCCGGGGTGAAACGGTCGAAGGCGCGACGGCCGTGAAAATCGGACCATTGATCGCCCACGCCATTGGCGGCCTGCGCTTTCTTCACGCTGGGCGTCATGGCGATGTCGAGGAAGCCATAGGTCATGTTACGCCGCCTTCGGCATCTCGGCCCCGACGACCGGAAAATCGATATCGGTTTCCGCGACATTGTTGATGAAGTTGGTGAGCGTGTAATAGACCGCGACCGTCACGATCTCGACGATCTGCGCGTCGGTGACGCCGGCGGTACGAATGGCCGCCAAATCGGCATCGCTCACCTTGCCGCGCGTCTCTGTTACGTGCTGGGCGAAACGCACCATAGCATCCGCCTTGGGATCGGCCGAACCACCACGGCGATTATGCGCGATCTCTTCGGGTGTGAATTTGTGGAAATGCTCCGCGATATAGCTATAGGCCGAGAGGCAATAGCGGCAGCCATTCACTTGGCTCACCGCCAGCGCTATGCGTTCGCGGGTGCGCGGGTCCAAAGTCGTGGACAGCGCGGCATTCAATCCCGTCACTGCCGCCAAGGCTGCGGGGCTGAGCGCCAGGAGACGGAACAGGTTGGGCACGAAACTCAACTGTTTGTGAACGGCCTCCAATATCGGCTGCGAAGCGGCGGGGGCGTCGGCGACGGTGGGAATGGCGATGCGGGACATGGGTGTTTCTCCGTTGGTCCGGCCGGAATTGAGCGGATGCCCGCAATAGGCCACCTATCGTCGGGAGAAATAATCCGATAAATTTGCAAGATATTGTCTCGAAAATTGAGAGGATGCATGGACCGGCTGGAAGCTATGACGATCCTGGCGGCGGCTGTTGAAACGGGCAGCTTTTCCGCCGCCGGGCGCAAGCTGGGCATGCCGCTGCCCACCGTCAGCCGCCGGATTTCGGAACTGGAAGCACGGCTGAAGACGCGTCTGCTGGTGCGCACCACCCGCAAGCTGGCGCTGACCGACACCGGCACCGCTTACCTCGCCGCCGCCCGGCGCATCCTGGATCTGGTGCAGGACGCGGACGCAGCGGCATCCGGCGAATACAGCGCGCCGCGCGGCGATCTTATTCTCAGCGCGCCTATCGCTTTCGGGCGGCTGCATGTGCTGCCGGTGGTTACCGCATTTCTTGACCGCTTTCCCGAGATCGCGGTGCGCATGACCTTGAGCGACCGCAATCTCAATCTGGTAGAGGATCATGTCGACATGGCCGTGCGCATCGGCGCCCTGGCTGACAGCAGCATGATCGCCACCAAAGTCGGTCAGGTCCGTCGCGTGGTCTGTGGCAGCCCTGGGTATTTCGCAGCGCACGGCGTGCCGAAAAATCCAGCAGACCTGGCGCGTCACATCAGCGTGCGGTTCGCCGCCTCGAATGCGAATCCGGTCTGGAGTTTCATCGCGCCGGGACAAAAACGCGCCCAGACCGTGACAGTGCCCTGCCGCCTTTTCATCAACACGGCGGAAGCGGCGATCGATGCCGCGATTGCAGGCGCGGGCCTGACGAATGCTTTTTCCTACCAGGTTGCTGATGCCGTGGCGGCGGGAAAGCTGCGGGTGATCCTGGCGGGGTTCGAGCCCGAACCGGTGCCGGTGCATTTGATCCATGCGGCGCAGGGCCTGCTGCCGCACAAGATGCGCAGCTTCCTGGATTTCGCGGCGCCGCAGTTGCGCACTTCGCTGGGGAATATCCGGATGGGAAAAACGCCGCCGAAGCGGAACTAGCGGCCTGCGACCCGCGAAAGCTGAGCACGCAGGATCTTGGCGCGGTGCGTTGCTTCTCTGTCGCCCAGCGCTGCGGCATTGTCGTACCAATGCAAGGCGTCCTTGGGACTGCGGCTGACGCCCTCGCCGCGATCATACAGCACCGCCAGGTTCATGGCGGCATCGACATAGCCGCCATTCGCCGCCTTGGTGAACCACTCGATCGCAGTGGCGGCGTTCTTCTCCACGCCGTCGCCGTTCAGATACGCAAGGGCGAGATTGTGCATCGCCTTCACATTCCCCTTGGCCGCGGCGGCGGCATACCATTTGACGGCGTGTTGCGGATCCGGCGCCATGCCCTTGGCATAGAGCGAACCCAGGATGAATTGCGCGGTGACGTCGCCTTGTGCCGCGGCGGTCTGGGTCCAGCGCATCGCAGCGCCCGCATCGGCTTCGACACCTTGGCCGCGCAGATAGGCCAGCGCGGCATCGACCTTGGCATGCGCGTCGCCGCGTTCCGCCTGCATGTCGATGTCGGGCGTGGTGGATTGCGGGTTCGTGCCGGTGGCGTCGATGACGACCACATGTGAGTTCGCATCATAATTTTGTGCGACCGCGACTGGTTTTTGCGGGGTCGCGGCCGGCTTTTGCGCGGCGACGGTGATTTGCGCCCGTTGGGCAAGCGCCGTCGGCGCATTGCGCGCATTGGAAATGGCGAACAGCACGCCGAGCAGCAGCACCATGCAGGCGAGCCCGGCGCAAACCAGCAGCCAGGGCGGAACGTCTTCCAGGAATTTCGGCTTTTCGTCCGCTGTCTGGATGGCGGCGGGCGCCTTTTCCAGAATGGTCTGCAGTTTCTTGCGGGCATGGAAGACCTGTGCCGAGGCCTGGAATTCCAGCGGCGGCATCAGGATCGGTTCGCTCTGCGCTATAACAGTGGGCGTGGCGACCAGGGCAGGTTGGTCCGCTTGTCCGGCGACGGACCCCGATGCTTCCTCTGATATTTTCAGCGGCAGCTTGCCGGAATCCACGATGGGCGGCAGTTCCGCCAAGGATGCGCTGACCGGTCCGGACAGCCGTTCCTCGATCATCGCCAGCGCGCGGGATTGTTCAACGGTCGCGCCTTCGCTCTTGTTTTCCAGCAGCGCCAGCGCGCGCTCGAACACCCGGAAGCGCCGCTCGATCCAGCTTTCGCCGATAATCTCAGCGCCCGACCTTATGTCGTGAGGAATGTTATCGTGGGAAATTTCGTCGTGTGAAATCTCTTCATCGGAATTTTCATCCGGCAGCATCTCGGCGCCGGATTCCTGCGCGCCGGGTTCTTTCTCCAGCAGCGCCGTCATCAGCGCCGCTTTGGTGGGGAAATAGTGGCGCATCTTGTTGCGGCTGAGGCCGGTCTCGCGGCACAGCGCGGCCACGGAGAAGCGATCCGGGTCTCTCAAAATCAGAGAGCGTGCCGTCTCAAGCAGGTCCGCTTGAATATTGCTCTCATTCATGATGTTGAGCGGCCATCCTCTGGGCTTTCGAAATTTTATATCCTGTAAATCTTAACGATTGCCTATGGGATCGGTTATTGGTTGTACCCTTCCGTACAACCATGCCGTTGTTTTGCCGGGATGATTGCGCGCAAGCGGCGCGGTTCCGATCAGACGATCCCCAGCGCGTCGACGCGCAATTGGGCTTCGGCCAGGGCGAGCGATTCCGATAGATAGGGATTGGTGATCGATACGGCCTGCTTGCCGCCATCGACGATGAGCGGCCTGCCATCGGCGCAGCCCAAGCTGGCGGTCCAGCGTCCATCACGCTGCTGCATGGTCGAAATCATGAAAGTTCCATAGCGGGTCTGACGCGCTGCCAGGATTTCCTTTTCGCTGTTCACAAACTTGGGTGGGGCCTTGCGGAGCGCCGGCTGAGGCTCGGGCTTGGGTATCGCACGTGCAGCAACCTTCAGCGCGGGCAGGCGGAACTGAAGTGCAAGATTCAGGCGGCTTTTGCGGATCCGCTTGCCGGATTCCTCGAACCTGGCGACCGGATCAATATGGAACGAAAACGCTTTCACACGCGACGCCTTCAATAAGGACGAAGAGTGCTCCGCAACCCGCATGCCAGGAATTTATGTCAGAGTTCCCGATGGATAGGGCCGCTTGTCCCGAACCGGGCCAAGGCGTTTATTGAGAACGCCGATCAGGGGCGCCCGTCGGTTTCCAGGACGTGGGCCCGTGCCGCCGCAGAGCGGTCGCCGGCATTGGCGGCGACGCGATACCAGTGCAACGCCTCGCGCGGATTTTGCTCCACGCCCAGGCCCTGCTCATAGAGCACGGCGAGATCGAAGGCGGAATCGACATAGCCTTGCGAAGCCGCCCGCGCGAACCAGGTCGCCGCCGCCGCCGGATTTTTCGGCGCGCCATTGCCCTGGACATAGGCGATGGCGAGATTGTGCATCGCCTTGACGTTGCCCGCCGCCGCGCTGCGCGTGAACCAGGACACCGCCTGTTTGGGATCGCGCGACACGCCGGTTCCGGCAAGGCTCAGGCTGCCGATCAGATATTGTGCGTTGGCGTCGCCCTGTTCAGCGGCCGTCTGCGCCCAATGTGCCGCCGCCGAAACATCGCGCGCGATGCCGGGACTGCCCAGATATGCGAAGGCCAGCGCCGATTGGGCTTTGGCATCGCCGTCTTCGGCGCGCGCCTGCAACACGGCAATGGAATCGTTGGCGGCATCGCGTGCCGGGCCGTTGCCCCGCGCAGCCTGCAACAGCGGAATGCCAGCTGTCATCGCGATCGCCAGCGCGGCGATCGCAGCAATCGTGGTGCGACGCGATGGCAAGCGCGCCATGCTGGCATATTGGCGCGCCGCGCGCCGGACCGGTCCGAAATAATCCTGCAGTGCGCCGGAACGCCGTCCGACGGAATGTTGTGAGAGTGTGCTGCCGAGTTTTTCTTCCAGCCGCATGATGGCCTGCGCATGTTCGCGCTCGGCCTTCTCGAAACGCGCACCCAGGGCCGCAAGATTTTTTTCGAATTCAGCCAGACGTTTTTCCAGCGCCGCTTCCATCGCGGGCGGCTTCATCAAGGCCTTGAACAGGGCGGCGCGGCTTTCGAAGACGCGATCGAATTCATCCTCGGCGACGCGGGCCTCGGCGCACAGTTTGGCGATGGAGAATTTGGTGTCGCCGCGACTGAGCAGGATCCGGCCCGCCGACATCAGCCGCATCGCTGCCTTGTCCGTTTCGACCGGTTTGGTCATCCGTCAGCTCCCATGGCCCGGCGACATGCAACGCATCGGGACCAGGCCAAGTCTGGGGGCGTTTGGTTAAAATACCTGACATTGCAGGGACGTAAGGGGCGTTCTGGGCGTCCGCTGCGCCCCTTATTTGGCGGCGCTGCGGTCGGGGACTGGAACCTTCGCGTTTTCTTCTATAGAATCAATTGCTTGCAGTCTGGAAGTTCCTTGGTAAGGGTGAGTTAACTCTATTGGTTGACAATCCGGCCATAAGTTTACGGGGCAAAAGCATGAGCCGGGCAGCGCTGTCAGATGTAAGTCCGCCGCTCGTCGAAGCGGGTGACTCTGCCATGCTTGTTGCCGACGACGTCTCTGCCGAAAGCCTGCGTTCGCTGCACGAGAAAATCGAAACCGCGTTCGCATCTTCGGAAGCGCCGCCGACCTTCACGCCCAAATCGCCATTCGATGCCGGAACGCAGCGCCAGGCTGCGGCTTTCGGCTATCTGGATTCGCGTATCGCCCGCCTGGAAGACGGCGCGGAAATCAAGCATCTGCGCGAAACCATTCGCGAAGTCTGTAACGTCATTTCCGGCTTGGCGATGGAAGCCGAACGCGGGGCCGGCGAACGGGATGAAAAGATTGCGTCCTTGGCGGACGCGCTGCAAGCGCAGCTGCGTGCGGACCGCGAGCGCCTGGATGGCGTGGAAATGCGGATCGTCAACAGCGAAGTCGCCTATGCCCGCGGCTTCGACGAGACCCGTGCCACCTTGCGCCATCTGGACGAGCGCATGCAGACCGCCGACGGCCATAATGAGGATCTCGCCTACAATATGCGCATGCTGCGCGGCGAAGTGACGAATTTGAACCAGGCCGCTATTTCTCTGCGCAAGCTGGAAGAGCGGGTCGAGGCTGGCGATATGCGTCACGACGATCTGTCGCGCCGCACGGTCGGATTGCACGACGAAGTATCGCGCCGCGCCGCTGGCTTGAAAGATGATTTGACGGTTGTCGGTGAAACTGCTGCGGCTGCGGTGCGTCAGCTCGAAGAACGGCTGAAATCGGCCGATACGCGCCACGACGACCTGACGCGCGACATGACCCGCTTGAAGGGTGATGTGCTGAGCGAAGCCGCGCTGGCGCTGCGCGAACATCGCACCCAGATGGAGCAGGCGGAAAAAGCGATCGCGGAATTGAAGGATCGCAATGCCCGTTCCGTGGAACGGATCGAAGCGCTGACCGACACCTTGGGCGGCGTCAGCCGCAAGGTGGAGGGCGGCACCGACCGCCTGGCGATGCTGTATGGCGATATCGGCAATCTCGGTCGCAAGCTCGACGGCGAAGCGGCGGGCGCGCAGTTGCTGGCCGAACGTCTGGGAACGATTGAAAAATGGATCTCCCGGTCGAACGACCGTGAACGGGCACAGGCCGAATTGCATGCGCGTCTGGCGAACAGCCTGTTGACGCCCCACGAAGACTGATCGTCTTCGTCTTTCCTACAAGACGAAAATGCAGAGCGCCGCGATGGCGACATAGAAGATCGCTACACCCATCAGCCACCATCCCGGTGCGAATCGCGGCGAGCGGCCGATGCCGTGCGGGTCTTCGCGCTCGCTTGGCTCGCGCTTGGCCGGGCGGGCGATGGGCGCCATGAAGATCTGGTCGCGATAGGTCAGAGACATTTGAACTCCACCACCCCGGTGTTTTTCCATTCCCTTTGATTCAATGCGAAACCCGGGGTTTGGTTCATTCTGGAATGGCCTGTCGACCGGAGATTCAAGTAAATCAAGAGGTTGAGGCGAGACGAGAATTAAAATTTCCGCAATAGACCGTCCGGCGCGACTTTGGTTCATTCATTTTCCGAATCCGCGACATATATAAGTCTTAGTCGAACGCGATGTTTATTCAGGAGCGCCCATGGCCAGCCGATACACGGATGACGAATTGACCAAGCGGGTGGCGTCGGCGGGATGGCGGCATGAACCGGACGGCAGCGCGCCGGTCACCGGAACTTTGGAAGACGCGCTGAAAAGCGGCCATGCGCGCCATGCGCAAGGCCATGCGCCGGGACGGATCGAAGAGTTGGAAACGGCGATTGAACTGGACATGCTCCAGATCGAAAAGCTGTGGCGATATCTCGGCCTGCCGGTCTGACGCAGCCGATGACAGCGTCCTCCGAGCCGGATTCAACCTCGAGCCCGCGTCCCGAGAAAACCTCGCAATTGCTGCGTCTGTTTGCCGAACATCTGGGCAGCGGCCGTGTCAGCCTGCAGGACATCGTGGCCAGCCTGGGCGATCGCGGATTGGGCGTGCTGATGGCGATCTTCGCCGTGCCGAATATTTTTCCAGCGCCCATTCCCTTCGGCAACGTGGTTTTTGGCATTCCAGTGATCATCCTGGCAGTGCATCTGATGATGGGCTGGCCGCGGCTGAAGCTGCCGCATCGCATCAACAAATACAGCGTTGGCGCAGCGATGCTGAAATCCTTCGCGCCCCGGCTGGCCGGCATGCTGGCGCGCATCGAACCTTTGCTGAAACCGCGCCTGCCTGCGGTGAGCACGCCGGCGGCGGAACGGGTCATCGGACTGATCTGCGTGATCCTGTCGATCCTGTCGGCGCTGCCGATTCCGTTCGGCCATATGGTGCCGGCGCTGGCCCTGGTGGTGATCGGGCTGGGGCTGATCGAGCATGACGGCGTGGCGATCCTGCTAGGTGCGGCGCTGGGGTTGGCCGGTGTTCTTGTGTTCGGCCTGGTCGTGTTCGGCCTGGCGAGCGGTGTCAGTCATCTGATCTGATATTGGATCCGCCACTTCGCGCCGGCTTCCCCGGCTGAGACGTCCCAGATCAAGGTGAGCATGCTGGCCTTCGGGCGGCAATGATTCGGCTCCCGGGCGATGATTTCGGCCGGTCGTCGTCAAATGCCTCATCCGAGGGCAGCGGACACTGTGGCAAACCTGCCAGTTCTGGCCGGAAAAAACCTAAAACGGGTGAAACAGCTGTGGCCAAATCATAGTGAAATTCACCAAAAACGCCAGAAATTTGCCATTCAGCGATCTTAAATGATTGTATGAATAATTACTTTAGACTAATATGCGATCTCTTAGTATTATAAATTACCACCTAAGATATAGTTTCGCGGGCAATGCTAGGTCCTTAGCTTGCTTCGTGATATACGTTCCGCTGCTCAGGCGCTGCGGGATTTT
>JBEPVO010000010.1:0-37013 GCA_041690975.1 Alphaproteobacteria bacterium
AAGGCGAAGTGGTGCGCTGCATTCCCGGATCGCATCTCAAGATCATGATCGGCAAAGTGATCCAATCCAGCGAAGGCATGGCGGCAAGCACCTCCAGCGGCCAGGTGTTGGAATGCGGCGGCCATGAAGCGCTGCGCCATTACAAGGACGGCTTGTTGAAATGCGCGCCCGCTGTAGCTGTGGTGGACTGCACCGAGCGTACAAACCTGCGCAAATACGGCACCGCTGACCTGTTCTTCTCGTATCGCGCCCAGGTTTGCCTGGAGACGCAGGAGGAATATTCCGCGGTCTCCTCGATGGATATGCTCCACAAGGGTGCGAAAAATGGCGTTCGCTAGAGCGCTCCTGCCGCCGCCTTGCGAGGCGCCGCCTGCCGGCGACGCGCGCGGGGACATCCGCGTCGGTCTGGGACTGGAAGACAAGATTGTATTGGGGTTCTCGGGCTTTGTTCGCGCCGGTATCGGCCTGGAATGGGCGATCCGTGCGTTGAAGCGTCTGTCGCCCGAAGTTCATCTGCTGGTGGTCGGCGAAGGTCCGGCGCGGGACGATCTGGAAGACCAGGCCGCGTTCCTGGGCGTCGCCGATCGCACCCATTTCGTGGGCCGCGTGCCGCCGGACGCCATTGCGGGTTTTGTGCAGTGTTTCGATGTCGCATTGCAGACGCGCGCCGCCGGTTTCACGGCGCCTTTGAAGATGTTCGAACATGTGTCGCCGGGCTGCGCCATTTTGGCGCCCGACCAACCCAATCGGCCCCAATCACTGACGCCAGGCGTCGATGCCTTGTTCTTCGATCCGCAAAATGAAGCATCCTTCTTCGCGGCGCTTCGGCAATTTTGCACCGATGCCGGGCTGCGCGCTCGCCTGGGTGCAATGCCTGCGCGGCCGAGCCAGCCCGCGCCGTTCAACTGGACGGAAAATACGCGCCGCCTGGAAGAAGTGGCGCGCGGATTGCTGGCGCTGGGTGGTCATGCGGCGGTCCGATCGAATGGTCCCGTATCCATTTGATTCGGCGATGATGGATCCGGTGGCGCAAAACCGGGTTCCGTGACAATTTTCAGACAAAATGCGTGTAATTAATCGTGCTGTGACACGAAAGCTGGGGACTGACGGTTAACTGTCACCAATACCGTAACCATGCTTCGCCAAGTTCTGCGACCACCTTCAGGAAATATTATAGCATCTAGGTTGTAATTCGGGACCAGGACCACTCATCGGTCGCTGGCCGGAATTCACGTTGGGCAAGCAGCCCGCACCAGGCTTGGGCAGGCAGTGTCTGCTTTTGATACGCAACGGCTTGGTACGAGCTTTGCTTTGGTTTTTGGGAATTGAGCTTCAACGAGGGGCATCGCAATGAATCGCATTAAGCTTACACACATCGTGACAGCACTACTGCTGCTGTCGCCAATCGCAGCCCAGGCGCAGAACAATGCCAGTGCTGCGCCGTCTTCCTCCACAACCGCAATGGTCGCTTCCGATTATCTCATCGGACCCGGCGACGAATTGCAGATTTTCGTCTGGAAAAACCCGGATCTGTCGGTGACCTTGCCGGTCCGTCCAGATGGCAGGATCTCCACCCCGCTTGCAGCCGACGTCCAGGCCCAGGGCAAGACCCCGACCGCTCTGGCCTCGGATCTGCGCACCGCGCTTGGCAAATATGTCCAGGATCCGGTGGTCACCGTTCTGGTCAGGGCAGTCGCCGCGCCGGGTAGCGCTGCTTCAATTCGGGTCATCGGCGCTGCCGCGACACCGAAGTCTGTCCCATATCGTTCCGGCCTGACGGTTCTGGACGTTCTGATCGATGTGGGTGGCCTGAACACCTACGCCGCGGGCAACGATGCCCAGATCATCCGGACTCAGAATGGCGTCAGCCGCGGCATTCCGGTCCACCTGGCCGATCTGATGAAGGCTGGCGATCTGAAAGCGAATATCCAGCTCATGCCGGGCGATATCATCCGCATTCCGGAACGTTGGTTCTGATAGTACTTGCCGGCCTCGTCGCCTTGCGGCGGGGCCGGACGCATTTTCTCGCCGTACGCAGCCCAGCCGTCCGATGGGCGAATTCAAACTGAACGAACAGGAACATGGTCGGTACCGTACTCAGTCTGCTCTACGACGAAATGGTTCGCATCTGGTGCTATCGCTGGACGGCCATCATCACCGCGATCATCCTGTTCGTTGCGGGCGCGGGCTATGTGGCGCGGATGCCCGACAATTATGACGCCTGGGCGCAGATCTATGTCCCCCGGCAGACGTCGCTCTCGGCCGCGGCGGCCAATGTATCGCTGGGTGCGGAATATGGTGGGACCTATGTGGTCCAGAAGACCCTGCTCAACGACCAAAATCTGGGCAAGGTCGCCGAACAGTTGAACCCCGCCCTTGCCAGGCTGGGACCGGCCGCCCGTCAGTCTGCAATTCTGTCGCTGCGCAACAAGATCGAAATCGTTCCCGATAATGGCGACGGCTTCACGGAATTCCACTACACCACCACCAGCCCGGTGCGCGCCTATCGCGTGGTCCAATTGTTGCTGGCCCAATTCGTGTCGAGCAACCAGACACGCTCCCAGAGTGATTTCAGCCAGGCCGATGTCTTCCTGGATTCTCAGATCTCGATCTATCAGCGCAAGCTGAATGAATCGCAGCAGAAGCTCATCGCCTTCCATCAGCGTTATGGCGATGGCACCGTCACGACGGACACCGACGAAGAAGCCAGCGCCGCCGGCGATGTCGAAAATGCGCGCGCGGTTTACACGGCGGCTCTGGCGCGCGATGGCGCCGGTACGCCGGCCCAGGCGCAGATCGCGGCCGTCGAAGACCGGATTGCGGCCCTGCGCCTGCAATATACCGATCAGTATCCCGACGTGATTGCCGCGCGCCAGCAACTGGCGCAGCTACAACAGCGTGCGACGCAAGCCAGCAAGGCCGGCGACAATTCCGCCGTCACCTCCGCGCGTGGTCAATTGGCCGCCGCCCAGGCTCGTTTGCGCCGGTCGCGGTTCCGTCCGACCCTGCCGCCGCAAATCGCCGCGCAGGAAGCCGATCTCAAGCGTACCGACGACATGCTGCGCAATGCCTATCAGGAGCTTTTGGCACGCCGCGAGGCAGCCCAGATGTCCCTGGCCGTGTATGGCGCCAACAATTCGTCGAAGTTCCAGGTCACCAACCAGCCGACCATCCCCGCAACCCCTTCGGGCCCCAATCGCCCGCTGTTCTTGGGTCTGGCGCTGATCGCCGCATTGGCAGGCGGCATCGGCGCGGGCTATCTGCGCGGCGCCATCACGGGCGTGTTCGTGGCGCCTCGGGAACTGGAAGAAGCATTCCAGCTGCCGGTCATTGGAACCATTTCCTGGGAGCAGACTTGGCATACGGGAGAGGCCGTTCAGAGTTCCCGTAATGTTGCCGTGGCCGTAACGTTCGGCGTTATTCTTTTGGTTGCCACGGTTTTGGTTTCGGTTTCCACATCACCATGGCTTCAGGCACTTTTCCAACAATATACGGGATCCCTGTTCCAGGGTTTTATGAGATAACAGGCGGCAATTGGCGATGGGTCAGATGAGCAAAGTTCCCTTTACCGGCAAGGTATTTCCCGCCGACATGTCTGTGGAAGAAGACACCGTCCTGGTGCCGGCCAACAGCGTCTCCAATCTGGAAAAGATGGAAGACCGCGGTGGGGTCGTGAAGCGGGTCGGTTCGGTCGTCACGCCGCATTTCGACGAATCCCGCACGCGCGAAGACTTCCGGGTCGTCAAGCGTCACATCCTGTCGCGGATCGACAATGCGCCCGCCGACAAGGCCAAGGACCCGCGCACCATCCTGATCACCAGCGCCAGCCCCAAGGAAGGCAAGACCACCGTCACCTTGGGTCTGGCGATGAGCTTCATTTTCGAAAGGGATTACAGCGTTATCCTGATCGATGCCGATATGCGTTCGCCCGAATTGTCCCGCCGTATGGGCCTGTCGGGTGAATTGGGGCTGCTGGATTTCCTCGAGAATGAGGAAATCGGGATCGAGGACATCGTCTATCCCACCAGCGTCAAGGGCGTTTACGCCGTGCCGGCCGGGTTGCCGCGGATCACCGCCCCCGAACTGATCACCAGCGAGCGTATGACCCTCTTGCTGAAGACGTTCCATGACGGTTCCGAGAAGCGGATCGTCATTATCGACTCCGGTTCCGTCCTGGCCTGCAGCGAGACCATCTCGCTTGCCGGCTATGCCGGTCAGATCATGTTTGTTGCCGCCAAGGGACAGACCCGCCGGAAAGACATCGACGAAGGGCTGGGTATCCTCCACCGCCAGGCCGGACCGATTGACGAATCCCGGGTTGCTATGGTCTTCAATAAGACTGATCATTCCAGGTCGCCGGTCCGATATTCTAGAAATTCGTGAATCGGCGTCACTTTTGGTGGCGAGGGGATATGCAGTCTTTGGGTTTACGGGCCAGCCGCGCTGGTAAGTTAGCGGGTGGCTGCATTTTTCTGCTCGCCATGGCTTCAACTGGAGCTTCCGCGCAGAGCGTTTTTGGCGGGATTCTTGACCGTCCAGCGGCCGGCGTCACCCCCCTGATCGACACCCGCGATTTCTCGATTGCCCCGATGGTCGGCTTGCAGGAGAGCTTCACGGACAATGCCCTGCTGACGTCAACCAACAAGAAAGTCGACTTCATCACCCGCCCGATGGTGGGCGCGGAAGTGAATGTCCATGGTCCCTTTACCGCCAGTTTCATCGGGCACGCTTATTACGATGCCTATGCCAGTCAAACCCAGCTGAGCGGCCTTTCCGGCGATGCGCGGGCCGCCGCGAACTATGTTGTTATCCCAGACTTCCTGGCTATCGATGCCAACGCGATGCTGATGAATACCAGCGTCTCGACGTTCGGCACGCCCGCGATCAACCGAGTCGGTCCGGCGAACCAGATCCAGATCGCGACTTATGATATCGGCCCGCATCTGACCACGACCCTGGATGATTTCGCCGATGTCGATGTGGTGGGACGTTTTGCGCAGATCTTTTTCGACAATCCCAACGCCAGTGTGGTCGGGGTGCCGAACAGCGCTGCGATCCTCTCGGGCACTGCGGCAATCGACACCGGAGAACGCTATCGTGGGTATGAGCTGCTGACCGGCGCGCAGGTCGACAGGGACGATCACAACTTCGAGGCCTATAACATTTCCCAGGCCGTCTTTGTCCAAGTGTTCCCGTCGATCCGGCTGATCGGCCGCGGCGGTTATGACTATGTGATGCAGCCGGGCATCGTGAACATCAGCGATTCGATGTGGAGCGCAGGCGCCGAATATACATTCAATGAGCTGTCAAAGGCGTCCCTCGAGTATGGCGGGCGGTATGGCCATGCCTCTTGGAGAGGCGAGCTGCACCTGCAGCTTTCCCAGCAGCTCTTTGCCGAAGGCAATTATTTCGAAGCGATTCAGCCGAGCCAGCTGCAGATCAATTCAGGCTTCAACACCTTCGCCACGATCTCGCCTCAGCTGCCTGTCCAGCTTGGCAACAACCCGTTCCAGGTCAACGGGAACATTGACGGTCAAACGGCCCTGAACAAGCAGGGCGATCTCGCGCTCGTCTATGTCTGGGAAACGCAGAGCGTCGGCGTGCGTGTTGCCTGGAACGACCGCATGCTGCTTCCCGGCAATACCCATGACCGCTCGCTGATCACGGCAATCGACTATCAGCGCAACATTGCGGTGGACCTCGGCGTGGCCGCGGGTCTCGATTATTATCATACCTTCGCAAATCCGTTCTTCGGCACCAGCGAGACCTATGGCGGCAGACTGGGTGTTCAGTACGACATCAATCCGTCGATGCTGGCGACGGCCGGCTATGCCTATGAGCGCCAGGTTCAGCTTTTCACCAATGGTCAGGGTATTTCGGAAAACGTCCTGTATGCAGCAATTACCAAGAGATTCTGACAAGCCGGTATCATGGGACAGGGACCAAACGCATCTGCCATTGTGAACGGCCTGTCCGTGGATGTGGAAGACTATTATCAGGTCCAGTCGCTGGAGAAGGCATACACGCGACCCAACTGGGACAGTTATCCTTCGCGCGTCGAGCAGAATACGCGCGCCATCCTCGATATCTTCGCCGCTTCCAAAGTGAAAGGCACGTTCTTCACCCTGGGTTGGATCGCCGAGCGCCATCCGGCCATGGTGCGTGAGATCGTGGCCGGTGGTCACGAGCTGGCCAGCCATGGCTATTGCCATTTCCGCGTCGATTCCCAGTCGCCCGAAGAGTTCCGCGCCGACATCCGCCGCACCAAGGCAATCCTGGAAAATATCGGCGGCGTGGAAGTGCGGGGCTATCGCGCCGCCACCTTCAGCGTCGGTGCCAGCACGCCCTGGGCGTGGCCGGTTCTGGAAGAAGAAGGCTATCGTTATTCGTCCAGCATCTATCCCGTGGCGCGCGATAATTACTCCAATCCCGATGCGCCGCGCTCAGTTTACAAGCCGGTCGGGGTGAGAGATCTGATCGAAGTGCCGATCGCCACGGTGCGGGTCGGGTCCAAGAATTATCCGGCCGGCGGCGGGGGGTATTTTCGTTTGCTGCCCTATTCGATATCGCGAGCGGCGCTTCGGCGCATCAATCACCGCGATCGGCTGCCGGCGGTTTTCTATATCCATCCCTGGGAAGTTGATCCGGACCAGCCGCGACCAAGTGGCGTGTCGGCGAAGTCGCGTTTTCGCCATTACACCAACCTGGCCAAGACCGGCGACCGGCTTGGCCGGCTGACGCGCGATTTCCGCTGGGATCGGATGGATTCCATTTTCCTGAATGGATCCTCTGAGCGGGCGCCGACCCAGGCCCGCAATGCTGCTGCCTGATACAATCGCGGCGTGCGCCGAATGGGACGCTTTTGTCGCATCCCGTTCCGATTCCAATTTTTTCCAGCAATCGGGCTGGCGTGACGTCATCAAGCGCAGCTTTGGTCATGCCTGTCCGTATCTGATTTCGCGCGATGGCAGCGGCGCCATCGACGCCGTCATGCCGCTGACGGAGATCAACAGCCGATTGTTCGGCCATTTCCTGATCGGCAACGGCTTCACTGTGAGCGGCGGACCGCTTGCTGCGAATCCGGCGGCGTTGACCGCATTACTGGACGAAGTCGCCGAAATCGGCCGCGACCGCAAGGTCGCTTATGTCGAGCTTCGCGATTGCGAGACAGCGGGGCCGGGCTGGCAATCACGGGGCGATCTCTATGCTGGATTTGAAGGCCCGATCGCGCACGACGAAGCGGAGAATCTGAAGCAGATTCCCAGAAAGCAGCGCGCCGTGGTCCGCAAGGCCCTGGAGCAGGGGTTCACGATTTCCATCGAGCGCACGATCCAGCCCTTTTTCGACCTTTATGCCCGCACCTTGCGTGATCACGGCACGCCGATCCTGTCGCGCCGCTTTTACGAGAGCCTGCTGACGGTGTTCGGGGATGCCTGCGAAATCCTCACGGTCCGCAAGGACGGGGTTCCGACTTCGAGCGTGATGAGCTTCTTTTATCGCGACAAGGTGCTTCCCTATTATACTGGCAGCCTCGTGGAAGCCCGGCGCAGTGGCGCCAACGACATGATGTATTGGGCACTGATGCGCCGGGCGGTCGAGCGCGGTGCCACGGTGTTCGATTTCGGCCGCAGCAAGGTCGGCACTGGGCCTTACAGTTTCAAGAGCAATTGGGGGTTCACGCCCCGTCCGATCAGTCACCAATATCTGTTGCTAGGGCGCGACAGCTTGCCCAATCTCAATCCTACCAATCCGCGTTATGCCAAAATCATCGCGGCCTGGCAGCGTTTGCCGGTGCCGGTCGCCAATGCGATTTCGCCCTTTATCAGCCGCAGCTTGGCGTAAGCGCCGTGACGGACCTTCTGTTCCTTACCCAGCGCATTCCCTATCCGCCGAACAAGGGCGAAAAAATCCGCGTGCTGCAACTGTTGCAGCATTTGTGCAAATCCCATGACGTCCATCTGGGATGCCTGGTGGACGATCCGCACGATGTCCAGCATATCGAAACCGTGAGAGCGATGTGCGCCACGGCGCATTTCGCGCAGATCGACCGCCGCCGCGCCAAATTCGCTTCCTTGTCGGGGTTCTTGACGGGCGAAGCGCTCAGCGTGGTGTTCTACCGCGATCGAGGCCTGATGAATTGGGTCCGCCAGGTCGTGCGGGACATCAAGCCGAAGGTCGTTATGGTTTGTTCGTCCAACATGGTCCCTTATATATTCCAGATTCCGGAGAGCGAGGCCGCGATCCGCCTGATCGACCTGATCGATGTTGATTCGGAAAAATGGCGCTCCTACGCGGATGTGGCATCGTTTCCCATGCGTCAGGTCTATCGGCGCGAATGGCGGTGTGTCGCGGAGCTGGAAGCCAGGATTGCGCGCGAATGCGACTGGTCGACCTTCGTTTCGGACGCCGAGGCCGACCTGTTTCGGAAAACCCAACCGCGATATTCCGACCGGATCCGCGGCATCAGCAATGGCGTCGATCTCGACTATTTCGATCCGGTGCGCCGTTTCGATGCGCCCTATCCCCTGGACAAGCCGAATTTCGTTTTCACAGGAACGATGGATTATCCGCCGAATGTGGACGCGGTCGTCTGGTTCGCGCAGGAGATTCTGCCGGTCATCCGCAAAACTTTACCCGCCGCGCAATTCCATATTGTCGGCGCGAACCCGACACCAAAGGTCGAGGCGCTGACTGCGATCCCTGGCATATTCGTGACGGGCCGTGTGCCGGATGTTCGTGCCCATGTCGCGCATGCCACCGCCTGCGTCGCGCCCATGCGGATCGCGCGCGGCATCCAGAACAAGGTGCTTGAGGCGATGGCGATGGGCCGCCCCACGGTCGTGACCAGCGATGCGCTTGAGGGTATCCATGCGAAACCGGGAACCGAATTGCTGCTGGCCGATACGATCAACGATTTCGCGCGCGCCTGTCTTTCGGCGGCCGGGCCGGATGGCGCGGCGCTGGGCATTGCCGCCCGCCAGCGTGCGGTGCGTGACTATGCTTGGCCGGCGCTGCTGGGGAAATTCGACGAACTTCTTAACCAAGGTAAGGCGGCCCCGGTGTTATGAAAGCGGCATCGCGAGGCAGGGCCGACCGCCGCAATCGGCGGCACAGAGAAGAGGGGGGAATTCACTGAATCATGCGAATTCTCTTTCACCACCGCATCGCTTCGCGCGACGGACAGTCTGTCCATCTGGAAGAATTGATGAAAGCGCTCAAGACGCTGGGGCACGAAGTGATCCTGGTGGGGCCGGCGGCTTTCGCGCAGACTCAATTTGGCGGTTCCAATTCCGCCATCGACAGCATCAAGAAGCTGATCCCCGCCTGGCTCTATGAGCCGCTGGAGATCGCTTACAATCTCAAAGCCTTTCTGCGCCTGCGCAGTGCCGTGCGCCGGCACCGGGCAGACATCATCTATGAGCGCTTCAGCCTTTATCTCTTCGCGGGCGTCTGGGTGCGCAAGCTGACGGGGCTGCCACTGGTCCTGGAAGTGAATGCGCCTCTGTTCGAAGAGCGGGCGAAGAATGATGGCTTGCGCCTGCATCGCATCGGACGCATGGCGCAAACCTATATCTGGCGAAGCGTGGATCATTCCTTCCCGGTGACCGGCGTGCTGGCCAAGACCATGGAGACCTATGGCGTTGCGGCATCGCGCATCACCGTGGTCCCCAATGGCGTCGATCCCAGCCGGTTTCACGCCGACGCCGCGGATCGCAAGATCGGGCAGGGTCAGCGGCCTCAGATCGTGCTGGGCTTTACCGGGTTCATCCGCGACTGGAATGCGGTTCATCGTTTGATCGATTTCGCCGCCGTGCATCGGGATGCCTATGACATCCGGGTTCTTGTCGTGGGCGATGGCCCGGCGCGGCCATTCCTGGAAGAGCATGCCAGACAACAGGGCGTTGCCGACCAGGTCACCATCACCGGCATTGTCGGCCGCGATGACGTGACCCGCTATGTGGCGTCTTTCGACGTCGCCGTGCTGCCTGACGTCACGCCTTATTCCTCGCCATTGAAACTGTTCGAATATCTTCAGTTGGGCTGCGCTATCGTCGCGCCGGACATGGAAAATATCCGCGAAATCCTCACTGAAGGTCATGACGCGCTGCTGTTCGCACCGCAGGAGCCGGGTTCGCTGGAAGCGGCGCTGCTGAAATTCTGCACCGACAATGCACTTCGCAAGCGCCTGGGCGCCGCCGCCAAGGACACGATCACGCGCAAGTCGCTGACCTGGGTCAACAGCGCCGAGCGGGTTGTCGCGGTGGCGCAGAAAATCCTGACCTCATCCGGCAGGAGGGATGTTTAAGCCATGTGCGGCCTGACGGGATTGTTCGATTGCCAGGCGATGCGGCCCTTCGATCCGGCCCTGATTCAGGCGATGACGGACGCAGTGGCGCATCGCGGGCCCGATGGCGAAGGCATCTTCAACGAACCCGGCATTGCGCTGGGCCATCGGCGCCTGGCTTTTATCGATCTGGCGGGCGGCATCCAGCCCATGCAGACGGCGGATGGCGCGCTCACCATTGTCTTCAATGGCGAGATCTACAATTTTCCCGACCTGATGGCGGAATTGAAGGCGCAGGGCGCGCAATTCCAGACCCGCAGCGATACCGAAGTGCTGCTGCATGGCTGGCGTCATTGGGGCACAGGGCTGTTTGCACGGCTGCGCGGCATGTTCGCCTTTGCGCTCTGGGATGCGCCGCAGCAGACATTGGTGCTGGTGCGCGACCGGTTCGGCAAGAAGCCGATGCATTATGCGCGTTTACCGGACGGCAAACTGGTGTTCGGCTCGGAGATCAAATCGCTGCTCAAAGCGCCCGGCCTGGACCGCGCTCTCGATCCCGTCGCGGTGGAAGACTTTTTCACTTACGGCTATGTGCCCGACCCCAAGACCATCTATGCCGCGATCCGAAAATTGCCGGCGGCTCATGCCCTGATCGTGCGCCGCGGGCAGGCGCCCGAGCTGATGCGCTACTGGAACCTGCTCGACAATCTGCATGCGCGCACGGCCCCCGAACGCCCCAAGCAGGAAATGGTCGACGCTCTACGTCATGCGGTGAAGGCGCGGCTGATCTCCGATGTGGAAGTGGGCGCGCTGTTGTCGGGCGGCGTGGATTCCAGTGCCGTGGTCGCACTGATGGCGGGGCTTCAGGACGCGCCGGTCAGCACGTTCTCGATCGGGTTCCAAGAACGCGATTACGACGAAAGCGCTTATGCCAAAGCGGTTTCCGACCGCTATGGCACCAGCCATCACACCCGTATCGTCGATCCAGGTGATTTCAGCCTGCTGCCGCGTCTGCCGGGGATTTATGACGAACCTTTCGGCGACATCTCGGCGCTGCCCACCTTCGCGGTCTGCAAGCTGGCGCGACAGACGGTGAAAGCAGCGCTGACCGGCGATGGCGGCGACGAAATCCTGGGCGGCTATCGCCGCTATGCTTTCTTCGCCGCCCAGATGCGGGCGCGAAGCTGGATGCCTGATGCTGTGCGCGGGCCGCTCTTCTCGCTCCTGGCCGATCTCTATCCGCATGGCGCGCGCCTGCCGCGCATGTTGCGGGCCAAGACCACCTTCCGGGAATTGTCGCTCAGTCCCGCTGATGCCTATCTGCGCATGGTGTCGGCGCTGCCGGTGGAAATGCGGACGCAATTTCTGTCTCGTGATTTCCGCAAGAGCCTGGGTGGCTACGATTCCGGCGATGTGATGCGCCAGCATTTCAATGTCGATGCGCCGCTCGATATGCTGCAGCGGGCCCAGTACACCGACATTATGACCTATCTGCCGGGCGACATTCTCACCAAGGTCGACCGGGCCAGCATGGCCAATTCATTGGAGCTGCGCTCGCCGTTCCTGGACCAGGAATTATCGGACTGGGCTTTCTCACTGCCCGACGATCTCAAGCTGCAGCGCGGTGCGGGCGGCAAGGCGATCCTGAAGCAGGCGATGGGGGATTTCCTGCCGCACGATCTGCTTTATCGTTCGAAGAAGGGCTTCACGGTTCCAGTGGCGGAATGGTTCCGCGGCCCGCTCCGCGAAGATATTCGCGCTTTGGCGCATGGCGCGCGGCTCAAGGACAGCGGCTTCTTCGATACCGATGCGATTGCATCGATGGCGGATGCGCATATCGCGGGCAGCCGCGATTTTTCCAAGCCGCTCTGGTTGTTATGGGTGTTCGGAAGTTTCCTGGAGCATGCGGCCCAGGCACACTAACCGGCCGGTGTGAACTCAGATGAGTTTGAAAGCGGCGCTGAAAACGCCCCATCCGGCCACGGCAAGCGCGGTCCAGATCATCAGGCAAAGAGCGATCGGCATTCTGCGTGTCTGATCCATCATCCGTTCTTCGATCATGACGATACGGCCGGCAGACCGCTCTGTCGGAAACTGGACGATTTTGCTTTCCGCCGCGCTCTGTCGCACGTCATGTCCGCCTTTGTCCTGGGGCCTGGAATTTCCAAGTCCACCAATATCGTGTAGCGGGTGTACGGTTAACAAACGATTATGGGCTTAATGCGGCGACTTGTTCGCGGTTGCGGAGAACGTCGTAAGCCGCTGTCACGATCGCGGGATTGAAGCGATCCGCAAATCCATATCGCGCTGCAGCAAGGAATAACGCCTTGTTCGCACGCGCGGTATCGTCCCAGCTGAATTGCTCCGCATACGTCCTTACGGCCTGGCGATCGGGCGCCAGGGCGCGCAGAGACTGGATGGCGCGCGCCAGAGCAGAGGCGGAGCGTTCTTCCACCAATGCACCCAGCTTGGGATCGGTGATGACTTCGGGCGTGCCGTTCACATTGGTCGCCACCACGGGCGTGCCGCAGGCCATCGCTTCCAGCAGCACATTCGCCCAGCCTTCGCGCGATGATGCCAGCACGAAGATGTCGGCGGCGCGGTAAGCATCGGTCAGCGCGTCATGCGCGATCTCACCCAGGAACCGGACGCGCGAGGCGACGCCTTTTTCCTGCGCCGTGCGTTCGAGCTCCGCGCGCATTGGACCGGAACCTGCGATCATCAATGTCATGTCCGGCAATTCGGTGAGGGCGGCGATGATCAGTTCGTGGCCTTTGCGCGGGATCAGGCTGCCCACCGACAACAGGGTAAAGCCACCAAGGCCAAGCCGCGCGCGCGACGCGTCACGATCTCCCGGCGAGAAGCGTTTTAGGTCCACGCCATTGCGCAATGTCACCACGCGCGATGCCGGCTCGCCCAACTCCACCAGCTTCTGCCGCAGATCCTCGCAGACTGTGATCATGCCGCTTGCCTGGCGGCTGGCCCATTGGATTTGGGCCCGTTCGGACGGCAATTGCGGGATCAGGGTGAGGTCGGTGCCCCGACCAGTTATCAACAGAGGAATGTTCAATTCCTTTGCCAGCCGCGCCGCCGCTACGCCGTCGGGATAGAAATAATGGGCATCGATCAGGTCGAATTTCGGAACACCCTGTCGGGCCATCTCGTCCAGAGTGCGCTTGGCCGCCCGGTAGAGAAACTCGGGCGTGAAGCGGGCGCCGATCTTGGGAATCACGGGATAGCGGGGATGGTAAATTTCCAGCCCGTGCCGGGTTTCCCGGCGTGGGATGCGGGCATAAGTGGCATAGCGCCCAAAAATCGGGCTCCCGGACGGGAACCAGAAAACGGGGGCCAACACCGTGGCCTCGATCCCGCCCTGTGCCAAAGTGTGACGCAGGCGGTTTTCGACGAAAACGCCATGGTTGGGCTGCGCCTGATTGGGGTAGAGGGTCGAAAAAACCAGTACGCGCAGCAAAACCTACCCCCTTTTGGCCGCCGGCATTCTGGCAGTGGAATTGCTAAGGCCTTCTGAAACCCTGGCCAGCTCCATTCAACCTGAAACTGCTGTGGGTTCCTATTGCGATCACTATTTTTCCTTCAAATTCGGTGGTTAATGTCCCGAGCTGGGTCACATCTGGGCGTACTGGGTTTGGCATATGAGTTGCAGCGTCCTCATGAGGCCGGAAGGGGTTTTTCGCCCCTTTTTGCCAGTGAAACATGAACGCATGGACTTGGGGACACGTGAAGCTTTTTGGTCATTACGTAGCGGCGCCCTCGGTGGTGCTGGCAGGGCTTGACGGGGGCCTGTTTCTGGCTGGCCTGCGCCTTCTCAGCCTCGAGCAGCATTGCTCGTTCTGCTACTTCGGCTCTCTGGTGTCGCTGAACCTGGCCAAGGCCGCGACCCTGGCCTGCATTTTCGTTCTGCTGTGCGCTTCCGTCGGCATCTACAACGCCGATGCGCTGCGCAGCTTCCGCACTTTCCTGAAGCGCTTCGCTTTCGCCTGGCAGCTGATTTTCATTCTCGCTATCGGGTTTTTCGCCATCAGCAAGATCGCGCTGGGCGTGCCGTTCGGCTGGTTCGTGGGCATCCTGTCCATCGCCATCAGCCTGTTCATGGCGTTGCTGCTGGGCCTGCGCTTCGCCATCCATCTCTGCTACCGCAGCTCGTTTCTGAAGAAGCGGGTTCTGGTTCTGGGACAGGGCCCGCGCGCCGATGCCGTCACCGCTTATATGGTTGGCCCGGGCAGCAACCGTCTCATGCATGTCCGCACCCTCACCAACAGCCATGTGCTCGAAAACAGGACCTGGAGCAGCGAGGGCAATCTGGCGGTCGGCGAACCGGTGGCCGCTGAAGCAACCCCTTTGCTGCAGATTGCCCAGGCCTTGCGGGTCGACGAAATCATCGTTGCAGTGGACGACAAGCGCGGTCTTGCCGTCTGGGATCTTCTGGAATGCCGTCTCAACGGGATCGATGTGATCGAGTATCTGAATTTCTGGGAGCGCGAATTCGCCCAGATCGATGTTTCCAATATCGGCCCGGGCACTCTCGCCTTCACCGGCGGGTTCCAGTTCAGCCGCCGCCGGCGCGTGTTCAAGCGCGTGGGCGACTTCACCGTCAGCCTGGCCTTCCTTGCGGCGGTGCTGCCGATCACGCTTCTGGTCTCACTGGCGATCAAGCTGGAAAGCAAGGGCCCCGTCTTTTATCGCCAGGAGCGCGTGGGCTTGAATGGACGCATCTTCCGCGTCTGGAAATTCCGCAGCATGCGCATCGATGCCGAGAAGGATGGCGTGCCGCGCTGGGCTTCGGCCAAGGACAATCGCGTCACCCGGGTGGGCCGCTTCATCCGCGCCACCAGAATCGATGAGATCCCCCAGATCATTAACGTGCTGGAAGGAGATATGAGCTTTATTGGGCCCCGTCCCGAACGGCCCTACTTCGTCCAGCAACTTCGCCGCGAGATGCCTTATTATGACCTTCGTCATCGCGTCAAACCGGGTATCACGGGCTGGGCGCAAGTGAATTACCGTTATGGCGAGTCGATCGAGGATGCGCGGCAGAAGCTCGCTTTCGATCTCTATTATGTGAAGAACAATGATTTCATCCTCGATCTGACGATACTCCTTCAGACCGTTCGGGTGGTTTTGTTCGCACACGGCGCGCAATGATCGGCTAATATGCCGGTCGATGGTCAGGCAGGCGTCGGATAGAAACGGCCAAGACACGTGACCCAGACGCTTCAAGTTCTGCATGTCTTCCCGACCTTCAAGATTGGGGGCGCGCAGGTGCGCTTCATGGAGCTCGCAAAGGGATTCGGCAGCGCGTTTTCGCATACGGTCATTGCACTGGATGGCGCCTATACGGCAGCTCAGTTTCTTCCCCCCGGTATCCGCGTGACGTTGGGTGGCATGCCGGCCAAGGGCGGCGCGCTGCTGGGCCGGCTTACGCGCCTGCGCCAGGACATTGCCAGCCACGCGCCCGATCTGCTGGTGACCTATAATTGGGGTTCGATCGAATGGGCGATGGCCAATGCCACCATCGGTGTGCCTCACATCCATATCGAAGACGGCTTCGGTCCCGAGGAAGCCGTGCGCCAGTTCCGCCGCCGCGTCTGGGCGCGCCGGCTGGCGCTACGGCGCAGCCAGGTGGTCGTTCCATCGGATACGCTTCAGAATCTAGCTCTGAATGTCTGGCGGCTCCCGCGCGCGCGGGTGCATTATATTCCCAACGGCATTGCGCCCCTAGACAGCTTCTCCACCCGGATCGACGAACTGGGCCTCAATCTTCCGCAGGGATTGCCGCGGATCGCCTGGGCCGGCGCGGTCAGGCGGGAAAAGAATGTCATCCGGTTGCTTCGGGCGTTCGCGCCCCTGAAGAACGAGGCGGTCCTGCTGGTCATCGGGGACGGATCGGAACTGGACGCGGTGCTGCGGGAAGCCGAGGTGCTTTCTCTGGGCCCGTCCATCCGCTTTCTCGGCCGGCGCGAAGATGTCCGCGATATTCTCATGCAATGCGATCTGATGGCACTCTCGAGCGATACCGAGCAGATGCCGCTGGCGGTGCTGGAAGCCATGGATGCCGGTCTGCCGGTCGCGTCCACCGATGTGGGCGATGTCCGGCACATGGTATCCCAGGAAAATCAGCCCTATGTCGTGAACGGATCGGACCGCGAACTCGGGGCCGCAATGCGGTCCCTGGTGATGGGGACTGCGACCCGCAAAGTGGTGGGTGCCGCCAATAAGCAGCGCTTGCGTCAAAGCTATCTGGCAGCGGATATGGTCGCCGCCCACAAGAAGCTGATGCTGGAAACGGCCAACGCCCGCAAGTAGGCGGCGCTGATGGTATTGCCGCGGCCGGTTCTCGTCACGTTATCCGAAGACATCCACGGTTTGCCGGTTGACGCCCCGCATCGAGCGGAACAGCTTGATCGCGCTCTCGTAGAGCGCCCACACGGCCAAGCTGCCGGTCACCCCGATTATGATCCCCAGAGGACCACCATTGATGTGGAGCCATCTGTACGCCACCACATCGAACGGCCAATGGAACAGATAGATGAAGAGCGTGGATTTGGCGATCGTGACGATGGGGGCAGCAACAATACGCGGAAGCGGTATAGGCGGCGCCCATAGCAAGAGTGTGGTGCCGATGGCGAGCCAGTAGGGCGCGTGATGTTGCATGATGTAATCACCACTCAGGCCCTCGATGGTGGTCAGTCCCGCGAGGCAGCCGAGAAGGATCAGCAGCGTGACCACCCGCTGGATATGGCTCTTAGACGCGAAGACGAGCCAGCCCAGTGCGAATTGCCACAGGTAATATTGCGGCAAATGGCCGAAGGCGAGGATGGGCACATGCACCGTCCTGGCGATGGCATAGTGCAGCAGGAATGCCCCGACCGTCAGGACGATCCCGAACCCAAACCGATGCTTTTCGCCGAGCGGGGCAACGCCCGGAATGAAGGCCAGGATTCCCATGAACAGGAGGATCTGGAACAGGACCTGCACGAACCAGGCGCCCTCCCACCACAGAGGCGATTCGGGCTCAAGGAAATTGTCGGTGAACAGGATCGTGCTCCAACGGATGATACCGTCGCCGACGAAGAACATCAGAAGCATGAGCATGGTCGGCACCACGACTTTCATCATGGTTCCGAAGATGGATCGGCGCACCTGGCCGGGATCGCCGTTCCAGGCGAAGCGGGCAAAACTCATGCCCGATAGCGCGAAGAGAAGGCTGGGGCCACCGGCGAGGCTGGAATAGCGGTTGTGCAAGGCCACCACCCCCATGATCGCAGCGGCGCGCAGCAGAATATCCGGTGAAATTGTCGTGCTGGCCGAATTCGACCGCGGTATCTGTTCCAGCTCGTGGATCGGCATGTTTTCCCAATTCTCGGGAACATGGCCGATAAAATCTTCCAGCGCCGTGGAGACGTCGACATAGGACAACGAATCGCCGCCAAGGGACGAAAAAGATTTCTGGTCGTCGATCGCTTTCAGATTGAAGGCGGAAGCAAAAATCTCACCGACACTGGCGGAATTTTTGCGGCGCATGCCGAGAAATTCCATGGCGCGCGCGCCAAATCCGGTCGCGTTGCCAGAGGTCGCATCCAGCTTGGCGCGCGGCCTCTCGGGAACGGTGTCGTGCGCTTGCTCGGCATATTCCGACACCAGGCGCAGGCGGTCGATCTTGGAATTGGCATTCAGGGGAAGCGCATCGCGCTGAATGATCTGATAGGGAAGCATGTAACCGGGCAATTCCCGACGGCAATAGGCCGCCAGTCCGTCGCGATCCAGCTCCAGATTGCCTCTGGTGGTGACGAAGCCGACAATGACCTGGCCCAGCTCGGCATGCTTGATGCCAACCACCGCCGCGGCGTCCACCAGGCCGCTGGCAAGCAGAACATCCTCGATCTCGGTGGGGCTGACGCGATACCCGCTGGTCTTGATCAGATCGTCCTGCCGGCCAACATAATAGAGGCGGCCTTCATCGTCATAGGTCACAATGTCTCCGGACCAGACCCCGATCGCCGGCTCGGATTCGCCGGGCAATGTCACCGGCACGGGTCGGAAGATCTGGGCCGTGCGTTCGGGCGCGTTCCAGTAACCCAGGGCGACCGTATCGCCGGTCTGTACAAGTTCACCAGGTTCATCGGGGTCGCACAGCGTTCCGTCGGCCCGCACGACATAGATTTTAGCGGCAGAAATCGCTTTTCCCATGGAATTGGGGTGACGATCCACTTCGCTTGGTGCGAGAAACGTCGAACGCAAGGTCTCCGTCTGGCCGTACATCAGATAGATGTCGGCGTTGGGCGCCAGGCATCGCAGCGAGCGGGTTACATATTCCGGCATCCGGCCGGCCGCAGCAGCGATGTAACGCACATTCTCGCGAACGTCATCGGGCCAATCCAGGGCCGTCAGTGCCGTCAGCGCGGTCGGCACGCCGGCCACGCCCGTAATCCGTTCTTCGGCCAGCAGTTTCATCAACGCCTGCGGCGTCACATAATTGTGCAAAACCGAACATGCGCCGACCTGGAAGCCATTGAAGAGCTGATCGAGGCCGAAGCCGAAGCTGTAATGGGGAAGATTCAGAATCCGGTCATCGGCGGTCAGATGGAGATAGTCCGAAACGCACCGCGCCCTGGCGACAAAATTCCGGTGCGATAGCATGACGCCTTTGGGCTCGCCGGTCGAACCGGACGTATAAAGAATCCCCACCATGTCGGTGTCGGAGGCGCGTGCCCAGGCGATCTTGCCGGGGTGGCCCGTCTCCAGGAAATGGCGCTGGGACATGCACGGAATGCTGCCGCATTTGGGCGCCGCATCTTCGTCTTCGACAAAGATGATTTGTTGCAAGGTCTTGCAATCAGCCAGCGCGTCTTCAAGCTCGACGATGCGCGAGAGCGATGTAACGAGTAATTTGATGCCGCAATCCTTGACGAGGTGGGCGACCTGTCCAGGCCTCAAAGCGGGATTGATCGGGACAAAGACGGCATCGGACGCTGCCGCACCCATGATTGCGACAACGACGTCTGGCCGTTTTTCGAGAAAGATGCCAATCCGCTCGCCGGGACCGATATTGGCCTTCCTTAAGGCATGCGCGAAGCGCCGCACATCGGCGGCGAGCGCTGAGTAGGATGTGATCTCTTTCTGGAAAACCAGGGCCGGCTGATCGGGATGCAACACCGCCGCTTGAAAGAGCAGATCGTCGAGCAACCCCGTCATTTGCAAGTCATCCCAGCCTTAAGGCGAAAGTCCGTATTCGTGAAATCCAATTCGGTCGCAACACCGGCTGTTCCGGTGAAGAAGTAACCGAACTGGCGCAGCAGATCGACGGTTCCACGGCCGCCATTCCATCGCCTATTCTCGGTGCAAATTCATTGATAATTTGAAAAAGTCGCCTGCGTGGTTAACGGGTGCGGTTAATGTTTCATAACGAAGTATGAATACTCGATCCGGTGCCGTCGGGTGGCCGCGATGTTAATTCACAGACGGCCGTGGCGCCATGGGGCTCCCAACAGGCCGGCGCCGGGGTGCCCCGCGGCAGGGCTGCCACTCAGCCGCCCGGGTCAGCTTTGGGATGCGTAGAGCGCGAGGCGTTCCTCATAAAGTTGGGATATTTCCTCCAGCGAGCGGCCGGTGATTTTGACCCCGAAAGAAGGCGTGTGGCTCTGGAGCGCCTTTGCGATCGTGTCGGACACCGATGGCTGATAATGGGAGCCGTCATAGGTCAATTTCGGATTTGAAGTGATCGGCGACGGGATGGAGAAATCATACATCTCGTCGAATTCCGCCGAGGTCTTCTGCAGCGCGGTCAGATAGAAGGGCAGCAAGCCCGATTGCTTGAAATGTGCGATCTTGAAAGCTGCGACGGGCGTCGCGTAGGCGACCAGATGTGCTTTCGGATAGATCTGTCGGAATTTCGCGTAGAAGCCTACGCTCTTCAGGCTCATGTTCCATTTCTGCCCAGGCTTGAGTTTCATTCTAAGGATCGGCATGCTTCCAGCATCCGCACGGATCTGACCCGTCAGGTCTCCTCCGTAATATCTTGCCTTGGGAGACAGATCGAACAGCGTCTTTACGGACCAGGTGGCAACATCTTCTGAGAAATAATACTCCCAGACATGCGGGATTTCGTTGTTGAAGACATCGTTCGGCAGATTGAATGCATCGGCCTGGTCGATGAAATCAAAGTCGTCGACACCGACGATCACCAGGTCCGGCTCGCGCCTGGCATGCGCCTTCAAGTATTTCGCGTAGGCCACAAGCTCCGTCGGCGATGCATTCTCGAAAGACACCATGAAGCAATTAT
This sequence comes from Alphaproteobacteria bacterium, assembly GCA_041690975.1. GTDB lineage: Bacteria > Pseudomonadota > Alphaproteobacteria > Micropepsales > Micropepsaceae > Rhizomicrobium. The sequence goes on from JBEPVO010000010.1 coordinate 20,586, forward strand.
GGCCCGCAACGGCGTGCTCGTTCATCATGCTGACGCGGGACGCACCGAAGATATAGCAATCAAAATCGCGATCGCTTGCCATAAATCGCGCCACGCGAGCGGTGCGCTCATCGAAGGGAAAGTTGCGCGGCTGCAGCTTGTTCCCGCCAAAGAACCAAAGTGGGTCAACGACATAGTTCAGCAACCCCAAACCGCCGAGCATGGCTGCCGCGATGAGCGTCACGATCGCCAGATATCGGGTTGATGTGTTGTTCGGCACAGCACGCCTTGTCAGAATTGGAAGTATAAAAATTCGGAATGCTGCGAGAGACTGGCAATTGCCAGGGCTGCGCAAACACCCATCGGGATCGCCCATTTCGGATTGGGGGCCCATTCCAGAAAGCGATAGCGGCCCGTGGCAACCTGGCTGAGTGTGGCCGGGAATTTCGCCATGATTTGCTGCGAATTCGGCATCAGCCAGACGATCGCGAAGTAGGCCATAATGCGCCCAACGCTTTGCGTCACCGAGCCGAAACTATCCTCCCATCCCGACAATGCGGGGCCAGCATGCAGCCCCGTCATGCCGGCAAGAAGATCGATTGCATCGCCCGTCGATGCGGCCCGGAAGAACACTTGCGCCACCAGAACCGCCACATAGGTCAGAAGTACTTGCGCAACAATGGTCGTCGCGCGAAGCCAGCGTTTCTTGGATTCTTGCTTCAGGGGCGCCGGACCGAACACCCGCCAGGCATGATTGACCGTGAGATAGGCGGCATGGAGTAGCCCGAAGATGAGAAATTGAAATCCCGCGCCGTGCCAGATGCCCGCCAGCGCCATGGTTATGGAGATCGGAAATGCAATCATGCTGAAAAAGCCGCCCGCGGTTTCCGCATCGCGCTTCAGGATCGGCAAGCCCTTGGCCATGCGTCGCCGGGTGACCCAGATCGCCATCGGATTGTAGAGATAGAGGGTCAGGTATCGCGTCAGCGTCATGTGCCAGCGCTGCCAGAAATCGATGATGCTCCGCGCTTTGTATGGCGAGTTGAAATTCAGCGGGAAGCGTATGTTGAACATATAGGCCAGACCGATCGCCATGTCGGAATAGCCGGAGAAGTCGAAATAGAGTTGCAGAGAATAGGAAAGCACCGTTAGCCACGAAGAAAAAAGACCGAGCGAGCCCGGCGCATCGAATCCTGCATTGGAAAGCTGGCTCAGCGAATCCGCCACCAGGACTTTCTTCACCAATCCAATGATGAAGATCGTGAGACCGATGACGATGTTGCCGCGGTCGAAGCGGTAGGTTTCGCTCTTGGCGAATTGCGGCATGATTTCGCGGTGATGAAGGATCGGGCCGGCAATCAGATGGGGGAAGAAGGTGACGAACAGGCAATATTCAAAGAAGCCTCGGTCTTTTGCCATGCCTTGGCGACAGTCGATCAGATAACCGATCTGCGTGAATGTGTAGAAGGAAATGCCCAAAGGCAGGAGGATCGCATTCACTTTCCAGTCGGCAACGCTGATCGAGTCCAGGAAGCCCACAAGGGCGAGGAGATATTTGTAATAGATCAGCATCGCGAGATTCACCGCGATGCCAAATGTCAGGATCGCGGTCTGGCGTTTATCAAAGTCCTCGTTTCGGGTGATCCAATGACTGATGGTATAGTTGAATGCGATCGAGCCGATTAGAAGAAGAACGAAAGGCGGATTCCACCAGGCATAGAAGATCAGGGAACTCACGGCGAGCGATATGCCGGCGGCGCGGTCGCTGATGCGCCCCAATAAATAATAGGCGGCGAGCGCCAGGGGCAGGAACGCAAAAATGAAGATGTAGGAGTTGAACAGCAAGGGAGTTACTCGCTCGCAGTTTGAATTAAACTGTCTCGACCGCGATCGACTGTTCTTTGATTATTCCCCATCTCAGGCCGCCTTCTTTTTCCGGATGAGCGCGACGAAGTCGCCAATCTCCTTCAAAGACTCGATTTCAGCGGTGCGGAATTTTACGCCAAAGTGCATCTCGGTCGCCACCACGATCGTGATGTGCTTGAAGGAATCCCATCCCGTAAAATCCCCCGCCACGCTTTTCGACGTCAAAATAATCGTGTCGTCGTCCAGCGCTTCGCGGACGACTTCCGTTATTCCTTCCATGATTTCAATGTCGGTCACGATTAAATTCCCCCAACCTTAATATGAGTTTCGAGCGGCACATAGTCTTCCACTAACAGGCGCCAGAGGTTGGTTCCATCATCATTCTGTCGGTCTGCGCTAAATCCCAGCGTCGCATAGTGATCGCGGACGAGGAGATTTTTTTCCGTCGGGCGGAATTGCCCGATAACGGTCCGGTACCCTCGCTTGCGTGCCTCATTAACCAGCAAATTCAAGGTTGCCTGCTCCACTTGTCGGCCCAGGACACGACAGCTCATCAGCCAAGTATCGATCATCAATTCGTTCGGGTTTTGCGACGCTTTTGCAATAACGACGGCAATCATCCCGTTGTCGCCATATTTGTCCGCAAGCCGCACTTGGAAAGTGATGGCGTCGGGATCCGCTGTTATGGCTTCGACTTCCTGCTCGGTGTAACGGCGGGTGGTGAGATTGAATTGGTTTGTCTTGTTGATGAGCTGGGTAATGCGCGCTTGGCCTACGGCATCGAACGGGCCTGCCTGCATCTGCATTTCCAGGCTTTTCAGATAGGTCGGCATGTCGGACATGGACTGGCGGGCGACGTCGCGCTGTGTATTGGCCTGGTATTGGCCGGACCGTGCCAGGTCTTCGCCGGTTATTCGCACGCCCTCGAAATATCCGGCATCGGCGAGGCATTGCGCGTAAAACGCCGCATCCTCAGGAAGTTCGGGCACTGCGACCATCGGCAGCTCGCGCCGGACCAGATTGCGTTCAAAGGGATTGTCGTCGGCAAACACCAGCGCGTCCAACCCGATATTGATCTGTTCCGCGATGGCCCGCAGGTTGGTTGCCTTGTCCGACCAGTTGGCGACGAACGCGGCGAAGGAAGAGCGTTTCAGCACCATATCCGGGTGGCTGGCGAACGGTACCAGCGCAATCGCCTCTTCATTCTTCGAGCAGACCGCGAGAATGATGCCGCGCCGGGACAATTGATGGGTGTATTCCTGGAAGGCGACAAAGGCTTCACCGGCCGCGCTGCCCTGACCAAGAACAAGGTTTTCCACGCCATCGTCACCCACCACGCCGCCCCAAAGCGTGTTGTCCAAGTCCAGGACAAGGCATTTATATGACCGCCCACGCTGCGCCGCGATGAGGCGCGCCACCAGGTCGCCATACAGCGGGGACATGGGCGGCGCGATCTCGATTTTTGCTCGATGCCACAAGACTGGGTCGTACCATTGGGCGATGCCGTCCTGAGCGGCGCGGGCGTCGAGCGCCAGAATGTCCACGCCGCCTTCGTCGGCAAGCTGCCGGATGCGATCATTGATGCGCGCGATCATGCCCTGGGGAGAGCCGGGCAAACGATGTTCATTGTTGCCGAACAGGTTTGGAAGGACAGGCAGGACCGTTTGCTGAATGACCCGGCAGGAAAAGGCGCTGCGGGCGATGTCCCAGAGATCTTTGCACCGCAGGGCCGCCTCTTCGATCATGCGGGCGGATGCGGCGGCACCCTGCGAAGGATCGATCTTTCCAAGCATATGCCGCGCGTCGAAGGCGAATAGAACCGCATCGGGCTTGAAGGCATGCAGCGCGGAATTCGGGTCGGCGAGATCCTGCAAATATTGGCCAAAGGGATTTGTGTAGATCTGCGCCCAGATCCGGCGGCGCAGCAGCGCGACGCGGATGGCGGGAATAAGGTGCGAGACCATCGCGGACCCTAGGATCGCCAGGCGCACGACCGGCATCCCCGGGGGCGGGGCGGCCTCGAATTTGCTTTGGGCCAGCTTGTCCAGGCGTTCGGTCCGGACGAAATCCATCCGGCAGTTTGCCAGCTTTACCAGGGCGGGCCATTGGACGGCGGCGTCCGCGCCGATTGCGCGAAGATCTTCGCGCCAGTCTGCGTTTTCCGGCAACCACCAAAGATGCGATGCAAGCATTGAAAATCCAACTTCACCGTTATGCGAACCGAAATAAGTTCTATCTGAAGGCCGGGCGAATGCCCCGATCCCCATAAGCTATGAAAACGCGACGCTCATCCGGGTTTGAAGGTCGCGGTGCAAATCCATCACACGGGCATGGCGGACAAGCTCTGCGGCGCGCTAAATCCGTGCCCGGTTCAGATCTGTGCCGTTCGGCACCACAAAATCCGCATTCAGATCCGACAGGCGCGTAACCCCAACCAGCGACATATTGCGCTTCAATTCTTCCTGCATCAGGGCAATTGCGCGCGCCACGCCGTTGGCCCCGCCGACCGCCGCCGCATACAGAAACGGACGGCCTACAAAGGCGAAATCGGCACCCAGTGCCAGGGCTTTCATCACATCGGTTCCCCGGCGAATGCCGCCATCGATCATGACCGGTAGGTCCGGGACCGCGTCCTTGATGGCGGGCAGCACGCGCAGCGGCGCGATTGCGCCGTCCAGCTGACGACCGCCATGATTGGAGATGATGATCCCGTCGACCCCGCATTCGCGTGCGCGCAATGCGTCACGCGCGGACAAGATGCCCTTCATCACGAGCGGGCCTTTCCACAGGCTGCGAACCAGATGAATCTCCGGCCAGCCCATGCGATCGACGGCACCACCGCCCCTGAGGTCCGCCCGGGCGAGCACGGAAGGACCGCGCACGGCCCGGTAATTTTCCAGATGCGGCAATCCGCGGCGCAGGACCGTCTGCAGCGCCGTGCCGATCAGCCAGGACGGATGGCTGATGCCATCCCAGATGATTTTCGGCGTGAGCCGGAGCGGAACGTTGAAGCCGTTCTGCTTGTCCACTTCGCGATTCCCGGGGACGGGCACATCGACCGTGATGACCAGCGTCTTGAATCCGGCAGCGGCGACACGCTCCAGCAACCGCCGGATCTGATCGGGATGTCCCGGCAGATAGGCTTGAAACCATGTGCCCGGCGCTTCTTGCGCAACCTCTTCCATGGCAGTGAAGGACGCGCCGCTGAGCACCATCGGAATGTTCGCGGCCTTGGCGGCCTGCGCCATCGCCACATCGCCGCGATAGGCGAACAGCGCGCTCGCCCCCATCGGTGCGATGCCAAAGGGCGCGGCGTAGCTCTGACCGAAGAGGGTGCATTGGGGATTGCGGCTGGTGCCTCCCGACAATACGCGGGTGGCCAGCGCGTAATCCGCGAAGCTCTCGCGGTTCTGGCGGATCGAAGCGTCGGTTTCCGTGCCGCTCGCGGCATAGCCATACAGCATGCGCGGAAGGCGCCGCCGCGCGGCCTGTTCAAAATCGTCGAGGCAGAGATAGCGTTTCAAATGCCCGCTGGCGTCCGCTGTGGAATGGCTTTCGGCTTTCGCGCCGGATGATGCGGCGGCGGTTGAATTTCGATCAATGGCTGCCAGTTCGCTTTGTTGCCAGGCGGCGGCAGATTGCGTGTCGGTCATTTTGTCTCCCACCCTCAGAAATCCACGCTCAAAACAACCCGAAGGCCCGATGCCGGAATGGGTCGAACCTTGTTCGGCTATTATACAGGCGCACCCGTTCCGGTTGCCCGAAACTTAGCTTGAATCGGTTAATTGGTCAGTGAACCCGGCCCGGGCCCTGCCGATCGTCCATTCACCCTCAGATTGGTCATTTTGCATGAGATCCGCATGGGGTTCGAGGCCCGCGATTATGGTCCGATCGGTCGGCTCAGCGCGCCGGGATGTGGCGGTCATGATTGTCGGCGAGCGTTGCATGAAGATGACGCCTTCAAGACGACACAAGCAGGCCGAGCCGGTGGAGCGCCCGCCCGGCCGTGCGGCGCCAGCCCGCCCCATCCGCCTGCCAGATGAAGACCTCATACGCCAACCGGCCAAGATGCGGCGGCTTCAGAAAGTCATAGACAGGGGCCATCCGAAACCGTTCCACATCGAGTGGGAATTCGGTCAGTGTTTTGTATTGCGTTTTATAGCATTCCAGCATGCGCCGCTTGCGGTCCTGTTCGCCCGCGTCCAAGGCGAATGTTTCAACCGGTCCGGCGCCGGCAGAAGGAAGAAAGTCGCCATACATCATCCGCCCATCGACCATGTGATAGCTGGTCATCTCAACGGGAATCGGGGCGTCGAACCTGTCTTCCCGTAAAAGTGTGCATGCGGCGTGGACCGCCAAAGCGGTTGCGTCGTGATCCGGGTGCCCGCCTTCGTAAGGATGAGTGACCACATAGCGGAACGCTCCCTCGCGCATGATCTGCATGAGCCGGGGCACGATGCGCGCAATCCTGGAAGCCGCCTGCTGGTCTGGAATGCCGAGCCGGATCACGGGGATGTCGCTGCGATCGATCAACGCGAGCGCCGCTGCAGTTTCGCCGGCCCTTGCCTGGCGATAGCCGCGGTTATTCTCGAATCCGGCGACGCGGGCGGCTCTTCCACCTTTTGGCGCGCCGTCGGTGATAATGACGATGGCGGCCTTCGTCAGCCTGGCAAGCAACGCGCCGGCACCCAGCGCTTCGTCGTCGGGATGGGCGACGACAAGAAGTGTTGGTTGCGCCGGTAAGTCGCCAACCGCGACACGCGGATATCCTGGCACTGTCCGAATCCGGCTGCCGCCATAAAACCGATCGTAAACGGTTTTATCCAGGCGGCGGTATGCGTGCCGGATGGCCCTCGTTACGATCGACATTCAAAGACGTGCCTCGAGAGCCGGAATGAGAGGACCGGCGATTTCCAGTGAATTGAACCCTTATAGTCCAAGGACGGAGGCAAGAATTGCAACAGCCCGCATCTCTTTCAAAGCAAAGTTAACCGGGAGGTTTTTAGACTGCGTTACGATGGCAACGCTGCGATCATTCGGGCTATTAGAGCATACTTAATAACCTTGCACTAAACGGTAAACGCAAATGATGTCGGTTATTTTCTCGAGCCATAATGGCGGTGCCGTGCTCCCGAAAACACTCGAGAGCCTGGAGCAGGCGACCGTGCCGGCGGGGGGCTGGAAGCTCATTGCGGTGAACAATGCCAGCACCGACGACACCGCCGCGCTCTTGGCCTCCTACCAAGGCCGGTTGCCGCTGACGGTGCTGGACGAGCGGGTTCCCAGCAAGAACAGAAGCCTCAACCGCGGACTCGAATGTGCCGAGGGCGATTTTTACGTCTTCTGCGACGACGACGTCATTGTTGCGCAGGACTGGTTGGTCAAATGGCGCGAGGCGGCCGATCTCCATCCGCAATTCGAGTTGTTTGCCGGATCCACGATTCCTCATTGGCCCTATGAGCCGCCGAAATGGAACATGAAGGACATGGTGATCAGCATCGCTTTCGGTACGAACGAACAGCAGCAGGGTGGACCCTGTGATTCCCGCTGCATGTTCGGAACCAACATGGCCATCCGCGCGTCGGTCTTTCAAACCGGTGTCCGGTTCAACGCGAAGATCGGCCCCGATGGCTCTCTCGCTTATCCGATGGGAAGTGAAACCGAATTCGCGCTTCGTCTCGCCGAGTTGGGATACAAATGCTGGTTCGCCGATGATGCACGCGTCAGGCACATCATCCGCCCCAAGCAGATGCAGATTCCGGCAATTCTATTGCGGGGATATCGCTGGGGACGGGGGCAGGCGCACATGAAGGAAGGCCATACGTATCCGCCCGGAATTCTCAGCCGGAAGAACCATTTGCGCCGGGCGCTCTACCCCTTTCTCATGCTGTTCTACGGCCCTGACGAGGCGTGGGCCCGGCAATGGGAGTGGGTAGCGGACCAGGGTTATGAAGATGGCTGGCGCGAGACCCAGGGCTTGGCGCCAAGATGGCTGGGCAAGGGACGGGGACCGCATATCGCCCGCCGGTTCCGCCACTAGACTTCCATTCGCAATCAACCGATCAGGCGTTAAGCCCGGCCATGACATCGCGCACCGGTAAAATAGTCGTGGATTTGGCCGCATAGCTGACGACCGCTTCCCATTGCTCCGGCGTGCAGCCATAGGGTGACGGTGTCGGCGTCACATCATGCGTGTAGAAGATCAGCCAGCCGCCGATGGCTCTGGTCTTATCGATGAGGCCGCGCATCCGGGCCTCGTCGAACGTTCCGGCATAGACGCTGACGCCGAACAGCTCCGCCGTATCGGGGATGTTCACATTGATGCCGGGCTGGATTCCACGGCAGGAGGCATAATACCGCTTCAATACCTGCCGGGCCGTCGGCGAAGCTGCGCCATACGGATAGGCGAAATTTTTCGGGACAAAGCCTTTGATGATTGCAGAAAGACCGGTCGCATTGGCGTGCACCTCCGATACCAGGGTCGATTTATCGGCTTCCGAGCACCGCAGATGGGTATCGGTGTGGCAGGCGATCTCATGGCCCTTTTTATGGGCGGCGCGAAGATCTTCGGTCTCGTACAGCGGCCCCAGATCGCCCACGGTATTGGCCAGCTTTGAAGCCGTGTAATAGGTCCCGCGCGCGCCGTGGCGTTCGAGAATCTCGCCGCCCACGGTGAAAGCGGTCTTGGGAAAATCGTCGAAAGTGAATGAGACGACGCCTTGCGGCCACACATCCTGGATCCGGCGCCGGCCGAAGAACGGGCCCAACTTGCGCCCGACCCTTCGCGCGAAATCATGTATCGATTGTGATTGCGCCAAGTCTGCCATTCCCGGATCGTTCAACGTCATTTCCCATGCCCCGGACCGCCCTGGCAAGGGACGGGAAGTATGACAGGCGATCTCTACTGATCGGCTAACGCGAATTTGCGGCCTATTAAGCTTAAATCCTGTACCTTGGCGGAATGCAGTTTCCGCTGGTTCCACTTGCTTTCGGGTTCGTTAAACTGACCGGCGGGAGGCCTTTGACCGGCGTCCCGTCACTGCAATCCGGGCCGCCGCGTGACAGCCAATCTGAGACGATGCGATGAAGACGGTCATCATTATTCCGACTTACAAGCGCCCGGCATTTTTGGAGCGCGTACTCCGCAATTTGTCGAAATGCACTTTTCCGCCCGATGTGGAAATCCATGTCGTCGAGAACGGACCGGTAAGCGGTTCCGAAGAGATATGCCGTGCGCAATCCATCGGCGGGCGCGTGCGCTATCTGTACACGCCGATCGCGGGGCGGTCCAAGGCCATCAACCATGCGGTCCGCAGCAGCGATGCGGACTTCTTCATATTCTTCGACGACGACATCGATGTGCCGGCGGACATGGTGTCGATCTATGTGGGCGCCGCGCAGCGATACGGAAACGGACATTTTTTCGGCGGCCCGCTTGTGCCCGACGCCGAAACTGAATGCCCCGCCCATCTTATTCCCTACCTTCCCCGCTCTGCGGTGGGCTGGTCGCATGGTGATGATGAGGTCGAGATAAAACCCGCAGATTTTGAATTCTTTTTTGGCGCCAACTGGGCAGTCTTCAAATCCGACCTGGCGACCGTCGGCCTGTTCTCGGAAGACCTTGGTGTGACGTCCGACAAAGCGTCACCGGTGGGCGAGGAAGGCGAGTTACAGCAGCGCCTGATCGCGGCCGGTGCGAAGGCGATCTATCTTCCGGGCGCGCTCATCCATCATTTCGTGCCGCGCGAATGCTACACCTTGGACTGGGTGTGGCATCGCAATTTCCGGCTGGGCGTGACCGACTGGATCATGACCTACAGCCTCATGAAAACGCGCCTGAAGATTGCCGGCGTTCCGGCATGGATCATCAGGTCCGCCGCGAAACAGAAGGCGAAGGTCCTGGCGGCGCGCATGTTGGGTTTTCCCGTCATGCGCACGACACAGTTGCAGATGCGTGAGGCGTATCTGGCGGGGATGGTCCAAGGCGCACGGGCAGAATATGCGCGCGCCGGGCTCGCACCGGCAGCCTAGACCGGAAATGGACTACGAAGCTTTCGCTTCGACAGGCGCCACAGGGTCCTTCTTTTCCGTGACGCTCCATTTCGCATCTTTGCTGTAGACGGTGCCCCAGGGCCGGGTCAGGCCGTGGGTTACCTGGCCGGTATTCACGACCGACAGCAGTGGATAGTCGAAGATGGCGTCGCAGGAAATTCCGTCGATCATGGGGTCCAGCCAGACTTCGGCGAAATAACGTCCCGGTGCCAGATACAGGTCGGGGACGGAAAGCTTGATGACCTTTTCGCCGGGTTGGATCGACAGGCCCAAGACCCGGTCGGATGCCACCAGCGAGGTGACGCGTTCGCCCTGCGAGTTCATCAAGGTGACGCACAGATCGCCGTTCACGATGGGGCGTTCGACGTCGAGCGTGACCTCGATTGTAAAGTTGGAGCCTAATTCGATCTCGGGCAGGGAGTCGGGATCCTCATCCGCTTTGGAGATGTTGACCTCGAGAATTTTGGCGGGCGGATTGTCATAGTGCCGGCCGCGCCGGAAGCCTTCCAGATTTTTGGCCTTCAGCGCTTTGGCCCGGGCATCCAAGGTCCGGATCAGGTAATTCTCGACGACGGTATCCGAAGGACCGTTGGCGGTGATGACGCCGCTTTCCAGAAGGATCGAGCGCGTGGTCAGGGTTTTCACCGCGCCCATATTATGGCTCACGAAAAGAACCGTCCGGTTTTCCTGTGCAACCGAACTCATCTTTCCCATGCATTTGGCCTGGAACGCGGCGTCGCCGACGGCCAGCACTTCGTCGACGATGAGAATTTCCGGCTCCAGATGCGCCGCCACGGCGAAGGCGAGGCGCACATACATGCCCGAGGAATAGCGTTTGACGGGTGTGTCGAGGAAGCGCTCGACTTCGGAAAAGGCGACGATCTCGTCGAATTTCTTGCGGATATCCGCCCGCGTCATGCCGAGAATGGCACCATTGAGAAAGATGTTCTCCCGACCCGACAATTCGGCGTGAAAGCCGGTGCCGACTTCCAGAAGGCTTGCCACGCGGCCACGGATGGTGACCCGGCCGTTGGTCGGCTCGGTAATCCGGCTCAGAATCTTGAGCAAAGTGCTCTTGCCGGCGCCGTTGCGGCCGATGATGCCAAGAACCTCGCCTTCCTTGACTTCGAAATTGACGTCCTTGAGCGCCCAGAATTCCTCGATCTGGTCGCCCTGGATCATTTCCCGGCCGCTCATGACGTCGCTCGTCTTGCGGCCCAGATTCTTTGCTGCGCGAACGATGGCGTCCCGCAGATTGACATCCTTGTTGCGGATGTTCGGATCGGTGTGATGCCCCAGCAGATAGCGCTTGGACAGATTGTCGACGGTGATGGCGGAGGCGCTCATGATGCTCTCATAATTCCTGTCAGATCAGGTCCGCAAAGCTCTTCTCGGTGGCGCGGAACTGACGCACCCCAAGCCACAGGAAAAGAACAATGACTGCGAAGCTGAGCGCTATGCCGGGCAGATAGAGCTGGCTGTCGCTGCCCAACAGGCACCAGCGAAAGCCATCGATGACGCCGACGATCGGGTTGAGGGAATAGAGCAGCCGCCATTGGGGGGGCACGATGCTCGAGCTGAATCCGACCGGGGATATATAGACGCCCAACTGCACGATGAAGGGAACGATGATGCGAAAGTCCCGGTATTTGACATTGAGCGCCGTGATCCACAGCGATGGGCCGATGGTTGCCGCGATGGCCGCCACCACAAACACGGGGAACAACAGGACGTGCCAGGTCGGCATGAACCGGTACCAGAACATCATGCCGATCAATATTGCGAATGCGATGAGAAAATCGGCGAACGCCACGACCACCGACGCGATGGGAACAATCAGCCTCGGAAAATAGACTTTGCTGATCAGATTGGCGTTGCCGATCAGGCTGTTCGACGCATCGGTCAGGCCGGTGGAAAAGAAAGTCCAGGGCAGGGTTCCGACGAACACCAGCAAGGGATAAGGCGTGACGCCATCCGACGGCAGCTTGGCGATCCGGCTGAAAACGACCGTGAACACGACCATGGTGAGAAACGGACGGATCAGTGCCCAGGCAGCGCCGATGATCGTCTGCTTGTACCGGACGGCGACATCGCGCCAGGCCAGGACATAGAACAGTTCCCGGTAGCGCCAGATGTCGCCCCAATAGTTGCGCTCATGGCGCCCGTTTTCGATGATGACCACATTCGACATTGCCGCTTCCTATACCAAACCGCGCAATGCGGAAAACGCGGCGTCGGGGCGTCGGCGCGGATTTTGAGGGGGGGCATTCATCGCGTTATGTCCTGAACCTGGGCTGGTGTTGCATTTTGCAGTCTTGTCTTTGTTCCGATTGCACAATTTTTTATGACCACGAGTGGCCCGGTTCCCTTTATGAGCGGCAGATTATGTCAAATTACGCTGAAAAGATTAGACCATAGAGGTAAAGATATCTTTGTCAGCAAGCCCGCTCTTCATGATGCGGAAAGCCTGATTTTCTGGCGTATGAAGCGCGTGGCCGCAGCGGGCAGCTGCAACAGCGCCCATGGGCGGTATCGCAGATAGGCGAAGACCAAGCCAGTTGCCGGCCATCGCCCCCGCCGGATACAGCCGATCAGATTGGTGCAAAAATCCACATCCAGCCCGCGGCAATGGGCCTCGCTTCGGGCGGTCAATTCGCGGTCGAGCTTGAAATGCTTGCGCAAATGCCTCTGGGCCCGCATCTCGTCCAGATTTGTGCGAAGCGCGGCCACATTGCCCCAACTGCGATGATTGAAAACGCTCACGCCTCGTCCGACTGCAACCTCGGATGTCGTGCCGCAGGCCGGCCTGATCTCTCCGCGCAGCAGTTCCAGCCAGAAGATCGAATCTTCTCCCGCCGAACGGAGCCAGGTCGGGAAGCGCGTTCTGCCGATCTTGCTGCGGCGTATGGCGACGGTCGGGGTTCCTATCGGAGACCGCAGCACAATGGCGCGGAACAGAGCAAGCGCATCGCACCAGAAGATGGTGCCATCCCCGCCGGCCACGCGCGCGCCATTCGGCTGATAGCCGCATTGTGCGAAGCGGGTCTGGGGATCTTCTTCCCGCTGATAATCCGTGAAATAAAAATCGGCGCCGGCAGAAAATGCGGCGCTCGCATTGTTGAGATGGTTGCCGGTCCAGGCATCATCGGAATCCAAGAACGCAACGATGGCGACATCATCCGCCAACTTGTCGAGCGCCAGATTGCGCGCGACCCCGGGACCGCCGTTGGGCTGGCGAAGAATGGTGATGTTCCGCGCGAAACCTTCGTCGAGCCCGCTCAATTCGCCTTCGGCGGGAACGGGCGATGAATCGTCGACCACATAGACGTGGAACAGATGCTGCCCTTCTTGCGCGGCAATCGAGCGCAGCGCCCGATTGAGAAGACCGGGCGTCCTTTGAAAATAGGGGATCACGATGCCGATCAATTCTGCCCCCCGGCTGGAAATCCGTAAAGTTCAAGATAGCGTGCGGCGATGTCGACAATATCATAATGGGCGGTGACGAAATCACGCCCGCAGGCGCCCATCCGGCGGCGAAACGCATCATCGCACAGAAGTTGATCCAACTGGGCGCGGAATTCGTCGTCCCGGGTGAAGAGAAAGCCGGACCGGCCATGCTCCACAAATGTGTCGTTCACGCCGGGCAGGTGGCGCGCGACAACGGGAAGCCCATAGGCCATGGCCTCGATCACGACCGTGCCGAAGCCTTCCTCATGCGAGGCGAACACCATGATGTCGGCCGCCCGGTAGAAATCCCACGGTGCCTCCGCATAGCCGGCGAACCGCACATGCCGCCCCAGGCCGTGATCCGTCACATATTTCCGCACCTGGCCTGCATATTCGGGCTCGACGTCCGGGCCGACCAGGACCAGCAGAAGGTTCGGATTTTGTTTGGCAAGTTCCTGGACCCGCTGAACCAGAAATAACTGATCCTTGCGTGTGCAAATCCCGCCCACCGAAACCAGCATCTGCGCCTCTGGCGGGATGGAAAGTTTTTCGCGGCAGGCTTGGGAAGACGTTGCGTCCAGATCGGGAATGGCGATTCCGATCGGCATCAGGGCCGATTTCGTTTCGGAAACATAGCGATTATTTTCGGAAAACAGTTTGGGGCTGATTGCCACGAATTGGCCGATGAGCCGGAACAGCTGGCGTATCAGCGGGCGCAATAGCGGACGATAAGTCTGCAGCAGGCCCGGGATGCTGTCGTCCAGTGTGGCGGAGAGGATGATCCGGCACCCTTGCAGCCTTAGCATCAAGCTTCCCGCGAAGGTGCGATCGACATGGGTGTGATAATGCACGGCCGCGTAACGGCGGGCATTTTGCGCCAACCATGTTGCGATCTCGCGCTGGCTGGCCGCGGTTCCGGAATCGTTCAGATAATGCACCGCCGAAATATCTTCCAGCACGGTCGGATTGACTGGAGCCGCCGTCGTCGTGACCAGGATGTCGTGCGCCAGGTCGGGTCGCAACAGAGCGAATTTCCGCGCCAGGCGTTCGGTGAAAATACCTTCGCCGGTAAATTGCGGCCGGAAATATTTGAAGACGTGCAGAACGCGCGCCCGGCTCATCGCTGGTTTCTTCCCTGCGCAAGGGCAACCAATGGCGTGCGGATCGGCCTGGGCAATGATGCGAGAAAGGCCTTGAGACGCGGCTTGAAATCGAGACCGCTTTCCCCGATTTCCCGAGCCAGCGACCGCACCAGATCGTAATCGCCATTCGTGAAAGCCAGTTCAAGCGCCTCCAGATTGCGAAGCCTGATATCGGCGTCGATTTCAGCGGCATAGCGCGGCGCCGCGTCGTGATGCGCCTTTGCGTGGCGCAGTATCTTCACTTCGCCCAGCAAATTCTTCAGCTGGTTTGCACTGAAATTGCCGTCGTGCCGCCGCACACCCACCAGAGATGTTTCGATCATGCCGATCGGTGCCTGGGCCACGCATCGCAAGGTGAATTCGAAATCCTCGCTCGCGGTTCGGGCGAATTTCGCGTCGAAGCGGCCGACAGAATCGAACAGCGACTTCCGCATGACGATGGTGGAAGGAAAAATGGGCTGGAATTTCAGGATGTGCGGGTAGAGCGGCTCGGTGAAGACCGTTCCGCCTGCCACCTTCTGAGATGCGATGCCTTCCCAGAATCCGCTTGGTGCGGTGGCGAATTTCGTGCCCGTCTCCCAGACCCCGTTCCGCACCAATTGAAAATTGCCGAACAGGAATTGGGGATAGGGCGCGGTTGCTGCGACGGCATGGATGCTGGCAAGGAATTCCGGTCGCCAGAGATCGTCGCTGTCGCAAAACCACAGCCAATCGCCGGTCGCCATCGCGGCGCCCACATTGCGGGCCACCGGTGCGCCGCTGTTTTCGATCCGCCGGTAGCGCACGGCGGTGCCGAATGTGGCGACGACCGCTGCGGTTTCGTCGATCGAACCATCATCGACCACGATGATCTCATACGGCGGCTCCGTCTGCGCCAGCAAGGTCGCAATGGTTTCGCCAAGAAAATCGGCGCGATTGTAGGAAGGAATGATCGCGCTGATGCGCCACCGCGCCGGATCAAACATGCCCATGGCGCTTTCCGATGGCGCAAGACCATGTGCCTGGAACTGTTGATGCGCGCATCATGATCGAGCAATGCCTTTTTGTGACGGGCACCGCGCTTTCGTAAGAGGTGCCGCCCGCTGAACTAGTGGATTATCGTGAAATAGCTAAACCGTTATAAAGAAACGGATTTATGCCGTCCATGAAATCATCCCCTATGCTTAAAATCTATCCGTCAGGCCCTAAGAGTTTACCAACAACCCATAAACCCGAATGCCGGGGCTGTTTGCGGTGGGGAATTGTCGAAGAACTCGGTTAGGGTCGTGACTGGTAAATACTCTTTAAATCGGACGGATTGCTGGAAAATGACGTGGGGCAAATCTCTTCTTCTCGCATCCGGGCTGTTGTGGGGTGGATTCCTCGCGTCATCGGCGGCGCAGGCACAGGCGCCGGCTGCTGTCGGTAAATTTGAAATTCATGCCGATACGTCGATGCCGGCCAGGACCACCAGCTTCGGCCAGATATTCGCTGTTGGAGCGGTCCAGCGCGGCGATCGCCTGCAAGTGCTGCTGGATGGGCGCGCCATTCCCACCCAGATCGATCCGAAAGCCTTCCATGCCGATGGCTCGGTGCGCCACGCCATTGTGACGGTTTCGTTGCCTCAGATGTCGTCGGGCAAAAGCTTGAATGCGTCGATCGTGAAGCGGAGCGATGCTACGCCGGACGCCGCGCCGGCCGCCGCCGCGATTCCATCCTTGGCTGTTTCCTTGAAGATCAAGGGCGCCGACGGGGCAATCAAAACCGTCGACATCGATCTTCAGACCGTGGCGCAGAATCCGAAAAACGCTGCCCCCAATTTCTGGATCAACGGCCCGCTGGCGCAGGAACGGCGCTATACGGCGGACATCAACGATCGCCTGCAAGTGATCTTCGATGTCTTCACGCCGCAACAGGGTCCGGCGCGGGTCGATGTGATCTTTCACAATGACTGGACTGGAAT
>JBEPVO010000011.1:0-35785 GCA_041690975.1 Alphaproteobacteria bacterium
GGCCAGGCATATTGCTCCCAGATCATGTCCTGGGTCATCGCGCCGACTTTGAAATAGCCGGTGTGGGTGTTGGTGATTGCCTGCTGCAGCTTTGCGTCGAGCTTGACCATGTTCATGTTGGCGTTGACGACCCGGATCATGTCGGTGGCGGTGGATTTCACGCCATAGGCTTCGGTGGAGAGGATGGCTTCGCGCATCCGCGCCTGCACATCCGCCCGGGTATAGCCTTGCGCATAGTCCGCCATGCGCGCATCCGGCACATGGATGAAAGTGCCGGTCAGACCCAGGCCGGGAAAGATCTGGCCTTCCATCGCCGCCGCGAAATCCTTGTTGATGGCTCGCGCCGTGATGACGCCCAGCATGCCGATGCTGGGATTGGCATAGGTGCGCGCCGCGCCGGCTTTGTAGACAGGTTTCCATTTTTCAAAATAGGTCATCAGCTGGTCATTGGTTTTGACATCGTCCGGGATCTGCAGCGGAAATCCCCCTGCGGTGTGGGTGCCCAGATTCATCAAGCTGACATCGCCGAACGGCGTGCCCCGCATCGACGGCAGATACTTGCTGGTCTTGTCCGACAAGGAGAGCTGGCCGTTCACCTCTGCCAGCGACGCCAAAGTCACCGTGAAGGTCTTGCTGATCGATCCCAGCTCGAACATCGTGGTGGGCGTGACGGGTTTTTTGGTTTCCCGGGACACCACACCATAATCGAAGGTGTAGGACTTTCCGTTGGCGGTGACGCCAACCGCCATGCCGGGAATATTGTATTTTTCCATCATCGGTTGGACCGCCGCATCGACAACGGTCTTGATGTGGGCCCTATCGTCTGCCGCATGACCGGCGGTCGACACGCATGCAGCCAACAGGGTAGCCATCAGAATTCGCGCGGATCTCATGGAAATGGCCCTTTCGCTCGCAATGACGCACTGCGGTCCATGGATTTAATTGCGCCACGCCGGGCCGACAAGCGATAATGTCCGGGGCTGACTTCGAGGGGGCATCATGTCGGGCAGACGGATTCCGGTTTCCGTTCTTGCAATTTTGATCTGCGGATCATCGCTGACGATCTGCGATATGGCGTCGGGACAGACGCCCGGGCCTAAAGCGCCGATCATGCCGCCTCTGTCGCAATATGAGGCGCTGCCGTCACCGCCACTTCAGACTCGCGGCCTTTCGCCGGCGACGCAGCAGGCGGTGGAGTTGGCGCTGCGCGATGCGGCGCAAGGCAACAAAAAAGCCGCCGACGCGG
Organism: Alphaproteobacteria bacterium; assembly: GCA_041690975.1. GTDB lineage: Bacteria > Pseudomonadota > Alphaproteobacteria > Micropepsales > Micropepsaceae > Rhizomicrobium. Next base: position 1,247 of record JBEPVO010000011.1, read on the forward strand.
AACGGGTCATCGCGGCAGCCAAGCGCGCCGCGGATCGTGGACGCGATGCGGCGCGCGGCACGCAGGCGCGGCGGCGTGGCCCCGGCATACTTGAAATCTCGTTCGACGGACGGCGCTGTCGCTACAGCGGTGAGATCGTGCGCGGTCGCGCCACCGGCATGGGTGTGATGACATGCCGTGACCGCACCTTGGCCGGCGCATTTCGCGACAACCGCCCCGACGGATTGATCGTCGAAGAGTTGCCCAGGACCGGTTATATCGGCGCATACCGCAACGGCATGCGCGACGGATTGGGCGGCGATTATCGCGCCGGGGAATTCGACGGTTATGAGGGCGAGTATAAAAGCGGCGCGCGCTTCGGATTCGGTGTCGAGCGCGACAAGGACGGCGCCTATCCCGGCCGCTATGGCTTCTATGTCGATCCGCGCGATGTGCGCCATCGGGTGAACATGGAATTGTCGGGCGTGCAGAATTTCCGCACCACCCATTGGGCTGGAACCTTCGGCGCCTATGCCGGACCCCGCATCGCCTGCACTCTGATCAAAGGTGCGCTGCTGGAAGGCAGCGTGCTGGATGGCTTTGGCGCCAAATTCGACGCGAAAGGCCGCGTTATCGAACGCGGCCAGTATGCGGTCGGGATATTGAATGGCGGCGGCCCGCCCTGCTGAAAATCGTGTGGAACTTAAGTTCCGTCCCGTCGTTCCCTTGGCCTAACGGGAGGCACTTTATGAAACCCATGACCATTCTGGGCATCGTTTTGATCATCGGCGGCATCGCCGGGCTTTTCTTCAGCCGCGTCAGCTGGACTGAAACCAAGCCGGTGGTGAAGATCGGCCCGGTCGAGATCAATCATGAGGAAGACCATACGGTGTGGATTCCCACGGCGGCCGGCGTCATTTCGATCATCGCGGGTCTTGGCCTGGTGATGGTCAGCCGCAAGGCCTGATCGAAGGCGTTCCGGTGATGCTCTAATTCTTGAGCTTCATCAGTGCGTCGAGATCGGCTTTGATCGCACGCGCCGCGCGGCGCTCGGCGTTGCGGAAGTGCTTTACGATGTCACGGCCGCGGTTGGTAAGGGCGGCGCCACCGCCTGCCTTGCCGCCGGTGCGCCGCTCCAGCACCGAACCGCCAAAGATCTTTTCGATGTCCTGCAACAGCAGCCAAGCCCGGCGATAGCTGAGTTTCATCTTGGACGCAGCGGCCCGGATCGAGCCTGTCTCCTCGATCGTTTCCAGCAGACGCGCCTTTCCCGGCCCCAAATTGCCGCCATCGCCGATCGGTAATCTTAGAAACAGCCCCGCCATCCGCGCATCCTGACGCGCAGGGGCGGGGGCGGGCAAGCGTTTTGCGCCGCTCAATAAACGTGATATTCACCCGGTTATCACGATAGACAGGGGATCATCATGACCAAATTTCTGCGCGCTTTGGCCGCGACTTTGTTGCTGGCGCTTGCGCCGTTGCCGGCATTCGCCGCCGACGTCACCGTATTCGGCGCGGCCTCGCTTTCCGATGCCCTGAAAGAGATCGCCGCCCTTTACGAAAAGCAGAGCGGCAAGCAGGTCGCCGTGTCGCTGGCGGCCTCCTCGGTCCTGGCGCGCCAGATCGAAGCGTCGAGCGGTGCGGATGTCTTCATCTCCGCCGATCTCGACTGGATGGATTATCTCGACAACAAAAGCCTGGTGCAGCACGACACCCGCGAGAACCTGCTGAGCAACAAGCTGGTTCTGGTCGCGGGCAAGGATGTCAGCACCAACATTACCATTGCGCCACACTTCGATCTGGTCGGCGCGCTCAAGGGCGGCCGTCTGGCGATGGCCGATCCGGATTCGGTGCCGGCGGGCAAATATGGCCGCACCGCGCTGATCTCGCTGGGCGCCTGGAACAGCGTGGTCAATCGCGTCGTGAATGCCGAGAATGTACGCGTGGCGCTGGCCTATGTTTCGCGTGGGGAAGCGCCGCTCGGCATCGTCTATGAGACAGACGCCAAGGCGGACAAGAATGTGAAAGTGGTGGGCGTGTTCCCCGAAAATACGCATCAGCCGATCCTGTATCCGGCCGCATTGATCAAGGACGCCAAGCCGGAAGCGCGGACATTCCTGGCCTATCTGGCCTCGCCCGCCGCGCGCGCGATATTTGAGAAGAACGGTTTTACTTTCCTGGCGAAGTAGAATTGGCCTTGTGAAGTGAAATCGGCAGTGCCGTAAAAACACAATCGGCCAACAAAATCGGGCCGTTTCCCAATCTCGATTGATTCAATCGTGATTGGGAATTATGACGCTTGCAAGACTTGAGGGGACAATATGAAACGCATTTTCCTGCTGAGCGCAGCCGCCGCAATGTTGGCCGCTGCCGCGCCTTCCGCCTTCGCCGCAGATGACGGCGCCGTAATGAAGCGCCTGGATCAGATGCAGAAGATGATCGAGGCACAGCAGAGGCAGATTGAATTGCAGAAAAAGGAAATCGGTGGCCTGAACCGCGTGCTGGGCCGCAAGGGCATCACGGTGCCCGCGCCCGAACCGGTCGCAGCACCCATGCCTGTCGCGCCCGCGCCGATGGTGGAGACGCGGCTGCAGAGCCAAGATCAGAAGATCGACGATCTGGTTTCCAAATTCGCCGCCGAGCGGGACGCACGCCGTCTTTCCACCCAGGAAGCGCCCCTGCCGAGCGTTACCAATGGCCGGCTTCAGATCGCGTCTGCCGATGGCCGTTTTACCGCCGCGCTGCGCGCCACCGTGCAATATGACGTCGGCTATTACATGCAGAACGCGCGTACGCGCGCATTCGCCAACGGAGCCGATCTTTCCAGCGGCAGCAATTTCCGCCGCGCCCAACTTGGCCTTCAGGGCAAAGTGTTCGGTGACTGGTCTTACTATGTGAATATCGATTACGGCTCCGGCGGCTCCACCGGCACCGAAACGCCGGGCCATATCCAGCAGGCGTATATCCAGTATGACGGCTTCGGGCCGTTCGTGTTCCGCATCGGCGCACATCCGCCCTCCACGGGCCTGGACGATTCTTATGCATCGACGGATCAGCTGCTGATGGAACGCTCTGCGCCGGGTGACCTGACCCGCAACATGGCGGGCGGCGACGGGCGCGACTCAATCGAGTTCCTTTATATCAGCGACCGGCTGTATGGCAGCTTCGCCTATACCGGCGACAAAGTGCAGGAGACGACCTTGCTGTCGGACGAACAGCAGGCGGTTGTCGGACGCATCGCCTATTCGCCGGTGGTGAATGCCGACTGGCGCTGGGTGGTGAGCGTGGCGGGTACCGATGTGTTCCGCCCCGGCGATTCCACCGGCGCGCTGAATTCGCCGCGCCCCTTCGCACTCTCCAATCCGTCAGAGCTGAATGTCGACGACAACAGCACCAAGCTGGTTTCGCTGCCGACAGCCAATGGCGCCAATGTCACAGACGCATGGAACTGGAATCTGGAAAGCGCCGTCACCTATGACAATTTCCTGGCACAGGCTGGCTACTTCAAATACGGCGTCGATCAGCGCGGCGTCACCACGTTGCGCGGCCTTGGCTTCGACGGCTGGTATGCGGAAGGCAGCTGGGTTCTCAGCGGCGAAAGCCGCGGCTGGTCCGCCGCCAATGCCGCCTTCACCAATCCCAAACCCCGGGTCAATTTCTCGCCAGATGGCGGCGGCTGGGGCGCATTCGAATTGGCAGCCCGCTATTCGACCTTAGACCTCAACGATAATGAAGGCGTCATCGGCGGCGCGTTGCCGGCCGGCGGCGTGCGTGGCGGCGAGCAACGCATAGGCACTTTGGGCCTTAACTGGTATCCCAACCCGGTGCTGAAATTCACTTTGCAGGCACAGAATGTCCAGGCCAGCCGCATCGGCACCTTGGGCGTCACCAGCAACGCCAACATTGGACAGAACTTCAACACCATCGCGTTGCGGTCACAGCTCGCATTCTGATTGCCGCGCTTTTCTGCAAGGGGGCGGTGCATTGCGCCGCCCCCTTTTTTGCGCCTAGCATCCCGGCTTCAAAAATCACGGGAGACCGGCATGCGTCTTTCCAGAGCGACACTCGGCATCGCGGCCTTCGCTGCTTCCATCTCAGCGGCCTTCGCCCAGGCGGATGCGCCCAAACCCGATCCATCACACATCACCTTTGCGCTGCCAAAAGACATCCCTTGGAAGATGGGTGAAGCCATGGACCAGGCGGTGATCTTCGGCGATCCCAGCAAACCTGGGATCTACGGCCTTCTGATCCGCTGGAAGGCCGGCCATTTCAGCCATCCGCATTTCCACAACACCGACCGCTACGCCTATGTCATTTCCGGCACCTGGTGGGTGAGCGCCAGCGACACGTATGACATCTCCAAGACCTATCCCATACCGGCAGGCAGCATCGTCAACGACCTGGCGGGCAAGGTACATTTCGATGGCGCCAAGAATGAAGACGCCCTATTGGAATTGGTCGGGATGGGGCCGGTGACAACCACCCCGGCGGAAGCCAAGAAGTAAGAAAAAGGAATACTGGGGGTATGGCGCGCGGAATTGAGGCCGATCCCGTCACCGTGACGGTCTTCCTGTTGCTGTTCGTGGGTGTTGCGAGCGCAGGCCTGTTCGCGGCCCGCTGGCGCCGGGGCGATCTTTCGCAATTGACCGAGTGGGGCCTGGGCGGGCGGCGCTTCGGCACGCTCATCACCTGGTTCCTGCTCGGCGGTGACCTCTATACCGCCTACACATTTATTGCCGTGCCGGCCTTGATGTTCGGCGTGGGCGCGACCGGCTTCTTCGCCATTCCCTATGGCATGCTGGCTTATCCGTTGCTGTTCATCGGCTTCGCGCGGCTATGGTCGGTGGCGCATCGCCATGGCTATGTCACCGCCGCTGATTTCGTGCGCGGACGCTTCGGTTCGCGCAGTCTCGCGCTGGCCGTCGCCGTCACTGGCATCGCCGCGACCATTCCTTATATCGCGCTGCAAATGCTGGGGCTGCAGGTGGTGATTGCCGCCTTGGGGATTCAGGCTCTTCCGGGCCTGTCGGCGATCCCGAACCTGCCGCTGCTGATCGCCTTCGCGTTTCTCGCTTTCTACACCTTCTACAGCGGCCTGCGCGGCACCGCCGTAATCGCCATCGCCAAGGACGTCATGATCTATGCGACCGTGCTGGCTGCGATCGTGATCATCCCCGTCGAGCTGGGCGGCTATGGCAAGATTTTCGCCAGCATCGATCCCAAGACCTTGCTGCTGGGACACGGCACGGCCGACAATCTGGGGCCGGGCTTTGCCTATTCGTCGCTGGCGCTGGGTTCGGTGCTGGCCCTGTTCCTGTATCCGCACGCCACCACCGGCATGCTGTCCTCGCGCAGCCGCGACGTGGTGGAGCGCAATTCCATCATCCTGCCGATTTATTCCTTCGCGCTGGCGCTGATCGCAATGCTGGGCTTCATGGCCGTGGCGGCAGGCGTCAAGGCAATGCCGGAATATGCCAGCGGCTTTGACCGGTTCGGCAACAATTTCGCCGTGCCGGCGCTGTTCCTGCGCATGTTCCCGGACTGGTTTGCGGGTGTGGCCTTCGCCGCCATCGGCGTCGGCGCATTGGTGCCGGCCGCGATCATGTCCATTGCCTGCGGCAATCTCTTCACCCGCAACATCTATCGCGAATTCATCGCCCCCGACTGCACCCCAGAAGCCGAGACGCGGGTCGCCAAGATTGTGGCCTTCGTCGCCAAGCTGGGTGCGCTGTTCTTCGTGCTGGCGCTGAAAAGCTCTTATGCCATCGAATTGCAGCTGCTGGGTGGCATCTGGATCTGCCAGACCGTACCGGCCGTATTGGTGGCGCTGTTCACCCGCGCTATGCATCCGATGGCGCTGCTGATCGGTTGGGCCTGCGGCATCGCCGCGGGCACCGCGATGGCCTGGAGCCTGGGGCTGAAAAGCTCGGTCTATGTGCTGCACATCTTCGGCGTGGCCGTGCCCTGCTACGCCGCGCTGAGCGCGCTGGCGCTGAACCTCGTGGTCGGAATCGTGCTGAGCCTGGTATTCAACGCCCTGTCGCGTAGCCCGCGCGCCGACGAGACCGCCGCACAGGACTACGCCTGATCACTGAGCGTTCGCTCAGCCGAAGCGACCCGTGATGTACTGCTCTGTCCGCTTGTTGTCGGGAGCAGTGAAGATCTTTTCCGTCGCGCCATATTCGACCAGTTCGCCCAGATACATGAACGCCGTGTAGTCCGAGGCGCGTGAGGCTTGCTGCATGTTATGGGTGACGATCACGATCGTGTAGTCGGTCGACAATTCGTCGATCAACTCTTCGATCTTGGCGGTGGAGATCGGGTCCAGCGCCGAGCAGGGCTCGTCGAGCAGAATGACTTCAGGGCGCGTCGCCACAGTGCGGGCAATGCACAGGCGCTGCTGCTGGCCGCCGGACAGCGACAAGCCAGAAGCGTTGAGTTTGTCCTTCACTTCGTTCCATAGCGCGGCGCGGGTCAGCGCATCTTCGATGCGGCCTTCCATTTCCGATTTGGGAAGGCGCTCATACAATTTGATGCCGAACGCGACATTGTCATAGATCGACATGGGGAACGGGGTCGGCTTCTGAAACACCATGCCGATGCGGGCGCGCAGCAGGTTGAGATCCTTGACCGTGAGGATGTCCTCGCCGTCCAGGGTAACCGTGCCTTCGGCGCGCTGGTTGGGATACAGTTCATAGATGCGGTTGATCGCGCGCAGCAGGGTGGACTTGCCGCAACCCGACGGGCCGATGAACGCGGTGACTTTGCGATCGTAGAGCGGCAGGGTGATGTTCTTCAGGGACTTGGTCTGACCATAGAAGAAGCACAAATCGCGAATGTCTATCTTGGTCTTCTCGCCATGCGCAGCGCCGTTGATGGATACAAGAGTCGCGGATTCCATAAGATTAGTTCCGTTTCTTTTCGAGCAGACGGGCAATGATGGACAGGGTCAGCACGGTGGCGGTGACGAGCAGTGCGCCGGCCCAAGCGAGCTCGTGCCAGTCGTTATAGGGCGACAGCGCGTACTGGAAGATCACCGCCGGCAAGGATGCCATCGGTGCGTTGAAATTGGTGGAGAGGAACTGATTGTTGAGCGCGGTGAAGAGCAGCGGCGCGGTTTCACCGGAAATGCGCGCGATCGCCAGCAGCACGCCGGTCACGATGCCGGCCTGCGCCGCTTTCCAGGTTACGCTGCGGATGACGAAGCTCATCGGCGCGCCCAAAGCGGTGGCCGCTTCACGCAAGCCGCCGGGGACCAGGATCAGCATATTCTCCGTGGTGCGCACCACCACCGGGATCACGATCACCATCAGCGATAATGCGCCAGCCCAGGCCGAGAAATGGCCCATCGGCACAACCACGATCTCATAGACGAAAAGGCCGATGACGATGGACGGCGCCGACAGAAGAATGTCGTTCACAAAGCGGACGACAAAGGCGAAGCGTGTGAATTTGCCGTATTCGGCCAGATAAGTACCGGCGAACAGACCGATCGGCGTGCCCAGAAATACGGCGACCCCGCTCATCATCACGCTGCCGATGATGGCGTTGAGCAGTCCGCCCGGCTGGCCCGGCGGCGGCGTGCTGGCGGTAAAGAGCATCGGCGAGAGCGCCGCAAAGCCTTCCGACAGCAGGGCGGAAAGAATAAAGGCCAGCCACACCAAGCCGAACAAAGCGGCGGCGATCGATAATCCGATAAAGGCCAAATTGGCCAGGCGCCGACGGGTGTAGAGCGCTTGGGAGGGGATCATTTGGCGCCTGCCTGGCGTTCCATCCTGCGCAACATCAACTGGGCACAGGCGAGCACGATGAAGGTGATGAAGAAGAGGATCAGGCCCAACATAATCAGCGAAGAGCTGTAGAGCTTGGAAGTCGCTTCGGTGAATTCATTGGCGATTGTTGCCGAAATCGTGGTGCCCGGTGCGAACAAAGAAGCATGGATTTTATGGGCATTGCCGATCACAAAAGTGACCGCCATGGTCTCGCCCAGGGCACGTCCCAGCGCCAGCATCGCGCCGCCAACCACACCTGTACGCGTATAGGGCAATACCACCCGCCACATCACTTCCCAGGTGGTGCAGCCCAGGCCGTAGGCCGCTTCCTTCAGCATGGCCGGCACGGTCTCGAAGACATCGCGGGTCACGGCCGAAATGAAGGGCAGGATCATGATGGAAATGATCAGGCCTGCAGTGAAGACGCCGATGCCATAAGGCGCACCGCTGAACAAAGAACCGATAAAGGGGATGCCGTCGGTGGCATTGATGATGGGCTGCTGGATATGTTCCTGGAACCAGGGCGCGAACACGAACAGGCCCCAGATGCCGTAGATGATCGAGGGAATGCCGGCCAGCAATTCAATGGCAATGCCGATGGGGCGGCGCAGCGCGCGCGGGCACAGTTCGGTGAGAAAGATCGCGATGCCGATACCGACCGGCACCGCCACGACCATGGCGAGTATCGACGTGATCAAGGTGCCGTAGATCGACGGCAAACCGCCAAAATCATCGGCGGTCGGATTCCAAGCGCTGGAGGTGAGGAAGCCCAGGCCGAATGCCTGGATGGCAGGCATCGCGCCGATCACCAGCGAAATGATGACACCGGTGAAAATCAGCAGCACCAAGGCGGCGGCGGCCCAGGTGAGAAAGTGGAAGCGGGCGTCGCCACGGCCCGCACGGGCCGTGACCTCTGCCCGGGTTGCCCGATCCTTGGTGGCGTTTGCGTCGGTCAAGGCGATATCAGCCATAATTTTGTGATGCCTGCTCAGCGGATGAACGCCAATTCACACGGCTCTCACGCCACGAACATCACAGTTCTGCAAAGCTTTTGTGACGAGCGCCGGCGGGGTCCCCGCCAACCTCACAAGCCATTGATAATACTTGGAAAAACTTAAGCGCCGGAGGTCGTGATCGCCGCTGTGAGGCTTAATGCCCGCTAACCAAGCAACTTTAGGCTTTCTGTACAGGTCTGCGGTCAAAATAAGGCGGCAAAGCTGGAAAACGGAAAGAAGCAGACGACGTGACGTTGGCGCGCCTGATCAGGATCGTGTTCGGGACGATTGCGGGCCTGATGCTCGTGGTCGCGGTGGGCGACATCATGCTGGCCGGCCGGCTGACCATCGTGTCCCCCGCCAGCTTCGGCGCCTTGCTGACCGTGGCCCTGGCCTTTCTGATTTCCAATATTCTCAATTCACGCGAACGCCATTCCATGCTGGGGCAGCAGGCGAATGAAATGCGCGCTGCGGCGCTGCGGCTGGAAAATTCCCTGCGCAATGCCGCCGCGGCGAACACACGGCTCTATCAGAGCGAGATCCGCTACAAGGGCCTGGTGGATGCGCAAGGCGACGCCATTTTCCGGCGCGACGCGTCCAGCCGCCTGACCTATGCCAACGAGGCGTTCTTCAAGCTGTTCGGCCTCGAACCGTCCCGCGCCTTGGGTTATCCCTTCGCGCCGGATCTGCACCCCGAAAGCCGTGCGCCTTTGTTCGGCAGCTTTGCGGCGCTGGAGACCACACGCGGCCGGGCGCATTACGACCAGCATGTGCGCACCACATCGGGCTGGCGCTGGATTTCCTGGGAAGACCATGCGGTGCGCGACGGCCAAGGGCGCCTGGTCGAAGTGCAAAGCGTTGGCCGCGATGTCACCGAACGCAAAGCGCTGGAAGATGCCTTGACCGAAGCGCGCGACAATGCCGAAGCCGCCAGCCGCGCCAAATCAGGCTTCCTCGCCACCATGAGCCATGAGATCCGCACGCCCATGAATGGCGTGCTGGGCATGGGCCGCCTGTTGCTGGAAACCGACCTGAAGCCGGAGCAGCGGACCTATGCCGAAGCGATCACCCAATCGGGTGAAGCGTTGCTGACCCTGATCGGTGACATTCTGGATTTCTCCAAGATCGAATCCGGCACGCTCACTCTGGACGAAGACGAAGTCGAGGTTCGCGCCCTGGTGGAGGGCGTGGCCGAGCTTTTGGGCCCGCGCGCCCATGCCAAGAATATCGAGATCACCACCATCGTGGCGCGCGATGTGCCGCAAGCCATCCGCACTGATCATGTCCGCGTTCGCCAGATACTCACCAACCTGATGGGCAACGCCGTCAAATTCACCGAGAAGGGCGGCGTCTGTGTTGCACTGGCGATCTCGCAAACCCGCAGCGGCGATGTCCTGCGTGTGGAAGTACGCGATACAGGCGTGGGCGTGCCGCCGCAGAAGCGTCAGGAAATTTTCAACGAATTCGTCCAGGCCGATTCCAGCCATGCCCGCAAATTCGGTGGCTCGGGATTGGGTCTGGCCATTTCCAAGCGCTTGGTCGAGACCATGGGCGGCGAGATCGGCATCGAGGCTGGGCCGGAGAATGGATCGATCTTCTGGTTTACCTTGCCCGCCATCATGGTCCGGCCGATGCGCGACGAAGCTCTGCCGCTTGCCGGTAAGCGCTTTGCCATTGTCAGCCGAAACAAAGTGCTGCGCGAAGGCCTGTGTCTTCAGATCGAGGCGCAGGGCGGTGAAGGCATCAATTTCTCGCTCCTGCCGCCGGGCGGAAAGATCGATGCGGTGCTGATCGATTCCGGCACCGACAGCGCACCAGATCCTTTGGTGCCACCCGATCTGTCGGTGCCGACCTTGGTCATGGTGACCCCGGCGGCCCGTACGCGACTGGACGATCTGCGCGCCATGGGTTTTGCCGGCTATCTGGTCAAGCCGATCCGCGAAGCATCGCTGGCGGAGCAACTCAATCTCTGCCTTTCGATGGCGCGCATCGGCAGAGCGCCGGGCGCCAGCTTTCCACCTGCCGAAGTCGTGACGCCAACACCGGCCGTTCCGCGCGCCGAGCCGCCGCCGCTGGCAAAGTCGTCCGCCACGGCCGGTCTGAAGATTCTTCTGGCGGAGGACAATCCGGTGAACGCCTTGCTGATCCGCGAGCTGTTGCGCCGGCGCGGTCATCTGATCAAGGAAGTCACTACCGGTAGCGCAGCTGTGGCAGCCATGGAGAGCGGCGCGTTCGATCTTCTGCTCACCGACATTCATATGCCCGGCATGGATGGTATTGAAGCCGCGCGCGCCATCCGCGCCATGGAAGCGAAGAATATGCGCCCCCGCGTGCCGATCGTGGCGCTTACCGCCGATGCGCTGGAGACCGGCAAGCGCGCCTGTCAGGATGCCGGCATGGACGGCTTTCTCACCAAGCCAGTTGATCCCGCCGAGCTGGAAGAAATGTTCCAGACCCTGTTTCCCTCACGCGAAGGACTGCCGCATACTGAAGCGGCATGACGACTCGCCGCCGTTATTCCTTCCGCGAATATCTGAATCCCCGCGTCCTCACCATGACGGTGTTGGGATTTTCGTCGGGTCTGCCCTTCGTGCTGGTCGGCAACACGTTCGGATATTGGCTGCGCGATGAAGGCACCAATCTGGCGGCCATCGGCTTTCTGTCCTGGGTGGGCCTGGCCTATTCGCTGAAATTCCTCTGGGCTCCGATCCTGGATCGGGTCGGCGTGCCGCTGCTCTCCAGACTGGGGCTCCGTCGCGGCTGGATAGCGCTGGCTCAATTGGTGGTCGCGGCGGGATTGATGGGAATGGCCTGGGCGGGCGTCAGCCATGGGCTGGTCGTGCTGGGCGTGTTCGCGCTGATCGCGGCCTTTGCATCATCGACGCAGGATATCGCAATCGATGCCTGGCGGATCGAAAGCGCGCGCGATCCTGACGAGCTGGGGCTTCTCACCTCGGGTTATACGCTGGGATATCGCACCGCCTTGCTGGCCAGCGAGGCGGTTATCCTGCCGATCGCTCAGCGCATCGGCTGGAATGAAGCGTATGTGGTGTATGGCGCCCTGATGGGCATCGGCCTTGCTGCTATTTTCCTGGCCGCCGAGCCGATCCAGGCGGACGCAGTGATGCGGCGCAAAGGCGTGGAGACGCCGCTCTGGACCCTGCGGGGATTTTTCGATGCGGTCGCCGGGCCCTTCATCGTCTTTTTCAAGACGCACGGCGCCAACGCAATTTTGATCCTGCTGGCGATCAGTCTTTTCCAACTTCCCAATTTCGTCAGCGGGCCGATGTACAATCCCATGTATGTCGATCTGGGTCTGAGCAAGGATGTGGTCGGCGCGGTGCGCGGCAGCGTGGGATTGGTGGGCGTATTTCTTGGCGTGGCGGCGGGCGGGTATCTGTCGCTGAGACTGGGTTTGATGCCGGCGGTGCTGGTGGGGTGCGCCAGTCAGATGTTCGGCACCGCCCTCTATGCCGTGCTGCCCTTCGCGCATGATCCCGTCACCTTCGCGGTGGTCATGGCGCTGGACAATTTCGCCATCGCGCTCGCTGGTGTGACCTTGGTCGCTTACATGTCGAGCCTGACCAGCCTGGGCTATACCGCGACGCAATACGCACTTCTATCCTCGACCTATGCCTGGGCGGGCAAGATCCTGAAGGGCTTTTCGGGCGCCACGGTGGAGATGCTCTCATCCCATTTCGGATTGATGCCGGCCTATGGCCTGTTTTTCCTGGGTTGCGGCGCCATCGGGGTACCCGCGCTGCTGCTGTTCTGGCTGCTGCAGCACCGCCAAAAACGCGCTTAATTCCGACTGTCACAATCCGTTGCGCGGCCCCAACCCGTTGGGCTAGATTATAAATCTGTTGCAGAAGCGGCCTATGCCCTTGTGTGACAGCGCCCGAAAAAGGACATCGCGTGGTCAATATCTATGAAGCCGGACCGTTCGAAGGCCGAGCCCAGCAATGGCCCGTGCTGGCCGTGTCCGGTTCGCTGGAAGTGCGCCTGGCCGAGACCGACCATGAAGTCGAACTGGCGCAGCGGCTCCGCTATTCCGTTTTCTATGAAGAGATGACCGCGATCCCTTCGCCACAGATGCGCGAGGCGAGCCGCGATTTCGATAAGTATGACGATGTCTGCGATCATCTTCTGGTGGTGGACCGCGAAGCCCATGACGAGGAAGGCCAGCCGCTGGTGGTCGGCACCTATCGCCTGACACGCGAGAAAGACGCGGCGCGGGCCGGCGGCTTCTATACGTCCAGCGAGTATGACATCGCTCCGATGCTGAACGGCCTGCCGGCCGACACCAAATATCTGGAACTGGGCCGTTCCTGCGTGCTGAAAAGCTATCGCGCCCGGCCCGGCTCCATGCAGCTTCTGTGGAAAGGCCTGATGGCCTATGTCGCGCGGTTCGACATCGATCTGATGTTCGGCTGCGCCAGCCTGGCGGGCAACGATCCCGATGCATTGGCACTGCCGCTTTCCTATCTGCATCACTTTCACGCCATGCCGTCAGACATCAATGTGCGCGCACGGCCCGAACTGTTCGTGGACATGAACCGGATTCCGAAAGACGCCATCGAAGCCCGCGAGGGATTGCGCAGCCTGCCGCCGCTGCTCAAAGGTTATGTACGCGCGGGCTGCCGCATCGGTGATGGGGCGGTGATTGACCGCCAATTTGGCACCACCGACGTGTTTATCTACTTCCCGCTGTCCGGCATCGACGCGCGTTACAAGTCGCGTTTCGGACTGGTGAAGTAAGTCCTTTTCTATTTCTCCATGGGCGGGCTTGACCCGCCCATCCAGGTTTCCAGACTGGTTCAATGCCCAAAGGCGTTGTCTATATCCTAGCGAGCAAAAGAAACGGCACGCTTTATATCGGCGTTACGTCGGATCTTTTGAAGCGGGTGCAAGAGCATCGGAATGGAGGCGGCTCTGCCTTCGTAAAGCGCTATGCCGTCCATCACCTGGTTTATTTCGAGGAATATCCGCTTTATGCGGATGCCATTCGTCGCGAAACCAATTTGAAGCGTTGGAAGCGGGCATGGAAGATCGCGTTGATTGAGAAACACAATTCAGAATGGAGCGATCTTCTGGAAGGTTGGAATCGTTGATTCTGGATGGCCGGGACAAGCCCGGCCATGGTGAGCTGATGGGTTAAGCCAGATCGAAAAGAAGCACTTCGCTCGGCGCGCGTGAGCGCACCGTAATTTCGCCCTGGTCGGTGATTGCGGCGGCATCGCCCGCTTTCAGCGTCTCGTCGCCGAGGCTGACTTCGCCTTTCGCCACCTGAATCCAGGCACGGCGGCCCGGCGCCAGCGAACGGATCGCTTCGATATCGGCGTCCAGCCGGGCAGCCCAGATCTCGGCATCCTGCACCAGACGCACTTCGTTGGGCTGCGGATCAGGTCCGGCGATGCGGGCGAATTTATTGGTAATAGCGGCAATGTCGATCGACTTCTGTTCGTAGGACGGTTCAATGCCGTGGCGCGACGGCAGGATCCAGATCTGCAGAAGATGACAACGCTCGCGGTCGGCGTTGAATTCGGTATGTACCACACCGGAGCCCGCACTCATGCGCTGAATCTCGCCCGGCCGGATGACACCGCCGCCGCCGCCCGAATCCTTGTGCTGCAATGCGCCTTCCAGAATGTAGGTGACGATCTCCATATCGCGGTGGGGGTGCGGCGGAAATCCTGCCTGGCCCGTGATCCAGTCTTCATTGATCACCCGCAGCGCGCCGAAACCAACAAAGGCCGGATCGTCATATTCGCCGAACGAGAATGTATGCCTCGACTCCAGCCACTGGGTCTTGGTGACGCCCCGCTCGGCGGATCTGCGAAGGGTGATCATTTGCGGATCTTGGATTCGATCGCGTCCCACACCAGCTTGGCGATATCGGCACCGCCGAAGCGTTTGACTTCATGGATGCCGGTGGGCGAGGTCACATTGATCTCCGTCATATAATCGCCGATCACGTCGATACCAGTGAAAATCAATCCGCGGCGTTTCAGTTCCGGCCCGATGGCAGCGCAGATATCTTGTTCACGCGGCGTCAACTCTGTTTTTTCCGGTCGCCCGCCCACATGCATGTTGGAGCGCGCTTCGCCGCTGGCGGGCACGCGATTGATCGCGCCCGCGAATTCGCCATCCACCAAGATTATGCGTTTGTCGCCCTTGCGGACCTCGGGCAGATAGCGCTGCACGATCACCGGCTCGCGGTAGAATTGGGTGAACATTTCCAGCAGGGAACCCAAATTCTCATCGCCGGGCCCGATGCGAAAAACGCCCGCGCCACCATTGCCATAGAGCGGCTTGATGATGATTTCCTTGTGGCGCTCGCGGAAGTCGCGCACTTCGCGCATATCGTTGGTGATCAGCGTGGGCGGGATGAAATCCTCGAACTCGGTGACAAAGAGTTTTTCGGGGGCATTGCGCACTTCGCGTGGATTGTTCACCACCAAGGTCTTGGGATGGATGCGCTCAAGAATATGCGTGGCCGAGATGTAGGACATGTCGAACGGCGGGTCCTGGCGCATCAGCACCACATCGGCGGCGGATAAATCATAGACAAAGGATTCGCCTAGCGCATGATGGTCGCCCTTGACGGCGCGCACATTCAGCGGCCGGACGCGCGCCGTCACTTTGCCTTCGTTGAAGGACAGATCGCGCGGTCCGTAATATAAAAGGCCATGGCCGCGCGTTTGGGCTTCCAGCGCCAGCGCGAAAGTGGAATCGCCGCCGATATCGATCTTCTCGATCGGGTCCATCTGAATCGCGACGGTCAATGCCATGTTCTTATCCATCTATTCGCCAGGCATCCGGCAGATGCCTGGGCAGTCCTGTTACCGTGACAATATCGAACCGGGCCCCGCGCTGGGCCAAGGCTGGCCGGGATGCGAGATATAAGGAGGCCGCGCGGGCAATGCGAGTCCGCTGCTCGGGCGTGACGGCTTCGGCGGCGGCGCGCGCCGTGCCACGCGCCTTGACCTCGACAAAACAGACCGGACCGAAGGGACATAGGGTTACCAAATCAATTTCGCCGGCATGGGTTTTAACGCGACGGCCGAGAATCCGGTGGCCCTTCAGCCGCAGCCACCAGGCCGCCCAAGCTTCGCCGCGATGACCGCGCGCTTCTGCCTGCCTGCGGTCAGCCATTTTTCTTCTCGAGCCCGCGCGCATAGACATCTTTGCGCGAAACGCCGGTCAGGTTCGCGATCATCTCGGATGCGGGCTTGAGCGGCATGAATTCCAGCGCCGCGTCCAGCGCTGCATCGACAGCCGTCATGTCGGCCTGCGCCGCATGTGGCGGTGACACCAACAATGTCACTTCGCCTTTCGGCGTGGGTGCGTTTTCATAGGATTGCGCCAACTCTGCCAAGGTCCCGCGGCGCAATTCTTCATGCAGCTTGGTTAGCTCGCGCGCCACGGCGGCGCTGCGCGCGCCCAATACTTCTGCCATTTGTTTAAGACTTTCGGCCAGGCGCGGACCGGACTCAAAAAAGATCAGAGTCGCGCGAATGGTTTTGAGTTCTTCCAGCGCGCTCTGGCGCTCGCCCGCCTTGGACGGAAGAAATCCCGCGAACAGAAAACGATCCGATGGCAGACCCGAAAGCACCAGCCCGGTCAGCGCCGCCGAAGCACCCGGCAAAGCATGCACCGGCAATTTTTCCTGGATCGCTTCGCGCACCAATTTGAAACCGGGGTCGCTGACCAGCGGCGTTCCCGCGTCGCTGACCAGCGCAATGCGGGCGCCGCCGTGCAGCCGGGCCAGCAGGCGCGGCCGCTCGCGGGCAGCATTGTGATCGTTATACGCCGTGAGCGGCTTGGAAATGCCGTGGATGGCAAGCAGTTTGGACGTGACGCGGGTGTCCTCGGCGGCAATCAGATCGACGCCTTTCAGCACGTCCAGCGCCCGAAGGGTGATGTCGCGGGCGTTGCCGATGGGCGTGGCCGTGACGTACAGACCGGGTGCCAGATGATTTGGCGTTGCGCCGCCCTTCAAATCGCCCAGATGTTGCGGTTTACCGGCGGCGGACCGCGCCTTACTGTCGCCCTTCATAGGCTCTTATCGCTCATAGAACGGCCTTCCCGGGAACTTGTTGATGATTGACGCTTCATTCCGTCCGAAAGCCCTCTCGATCCGCCTTTTTGCCATCCTGGGCCTGGCCGCGATAGCGGCATTAAGCGCCTGCACCCCGCCGCCGCCGCCGCCGCCGCCCAAAGTAGTGGCGCCTCCGGCCCCGGTGGCCGGCAATCCCCTGGACAAGGACCTGCCCACCTATTTCCGCCTGCCCAACACCCCGCCGGGCAGCACGCCCGTCCGGGTGGGCATCATCCTGCCCTTCACCAGTACCACACTCGGCACCCGCAATCTGGCGGCGGCGATGCTCAAATCGGCGGAGCTGGCGCTGTTCGATGGCGGCAACAGCAATGTCCTGTTGATCACCGCCGACGAAGGCACCGGCCCGGACACGGCAGGCGCGGCGGCAGTCAAATTGATGGGTCAGGGTGCGGAGATCATCATCGGCCCACTGTTCGGGGCCTCGGTCGCGGCGGTCGCCCCCCTCGCACGCGATCGCGGCATTCCGGTGCTGGCTTTCTCGACCGAGCGCAGCGTGGCGGGCAATGGCATCTATCTGCTTTCTTTCCTGCCGCAGAGCGAAGTCAAGCGGGTGGTGAATTACGCGGTTTCGCAAGGCCATCACAATTTCGCGGCGATGGTGCCGCAGACACCCTATGGCGATGTGATCTCCGCCGCCTTCACCGACGCGGTGAAAAGCGCTGGCGCGACAGCGGTGGACATCGAACGCTTCACGCCCAATTCCAACAGCGTGATGGCACCGTCCGCCGCCATCGCCAAAAGCAATGCCGATGTGGTGATGATTGCGCAAGGCGGCAGCGTGCTGCGCGCCATTGCGCCGTCCTTGGCCTTCAACGGCCTCGATCCTTCCAAGGTAAAGCTGCTGGGCACCGGCTTGTGGGACGATGCCAGCGTGGTCAAGGAACAGACCTTGACCGGCGGCTGGTTCGCCGCGCCCGAGCCCAATGCCGACAACACGTTCAACGAAAAGTATCGCGCGGTATATGGCGTGGTGCCGCCGCAGCTGGCGTCGCTGGCTTATGACGCCGTGTCGCTGGTGGCGCTGTTATCCACCGGCCCGCCCTATCATCGCTTCACGTCTGCCGCGCTGATGGACCCCAACGGGTTTGGCGGCGTCAACGGCATCTTCCGCTTCAATGCCGATGGCACCTCGGAGCGCGGTCTTGCCGTGCTGGAAGTACAGCCCGACGGCTTCCATGTCGCCAGCCCCGCGCCGCGGACTTTCCAGCCTAAGAGTTTTTGATACTCCTCTCTAAACCGATCGAGGCCCGCCTCCACCGCGCGCGCTGGCGGGGGAGGGTGAGCAGCAACAGCGTGCGAACGTAGCAGCGCTTGCGATGCGAAGGCCGGAGGGGGAAGCAATCAGTTTAGTAGCGCCGCGATGACGGCGTTCAACACCAGCCGCCCTTGTGGCGTGGCGGTTAGCACATCGGCGTCTTGGTGCAGCATGCCCTGTTCGATCAGCGGCGCGATCTTCGCCGAGTCCGGCCGCATGCCCCAACGCCGATGATAAGCCGCAAGATCGATGCCTTCGCGTAGGCGGAGATTCATCAGCAGATGTTCGCGTGCCGCGTCCGCATCGGCGATGGCCGTGAAATCGGTGAACATGTCATTGCCCTTCATCACCGCTTCGCGCCAGCGTTCGGGCAGGCGGATGGTGGAAGTGGCGATGCGCTTGTCGCTTAGCATCAATCTTCCATGCGCGCCCGGACCCACGCCGGCATAATCGCCATAGCGCCAATAGATCAGATTGTGACGGCTCTCCGAGCCGGGGCGGGCATGATTGGAGATTTCGTAGGCAGGCAACCCAGCCGCCTCCGTCAATTCCTGTGTGGTTTCATAAAGTCCTGCCGCAAGATCGTCGTCGGGAATGCGGATCTGGCCATTCCTGTGCAGCAGCGCGAACGGCGTTTCGGGCTCGATGGTCAGTTGATAAAGCGAAAGATGGTCGGTGCCGAAACCCAGCGCCTGTTTCAATTCTTCGCGCCATTGCACATCGCTCTGGCCGGGGCGCGCATAGATCAGATCCAGCGAAACGCGCTCGAAATTCTTCATCGCCAGACCCAGCGCCGCACGGGCTTCGGCGGCATTGTGCAGCCGCCCCAGAAATTTCAGGTCGGCGTCATTTAAGGCCTGCATGCCCAGCGACAACCGGTTCACGCCGGCAGCGCGATAATCGGCAAAGCGCGCGGCGTCGGCGCTGGCAGGATTGGCCTCCAACGTGATCTCGACATCATTCGCCATCCGCCAGAGGCGCGAAATCTTATCCAGAATGCGTGCCGCCGAACGGCCCTGCATCAAAGACGGCGTGCCGCCGCCGAAGAAAATGGTTTCGACGATGGGGCGATCCTTGCCTTGCGATTGCGCGGTCCAGTCCAGCTCGCGCTCGATCGCATCGACCCAGCCATCTTCATCGATGGCGGTTCGGACATGGCTGTTGAAATCGCAATAGGGGCACTTGGCGGCGCAGAAGGGCCAGTGGACGTAAATTCCAAACGCCATCTCGTTAGAACGACTCCGTCAGGATGCCGCTGTGCAGGAGCTTCTGAAAAGCCCGTGCGCGATGGCTCATGGCATTCTTCACATGCGGGTCGATCTCACCGAACGTTTTGTCCCCGCCGGACCCTTCGTTGGGAATGAAAATCGGGTCATAGCCGAAGCCGTGCGTACCGCGCGGCGGGAAGGTGAGGCGGCCATGCACTTCGCCTTCAAAAGTCTGCATTTCGCCTAGTTTACCATTGTGGGGCGGCATCGCCAGCGACAAGGCGCAGACGAATTTGGCGGAGAAATCGTGCGCCTTCTTGTCCAGCAATTCGCGTTCGACCCGCGCCATCGCGATGATGAAGTCTTTCGTCGGTCCCGCCCAGCGTGCCGAATAAATGCCCGGATCGCCGTTCAGCGCATTGACCCATAATCCCGAGTCGTCGGCGAGCGCGGGATGCTTGCCGGCATCGGCGGCGGCGCGCGCTTTCAATTCGGCATTGGCGGCAAACGTAAGTCCAACCTCTTCCGGTTCGGGCAGATGCAGATCGGCGGCGCCGATCGGTTCGATGCCGTGGGGCCCGAGCAGTGCCTTGATCTCGCGCACCTTGCCGCGATTGTGGCTGGCGACGATCAGGACGCTGCCGCGTGGCAGTCTCACGCGAGTGCCTGCTTCTGCAGCTCGATCAACTCGCCGATGCCTTTGCGTGCCAGGCCCAGCAATTCTGCCAACTGTTCTTCGCTGAAGGGTGCGCCTTCGGCGGTGCCCTGGATTTCCACCAAACCACCCGCGCCGGTCAGCACGAAATTGGCGTCGGTCTCGGCGGTGGAGTCTTCGCTGTAGTCCAGGTCCAGCATCGGCACGCCCTTGACGATGCCGCAGCTTATCGCCGCGACATGGTCTTTCAACACAGGCGCCTTGATCAGGCCGGTCTTCTGCATGAAGCCCAGGCATTGGGCGAGGGCGACATAACCGCCGGTGATGGAGGCCGTGCGGGTGCCGCCATCGGCCTGCAGCACATCGCAATCGATCACGATCTGGCGTTCGCCCAAGGCGGTCATATCGCATACCGCGCGCAAAGAGCGGCCGACGAGGCGCTGGATTTCCTGGGTGCGGCCGGATTGTTTTCCCGCCGCAGCTTCGCGCCGCATCCGGTCATGGGTGGAGCGGGGCAGCATGCCGTATTCCGCCGTCACCCAGCCCTTTCCGGAACCTTTCAAGAAGGGCGGCGCTTTTTCTTCTAGGCTGGCTGTGACCAGCACATGGGTATTGCCGAACTTGACCAGACAGGAGCCCTCGGCGTGCAAGGCCGCACTGGGTTCCAGGGTGACTTTGCGAAGGGAATCGAGAGTTCGGTTGGAGAGGCGCATGGTGCCGTATATCTTGAAGAGGAAAACTGGGGCGGTTACCTAACCGCTTTGCCATGGCGCGTCCAATGCAAGTGCCAATCCACTGAATACTGTATATTTATCAAAGGCTTATACTTGGACTCCTTCCCCTCTCGCCTGACCTATCCACCTCTGGGCGAGCGCCCGCGCGAGGTTTTCCGCCATCTGGTGGAAGCTTTTCTGGCGTCGGGCGAGCCGGTGGGGTCGCGCACCTTGTCCCAGCGGCTGCCGCTGACCCTGTCGCCGGCCTCGATCCGCAATGTGATGGCGGATCTGGAGAATCTGGGTCTGCTCTATGCCCCCCACACCAGTGCGGGCCGGGTGCCCACGGAAAAAGGCCTGCGCCTGTTCGTGGACGGGCTGCTGGAAGTGGGTGATCTGGAGCCGCAGGAGCGCGGGATGATCGAAGCGCGCATGTCGGGCAGCGGCAAGCGCCTGGAAGATGTGCTGACCCAGGCGACCACGTTGTTATCCGGCCTGTCGCGCTGTGCTGGGCTGGTGGTGACTGCCAAGCAGGACGCCACCGCCCTGAAACATGTCGAATTCGTCCATGTCGGGCCGGGCAAAGCACTGGTCATCATGGTCAGCGGCGACGGCCAGGTGGAAAATCGGGTCATCGACACCCCACCGGGCCTGCCGATTTCGGCGCTGACGGAAGCTTCCAACTATCTGAATGCACGCCTGACAGGGCGTACCATTGACGCCGCCAGGGTCGAGATCCTGGCCGAGCTGGAAAGCGAGCGCGCCATGCTCGATTCCCTCACCGCCAAGGTGGTGGCCGCAGGTCTGGCGACCCTGGCCGGTCCAGGCGGGGCCGACGACAGGATCCTGATCGTACGGGGAACCGCGCATCTGCTGGATTCGGTGGATGCCCAGGCTGACATCGAGCGCATCCGCACTTTGTTCGATGACATCGAGCGCAAGGCCGATCTGATCCGGCTATTGGAACTCGCCAAGGCGGGGGATGGGGTGAGTATTTTCATCGGCTCGGAGAACCGGCTGTTCTCCCTGTCGGGGTCTTCCATCGTGGCCGCGCCCTACGCCAATTCGGCAGGCAAGATCGTTGGCGTGATCGGCGTGCTGGGCCCCACCCGCCTGAATTATGGCCGCATCATTCCGATGGTGGACCATACCGCCAAAGTCATTGGACGATTGCTGGGATAGCGTTTAAGGAACCGGTTTATGAGCGAAGAAACAGAACAGGAAATGCCCGAAGCCCGGATCGCGGATCAGCCTCTTGATCCCATCGAGGTGATGAAGGCTGAGATTGAATCCCTGCGCGACCAGCGCCTGCGCGCGCTGGCGGAGGCGGAAAATATCCGCCGCCGTGCCGAGCGGGAGAAAACCGAAGCCTCGCAATATGCGGTGACCAAATTCGCCCGCGACATGGTATCGATCGCGGACAATTTCTCCCGTGCCCTGGCGGCCTGTCCGCCGGACGTGCGCGCCGCTGCCGACCCGCAGATCAAAGCCGTGCTGGATGGCGTCGAAGCCACCGACCGGCAATTGCTGGCCACCTTGGAACGCTATGGCGTCAAGCCGGTCGCGACCGAGGACGGAAAATTTGATCCCAACCTGCATCAGGCGATTGCCGAAGTGCCGGGCAACGGCAAGCCTGCCGGCAGCATCGTCGATGTGGTGCAGTCGGGCTATATGATCGGCGATCGGCTGCTGCGTCCCGCCATGGTAACGGTGGCAAAGCGCGGAGAGGCGCCTGCTCCCGTCGACACCAAGGCGTAGAAGCTATGGCGGATCTCAACATCGTCGTCGCCGGCGCCTCGGGCCGCATGGGCCGCACCTTGGTGCGCGAGATTGCACAAGCACCGGGACTGGTGTTGTCCGGTGCGCTGGAAGCCGAAGGTCATCCCGATCTGGGCCGCGACGCGGGCCAGCTCGCGGGTCTGGCGGCGAATGGCATCAAGCTCACCGCCGATCCGTTGCCATTGATCGCCGAAGCACAAGTGGTATTGGATTTCACCCGGCCGATGGTGTCGCTGATGCTGGCCGATCTGGCCGCCCAGGCGCGCATCGTGCATGTGATCGGCACCACCGGCTTCGCCGCCGATGACGAGAGCCGCATCAAGGCAGCGGCGCGCCATGCCGTGATCGTCAAGTCCGGCAATATGAGCCTGGGCGTGAACCTTCTGGCGGCGCTCGTGGAGCGCGCGGCAAAGGCGTTGCCCGATTACGACATCGAGATTCTGGAAATGCATCACAAGATGAAGGTCGATGCGCCGTCCGGCACCGCATTGTTGCTGGGCGCGGCGGCGGCCAAAGGCCGCGACGTGTCATTGCAGAAAAAATCCGTGCGCGGACGCGACGGCGAAACGGGCGCCCGCAATGACGGCGCCATCGGCTTTGCCTCGCTGCGCGGCGGCACGGTGGTGGGCGAGCATCAGGTGTTTCTGGCGGGGCCGGGCGAGCGCATCGTGCTGTCGCATTCGGCCGAAGACCGTTCGATCTTTGCGCGCGGCGCGCTGGCGGCGGCGCGCTGGGGTCAAGGCCAGAAGCCTGGGCTTTACGGAATGACCGACGTTCTGGGCCTTTAGGCACAATATGAGCGCAAGGAATTTTTGGACTTGAGCAGGAGCGTCGCGCGGAGCGGGCGTCAAGCCCGTGAGCACGCGCGACGAACTCAAGGCCAAAAAGGCCTGCGCGTGAGGTTTGGGTTCCAATGGTCAAGCTTTTGACGCGCGCGGACATCGAAGAATTCTTCGCGCGCCTCAAGAAGCACATTCCCGATCCCAAGACCGAGCTTCGATATAAAAATCCCTACACCTTGCTGGTGGCCGTGGCGCTGTCGGCGCAAGCCACCGACAAATCGGTGAACAAGGCGACAGAACCTTTGTTCAAGACGGTGGACACGCCGGAGAAGATGGTGGCGCTGGGGGTGGAGAAGCTCACTGACGCCATCAAGACCATCGGGCTTTTTCGCGGCAAGGCGAAAAACGTCATCGCGCTATCCAACATCCTGATCGAAAAGCATGGCAGCGTCGTGCCGAAGGACCGCGCCGCGCTGGAAGAGTTGCCGGGCGTAGGCCGCAAGACCGCCAATGTGGTGCTGAATGTCGCGTTCGGCGAGCCCACCATCGCGGTCGACACGCATATCTTCCGCGTCTCCAATCGCACCGGGCTGGCGCCGGGCAAGGATGTGCTGGCGGTCGAACTGGGCCTGGAAAAACGGGTGCCGGACGAATACCGGCTGCATGCCCATCACTGGCTGATCCTGCACGGGCGCTACACCTGCGTGGCGCGCAAACCGTTGTGTCCGACCTGTGTGGTGCGCGATCTGTGCAACTTCTCAGATAAAACCAAGGAAGCGCCGCCGGAGAAACCGAAGCTCAAGATCGCTTTGAAGACAAAGCGGTAAGGCATTCCGGATCCGCGGCGCTGTCCTTGCCGCGCGGCAAGGTCTCGACATGCTGCACCTTGGCGGGCGCGCCTGTCAGGAAGAAGAACACGCGGCAGGAGCCGGCGTCGTAGCGCCACATTTCGATATTGCCGTCCTTGCGGGCAAAAGCCGGCACACCAGCAAGGGCACGCAGCCGCGAGACATCGAGGCCGGTGAAGCGTTCGGGCTCGCCCTTGGGCGGCGCGGGCGGTATCGGCACGGTGAGACCAGGCGCCGGAACAGAAACCGGCGCGACAGACGGGCGCGGCTGGGCGGCACAGCCTGCCAGCACAAAAAACACCGAGCCCGCGAGAATTTTTTTCATGGCCTGTTCCGTGAGAGAGCGCGATGGAACAGATGCACCATGAAGGCGGTGCCGAACAAGGGCGCCACCAGATTGAGCAGGGGAATCATGCTGGCCAGCGCAATCAGAATGCCGCCGATCCAGACCGCACCGCTGTTTTCCCGGCGCAGGCGCTCCGCATCGCCGATATCCGAATGACGCAATGCCGAGAGTTCGAAATATTCCCGTCCCAGCAGCCAACCATTGGCCGCCACACTGAGCAATTCGCCAAATACCGGCAAGCCGATATCGATCGGCAGCAGCACCAGATTGATGCCCAGCACCAGGGCGGCCAGTTTCAGCCCCGCCCGCAAGGTTGCGACAAAGGAAGCCGGCCGCGCCACGATGCCAGGATAGTCCCGGGCTTCGATCCGGGCCGCGATCTGATCCAGAAAAAGTGATGCGAACAAAGCTGTGACCGGCGGCCCCAAGACCACGCCGCCGAACAGGAACAGAACGGGCGCAAGCCATTCCAGCGCCTTGTTCACCAGCGGGTTGCCCAGCACCGGCAGCAAGGACAAGGCATACTCGCCGAGCGCCAACGCCACCGCGAACAGCAGGATGGTGAGGAGCAATGCCTTGACCACGATCCCGGCAAAAGCGGGATCGAAAATCAGCCTCGCGGCGCGCGCCATGCTTGCGAACATCGCATCCGTCCCGTAATGGCTTTGTTTATAGCGCCTTTCGGAGAGAACATGCCGCCAAAATACGATGTCGCGGGTTTGGGCAATGCGATCATGGACGTGATCGCGGCCGTGGACGACCAGTTCCTTCTGGATCATGGCATCGCCAAGGGCGGCATGACCTTGATCGATGAATTCCGCGCCCAGGAACTTCACAAGGCGCTGAAGAACAGCGTCCAGGCCGCCGGCGGCAGCGCCGCCAACACCATGGCAGGGATCGCATCCCTGGGCGGCAGCGCCGTCTTTCTGGGCAAAGTGCGCGCCGACGTGCTGGGCGCGAAATTCAGCGAAAGCCTGAAATCGCTGGGCGTGGACTACACCACCGCGCCCGCTGCCAATGGATCGTCCACCGCCTCATCCATGATCGCAGTGACGCCGGACGGCCAGCGCAGCATGAACACCTATCTGGGCGCGTGCCGCGAGATGATGCCCGCCGACGTCGATGTGCGCGAAATCGCGGCGTCGAAGATTTTGTATATCGAAGGCTATCTCTGGGACACGGACGACGCCAAGGAAGCGTCGCGCAAGGCCATCCGCGCCGCGAAGGATGCCGGGGCACAGGTGGCGCTGACCCTGTCCGACAGTTTCTGCGTCGGGCGCTTCCGCGATGATTTTCTGGACCTGATGCAGCGCGACCTGGATATCGTCTTCGCCAATGAAGACGAAGCCATGTCGCTGTTCGAGACCGAAGACTTCGCCATCGTCACCGAGCGGATGCAGGCCTGGGGCGGATTGGCGGCGCTCACGCGCTCGGCCAAGGGTTGCGTGATCGTGAAGGGCGCCGAGATTCACGCTGTGCCCGCCGCACCGGTAGCGAAAGTCGTGGACACCACCGGCGCAGGCGATCTGTTCGCGGCCGGTTTTCTGTTCGGCCTGGCGCGGGGCAAGAGCCTGGCGGATTGCGGCCGGCTGGGTTCGCTGGCGGCGGCGGAAATCATTTCGCATTATGGCGCGCGGCCAGAGGTCTCGCTGAAAGACCTGGCGGCCAAAGCCAACCTGATTTGAAGTCTAGTCACCGAACTTTTCCGTCGCCGCGGCGGCGTTGAACTCGTAAAGGCCCGCGCCAAGGGCGGAAATCCCGGCGGTATGGAAAGACGGTTTCACGCTCTTTTCCGCAGATAGACATAAAGCGCACCGTCACCGCCATGTCGGCGGTGCGCCACACCCGATCCCGAGATCAACGCGACGAATGCTTTTTCGTTCAGCCAGCGCGGCACCATTTGCTTCAGCACGCCATGGGGTGAGCGCATCCATTCGGCGCCTTCGTGAGGACGGGGATTGCCCACCCCCGTGATCACCAATGCCAGCCGGACACCGCGCGACTGCGCCCCGGCGAGAAAGGACAGCAGCATGGCGTGTGCTGCGCTTTCCGTCATGCCGTGCAGATCCACGCGGGCGGTGGGGGTCAGTTGGCCGCGCTTGAGTTTTTCCGTGGTGTTGCCATCCAGTTTGTTTTCAAGTGCCTTCATGCGCTTCGTCTGCGCGGCAAGCTGAGCCGGATCAGGCTTCTTTGGTTTTGGCGTTGCCGCCTTCAGCGGACGTGCCTCGTCGATATGGGTCTTGAAAAGCTTGCGTTCGTCGTCCGTGGTCCGGCGCTTCATGGCGAAAAACTTTTCCCCAGCCGCGCCGCAACGTCATTGGGCAACATCACAAACATGCGGCCTTGCGCCTTCATTTCGCCCGCCCGTTGCTCGGCCGTTGCGCCAAAGCCGAAAAAGACATCGCCGCGCACCGATCCACGAATGGCGCCACCGGTGTCCTGTGCAATCAGCAACGTTTTTACTGGATCGGTAGCAACGTAATAAGGCGCACCCAGCGCGTTCTTGCGCAGATCGATCGCCATGCTGCCCAGCGGCGTCAGCGGAACACCCTCGACACCGTTGCTTCCCAGCGCTGCGTCGCCCAGCGTTTTTTCCTCGAAGAAAATAAAGGACTGGTTGGCTTCCATCACGCCCCGGGCCGTTTTCGGATGGGCCTTCAGCCAATCGCGGATGGTCGCCAGGGAAATTTTTTCCTTCGCCAATTCTCCGTTCGCCAGCAGTACCCGGCCGATGGCGGTATAGGGCCGTCCGTTTTCGCCCGCATAGGCAATGCGCGCCGACGAGCCATCATCGAATTGTACCCGGCCCGAACCTTGGATCTGCAGGAAAAACAGCGCGGTGGCGTCATCGCACCAGAACAGGATTTTGGCGGTGGGAAGACCTTTGGCATTGATGTCGGCGCGGTCGGCATACGGCACCAGCTTCTGGCCGCTCAATCGCCCGGAGATGTGTTCGCCTTTGAATTGAACCGCAAATTGGCTGAGATCGACCCGGATCAGATCGGACGGCAGGCCATAGACCGGCGTCTGATAGGCGTCGTGCTGGCTCCGGCTGCCGCGAATTTCCGGTTCGTAATAGCCGGTAAAGAGCCCTTCGCCGCCCAGCGTATAAGGCGTGAAATTCTTTTCGAAAAATGCGCGCGCCGAGCCGGCATCCAGATCGCCGTCCCGGCCGCAAATTTTCTGCCAGTCCGCCGCCGTGCCCGCATAGTCGGCAATGACTTCTGTAGCCGGCTTCTTGGCGATGACCGTACAGCTGCGGCGAAACGCAGCGCGCGCAGGCTCGAGATCTGCGTCACGCCAGCCGGGAAGATCGGAAAATTGTGCCGCGGTCAGAACCGCGACCGGGCGGTTCAGCCACCACCAGCCAAGCGCGCCCAGCATCAGGACGCCGAGCAGCGCCGCGACAAGTCTGCGGCTCAGGGCAGCGCGCCGCTGGTTGCCACCAAAATCCAGGTGGGACTAGCGGCCCCGATCTGGCGGGCGAACGTCCAGATGTCCGTGACGTCGCGCTGGACATAATCGCTGGTCGATGGCGTGCCGTGGGCGAATTGCGCGCGGAAAGACACGGTGATCTCGGCGGTCTGGCCCGCCAGGGCGGCGTCTACGATGCGTGCGTCGGTGAGCCCCGCCAAAGTCTCTGCCGGTGGCGTTCCGGCACGGGTTGTGATGTCGGAGTCGAACGCCTTGTAGACTTCGTCGGACAAAAGCGGCTTCAACGTGGTGCGATCGCTGGCGGCAAATGCCTTGAGGATCATTTCATAGGCGGTTTTCGCACCGCCGAGAAAATGCCCGGTCTCGAAACTGGGATCGGCGAGCTGGATATCGAACAGGCTGCGGGCCTGCGGCTCGGCAGGCCTATCGGCGGCGGGCGGGCGCAAGGCCGAAGCGGCAGGC
The DNA here is from genome assembly GCA_041690975.1 of Alphaproteobacteria bacterium. Classification (GTDB taxonomy): domain Bacteria; phylum Pseudomonadota; class Alphaproteobacteria; order Micropepsales; family Micropepsaceae; genus Rhizomicrobium. The sequence continues at coordinate 29,598 of JBEPVO010000011.1, forward strand.
GAGGCCGCGCGGTCGCGGGGCTGGGGTTCATGACCGGTGCGGCGGCCCAGAATGGTGTAAAGCCGGAACAAGACCACGCCCGCGACCATCGCCGCGATCAGGATCTCGATCAGTTGCGCATTCGCCATTTGAAGGGTGCCAAACATGCGTGAACCCTAACGCCGGGGAACCCTGCGGTCCAGAACCGGCTTTAACGATAACGCCGCAGCCCCGGATTTGGCGGCTTTTCCTTGTCGGGGGACGATCATCATGGTAACGCGCGGGCCGCGATCGATGGAAAACATGTATGAGCAACGACGGAACCGCAATCCCCGGCCAAGGCGAAGGCACGCCCCTCGTCCCCAACTTCCAGGCGGTGGGCCAGTACATCAAGGACCTATCGTTTGAAAATCCCGGCGCGCCGGCCGGCCTGACGGAACGGCCGCAGATCGATTTCGGCGTCGATGTCCAGGCCCGTCGCGGCGACGACCACCATTTCGAAGTGGAGCTCAAGCTGCGCGTGCACGCCAAGAGCGACACCCGCCAGCTCTTTCTGCTTGAACTTGCCTATGCCGGCCTCTTCCGGTTGCAGAACATTCCCGAAGAAGCGATGCAGCCCATCCTCCTGATCCAGGCACCGCACCTGCTGTTCCCCTTCGCCCGCCGCATCGTGGCGGATGTGGTGCGGGACGGTGGCATGCCGCCTTTGATGATCGAACCGATCGATTTCGTGGCCCTGTATCAGGCCAAGATGGGTCAGGCCGTGGCGCAGCCTCCGGCAGGTACGGCTTAACCTTTAGCCCACGGCCAATTTCCAGATCGCGCCCTCGCCCAATTCGGTGGCGACAAAAGCCCCGTGGCGCTCGGCCTCCTCGGCTGTGATGCGCGGCGCCAGTGGCACGGGCCGTTGGCGGGCGCCGCCGCGATCTTCGTCTTTTGCCTGGGCCGCGGTTTCGGCAGGCGCCAGCGCCAGACCGCGCTGCCGCCCGCCGACCAGCTCCAGATAGACTTGCGCCGTCAGCTCCGCGTCCAGCAGCGCGCCATGCTTGGTGCGCGCCGTGAGGTCGATGCTGAAGCGCCGGCAGAGTTCATCCAGCGAATAGCGTGCACCGGGGATCCTGCGCTTGGCGATCTCGATCGTGTCCACCGTGCGCGCCATCGACAGCGGCGTACGGCCTGCCCGGGTCAGTTCGGCATTGATGAATTTCATGTCGAAGCTGGCATTGTGGATCACCAGTACGGCATCGCCCACAAATTCCAGGAATTCGTCCGCCACGCTCGCAAATAACGGCTTGTCGGCAAGAAACTCGGCGGAAAGACCGTGAACGCGCTGGGACTCGATCGGAACGTCACGTTCCGGGTTCAAGTAAAACTGGAGGGTGCGACCGGTGGGGAAGTGATCTTCCAGCTCCACCAACCCTATTTCGACGACCCTATGGCCTTCGCCCGGCTCGAAGCCCGTGGTTTCCGTATCGAAAACGATTTCACGCATCAGACTTCTCTTTCGCCGCTCTCGCTCACGCGAACGCGGCTAGCTTGTTCCGGATATCCGCCAGGATCATTTTCACCTGTTCGCGGGCGTGATCCAAGCCCTTGTCAGTGATCACGACGTAATGCGCCTGTTGACGCTTTTGCGCATCGTCCAGCTGACGGGCCTTGAGCGCTTCGAATTTTTCCAACGTCATGCCAGGCCGCGACAGGACCCGGACGCGCTGCACCGCTTCGGGTGCACTCGCCACGACAATTGCATCCATTTCGGCGTCCGCGCCCGTTTCAAAAAGCAGCGGAATGTCGAACAGGATGACGGGCGCGTCCGCCCTATCCAGGAATGTCTGCCGCTGCGCCGTGACCAGCGGATGGACGAGCTTTTCCAGCTTTTTCAGTGCGGCGGGATCGTCCAGAATTTGTGCCGACAACGCTGCGCGGTCGACAACGTCATTTTTTACCGTGCCGGGAAATTCACGGGCGATGATGTCGACCGCCGCGCCGCCCTTGCCGTAAAGCTGTGCGATGATGGCGTCGGCGTCATGGACCGGCACGCCTTCGGCGGCAAAAAGTTTTGCGGTCTCGCTCTTGCCCATGCCGATCGAGCCAGTCAACCCAATGACAAAGGGCCTCAGCCCAATGACAAATGGCTTAGGCATTGAGCGCCTTTTCCAGATGGGCGCGCAGACCCGGCGTCACTTTCGGCTTGATGCCGAAAAATGCCTCGAAGGACGGGGCCGCCTGGTGCATCAGCATGCCCAGCCCGTCGATCGTCAGATGACCGCGCGCGCGCGCATTTTTCAGCAGCTCGGTCTCGAGGGGATTGTAAACGGCGTCGAGCACCGGCGCCTTCCGTTTCAGAAGTGCAATATCCAACGTCAGCGGCGGATTGCCCTTCATGCCAGCGCTGGTGGTGTTGAGCAGCAGGTCTGTGCCACCGGCCATACGCGCCCAGTCTTCAAATCCACCGGCGACAAGCTCGCTTTTGACCAGCGGCTGCAACGCCCCGGCGAGCACGGCGGCCTTGTCGCTATGCCGGTTGAGGATCTGAATCCGGGCCGCGCCCAGGCTGTTGAGGGCCAGGACAGCGCCTCGCGCCGCGCCGCCGGCGCCCAAAAGCGTGACCGTCTGGCCTTGCAAGCTGCCCACCGCTTCCGCCAGGGATTCATGCAGGCCGAACGTATCGGTATTGCGGCCTTCGATATGGCCATCTGCGCGGAACACCAGAAGGTTGACCGCTCCCGCCGCCATGGCCGCTGCGTCGCAGGAATGCGCCAGCGCAAAAGCGGCCTCCTTGTGCGGCACCGTGACATTGACCCCGCGAAATCCGGCCCGCTGCAATCCCAGAACCACGCGTGCGAATTCCTCGCGCGGGATCGCTAGCGGTACCAGGGCGCCATCGACCCCCATCTCGTTCAGCCAATAGCCGTGCAGGACTGGCGACAGGGAGTGGCTGATGGGCCAACCCACCACAGCCGCAATTTTGCCTGCCCCGGTCAATCTCATGTTTCCAGCAATCCTTGCGCCCGCAACGCGGCCAGCACCTGTAGCAAAGGCAGGCCGAGGATAGAGAAATAGTCGCCTTCGACACTTTCGAAAAGCTGGGCCCCGAAGCCCTCGAAATGATAGCCGCCCACCGAACTGAGCAATTTCTCGCCTTCCCGCGCCAGATAGGCGTCAAGGAACGCCTCGCTGAAGGGCCTCACCGTCATCCGGACCTTTGCGGTGTGCTGCCAGAGTATCTCGCCGTCCCGGGCCAACGCCGCCGCGGAAATCAGATCATGCGCCCGGCCCGACAGGCGCAGCAACAGCGCCCGCAAGGCCGCCAGGTCAGGGCTTTTGCCGATGATGTCGGGCCCCAGTTCCAGGACGGAATCCCCGCCCAGTACCGTCTCGCCGGGCCGGTCGCGCGATACCGTCTGCGCTTTTTGCGCGGCAAGGGCTTGCGCAACAAGACTGCCATCGCTGCCCTTGGCAACGAGATCCCGCATCAGCGCCGGCTCGTCGATGTCGGCTGGCGCCACCGTGAAATTCACCCCCGCGGCACGCAGCAAGGACTGGCGGCTGGCGCTGCCCGAGGCAAGCACCAGATGGCTCACGCCCGCTTCTCCCGCCGGTCGGTGAGCAGGTTGAGAACGGCGGCAGCGGTTTCCTCGATCGAGCGGCGCGAGACATCGATCTGGGGCCAGTCATGCGCTTCGAACAATTTGCGGGTGGTGGCGATCTCGGCCCGCACCCTGTCCAGGTCGACATAATCGGTGGCGCGTTCCTCGCCCATGGTGGTGAGGCGGTTGCGCCGGACTTGCACCAGCCGGTCCGGGGATACCCACAAGCCCACGATCATCGGCCCCTTCGCTTGGGTGAGCGGCGCAGGCAGCGCCATGCCCGGGACCAAGGGAATATTGGCGGCCCGAACGCCGCGAATGGCCAGATAGACACACGTCGGCGTCTTGGATGTGCGGCTGGCACCGACCAGAATGACTTCCGCCTCATGGATCGTATCCAGTGACTGGCCGTCATCATGCTGGATGGTGAAGTTCAGCGCTTCGATACGCGCAAGATAGCGCTGGTCCACTTCATGCTGGCCGCCGGGACGATGGGTTTCAGTGATGCCGAGAAATTTCGAAAGCTCCATCACCGGACGCTCCATCACATCGACGCAGGCAATGCTGAGCGAGCCACAACGGGTCAGCAGCATCTCGCGCAAGCGAGGGTTGACCAGGGTGAAGAACACCAATCCGGGGCTGATGGCGATATGATCGATTGAACGGTTGAGTTGATGTTCGCTGCGGACCAGGGCGTAGGAATGAACCTGGACATCGACGCCTTCGAACTGTGCGAGCGCTGCGTTGGCGATGGCATTGAGTGTCTCACCGGTGGCGTCCGACACCAGATGGATATGAAATTTTTGCTCCACAAACTATTCCCGATTACTCCACGGATCGTGTTTATGCCCTCTTCGGAACCCTGTGGACAGCGGCAAATCGGGGATGGCTGTGCGCATCATCGCCCGGCTGTGATCAGACCTCTGGGCAAAGTGGCGCAGCCCCCTTTCTCGCAAGCTCTTGAGTCCCTTCAATTCAGGCTCTAGACCGAACGGATACCAACCGAAGCCTCCACAGCTCACAGGCCTTACAACATCTACAACAGATACTAGTAAGACTCTTATTATGAAGGTTGCTCTGTGAAGATTGGGATTGTTCTGTTCAACCTGGGTGGGCCGGATAGCCCAGAAGCGGTCGAACCGTTTCTGCGGAATTTGTTTTCGGACCCCGCGATCATTTCCTTACCGGGAATTGTGCGCAAACCGCTGGCTCGTTACATCGCACGGCGGCGTGCCCCCTTTGCCAGGGCGATTTATGATCATTTGGGCGGTCGTTCGCCGATTCTGGAGCAGACCCAGGCTCAGGCACGGGCCCTGGAGGCGGTGCTGAATAGCGATCAGTTGGAAGCCAAGGTGGTGGTGGCGATGCGGTGCTGGCACCCGTTCAGCGATGGCGCGGCCGAAGCGCTGCGGCGTTTTGCACCGGATCGTATTGTTCTGTTGCCGCTGTATCCGCAATTTTCCACAACCACGTCGGCGTCTTCGTTGTTGGATTGGGAACGCGCCGCGCGCAAAACCGACCTGATGGCGCGGACGACGCGGATTTGTTGTTATCCGTCGAATGCGGGATTCATCACCGCCGCCGCCGCGAAAATCCGCATTGCGATGGAAAATCCAGTAGCGGGTCTGTCCTATCGCCTGCTGTTGTCGGCGCATGGTTTGCCCAAGCGGACCATCGAGAAAGGCGATCCGTATCAATGGCAGGTAGAACGGACCGCCCGCAGCCTTGTGGATGCACTGGGGATAAAAGATCTGGACTGGAATGTCTGCTATCAGAGCCGAGTGGGGCCGCTGAAATGGCTGGAGCCTTCCACCGACGGCGAAATCCGCCGCGCAGGACGCGAAGGCAAGGCGGTGGTGGTGGCGCCGATCGCGTTTGTCAGCGAACATTCCGAAACTTTGGTCGAACTCGATATCGAATATCGCAAGCTTGCACACGAAACAGGCGTGCGCGATTATCGGCGCGCCGCGACGGTGGGCGCCGATCCGGCATTCATTGACGGATTGGCCGGTCTGGTGAGAAAAGCGCTGGCTGACGACGTTTGTGTCAACGACAATGACGGCCGGATATGCCCGCAAAAATTCGGGCGCTGCGGTTACCGGGAGGGATGATGGATTCCGTTCGTAACACACTGGCCGATTACATCGACTGGATCCTGGCGCTGCATCTCATCGCCGTAATTACCTGGATGGCCGGTATTCTCTATCTGCCACGGCTGTTTGTGTACCATACGCAGACAAAGCCGGGCTCCGAAGGCTCGGAGCGTTTCAAGGTCATGGAACGCAAATTGCTGCGCGGGATCGTTAATCCGTCGATGGTGGCAGTGTGGATTCTAGGACCGGCCCTGGCCTGGCTGACCGGGGCCTATCTCGACGTCTGGTTGCAGATCAAATTCGTCCTGGTGATCGTGATGAGCGGCGTACACGGCTATCTGGTGAAATGCTGGCGGGACTTCGCGGAGGACCGCAACACCCGCTCGGAGCGCTTCTACCGCATCCTGAACGAGGTTCCCGCGGTGTTAATGGTTTTGATCGTGATCCTCGCGGCAGTTAAACCTTTTTCATAACAAGCTCGGGCCTATCCAATTACGCGATGGCGCCGCTGCGTCTTGGTCGTGCC
>JBEPVO010000012.1:0-34662 GCA_041690975.1 Alphaproteobacteria bacterium
GGCAAGGTGCTGGGCCTGATCGGCGCCGGCAATATCGGCTCCATCGTCGCCGACCGCGCCAAGGGCCTGCGCATGCGCGTCATCGCTTATGATCCCTTCTTGTCCGCCGAGCGTGCCCAGGATCTGGGCGTCGAGAAAGTCGAGCTGAACGATCTTCTCGCCCGCGCCGATTTCATCACCCTGCATGTGCCGATGACGCCGGAAACCAAGAACATCCTGTCCGCCGAAGCCCTGGCCAAGACCAAGAAGGGCGTGCGCATCATCAATTGCGCGCGCGGCGGCCTGATCGACGAGAAGGCGCTGAAGGCGGCGATCGATTCCGGTCATGTCGCGGGCGCTGCCCTGGACGTGTTTGAAGTCGAGCCGGCCAAGGAAAATGTCCTGTTCGGCAATGAGAAGGTCGTGGCGACACCGCATCTGGGCGCATCTACCACCGAAGCTCAGGAAAATGTCGCTCTGCAGGTGGCGGAGCAGATTTCCGACTATCTGCTTACCGGCGCCATCACCAATGCCCTCAACATGCCGTCCATCTCGGCCAGCGAAGCGCAGAAGGTCGGTCCCTGGATCGCCCTGGCGTCCAAGCTGGGCGCATTCGCCGGCCAGTTGACCGACACCAGCCTGACCGCGGTGGAAATCGTTTATGAAGGCACTGCCAGCCTGCTCAACACCCGCGCCCTGTCCCAGGCGGCGCTGGCCGGGTTGTTGAACCCGATCCTATCGGGCGTGAACATGGTCAACGCCCCCACCATCGCCAAGGAACGCGGCATCAAGGTGAGCGAAGTGCGCCGCGGCCAGGAAGGCGCTTATGAAGGCTATGTGAAGATCACTGTGACTCTGGGCAACGGCTCGACCCGCCGCATCGCCGGCACGGTGTTCTCCGATGGCCGTCCGCGCTTGATTCAGATCAAGGACATCAACCTCGACGCCGAGTTCGCACCGCACATGCTCTATGTGGTGAACGAGGACAAGCCGGGCTTTATCGGGAAGTTCGGCACTCTGTTGGGCGATGCCAAGGTCAATATCGCCAACTTCACCCTGGGCCGCAGCGCCCCGGGTCAGGACGCGATCGCCTTGATTGAAGTCGACGGCCAGGTGCCGGAAGCGGTCGTCGAACAGCTCACCAAGCTGCCGATGGTCAAGATGGCGAAAGCTTTGAGTTTTTAAAATGCCCCCATCTGTGCGGCACGCGGGCAAGCCCGCTACCGCACATCTTCCCCCACCAATGGCTTCGCCATGCGGGGGAAGAAACCCTGGGCAGGCATCAAGTAAAAAAGGCGCCGAAGACGGCGCTTTTTTTATTGGTCCAGCGCCGCCATCCGGCACAGGTGATGATCGGGCGAGCCGTACAACACTTCCAGCAGCACCAGGCGCTTGAAGTAATGCCCGACATCGAGTTCGTCGGTCATACCGATGCCGCCATGAATCTGCACCGCGCCTTCGGCTACCGCGCGGGCATATTTGCCCAATGCAGCCTTGGCCGCCGATACCGCACGCGGGCCGTCCGCATCGCCCAGTTTCAAATTTGCCATCAGGCTGGCCGAAAGCGCCTGCTGCTGCGCGATAAACATGTCCACCATGTGGTGCTGCAGCACCTGGAATTTCCCGATCGGCTGGCCGAACTGCTTGCGGGTCTTGGCGTATTCGGTGGTCGCCACCATCAGTTTGGCGATGGCGCCATTGGCTTCGGCCAGATGTGCCGCGATGGCGCGGTCCAGGACGTTCGTCAGCAGCGGCAACACGGCGCCCTCTTCGCCGATCAATTGTGCCGGCGCATTCTCGAATACGATCTCGCTGGCGCGCAGCCCGCTCATTGCTGCGTAGTCGCGGGTCGAAACACCTTTCGCGGATTTCTCGACCAGAAAAACGCTGACACCTTGCACTTCGCGCCGCGAACCGCCGGTCCGGGCGGTTACGACCAGCCTGTCGGCCCAGGGCGCGCCCAGCACCACGCTCTTCTGGCCGTTCAGGACATAACCATCGCCCTGCTTCTTCGCGGAGGTGGTCAAGTCAGCAAGATCGTAGCGGCCCTGTGCCTCGGCAAAAGCGAATGCCATAACGGTTGCGCCGGCCGCGATCTTGGGCAGCATTTCATCCGCCAACGCGCCGCCGCTGCGCGCCAGAAGGCCGCCGCCGATCACCACTGTGGGCACGAAAGGTTCGACAACCAGGGCGCGGCCGAATTCCTCCATTACCACCATGCATTCGATGGGACCGCCTCCCAACCCGCCCTGGGCTTCTGGCAGCGGCGCCGCGAACAGGCCCATCTCGGCGAATTGCCGCCAATGGGACGGATCGCGGCCTTCCGGTGTGCGGGTGAATTTGCGCCAGTCCTCGAACGAATAACGATCCGCCAGATAGCGCGACAGCGAATTGCGCAAAAGCGTCTGTTCTTCGGAGAAGGAAAAATCCATCAGAGGCCCAGCACGGCTTTGGCGATGATGTTGCGCTGGATCTCGTTCGATCCGCCATAGATCGAAGCCTTGCGCAGATTGAAATAGCGCCCCGCAAGACCGTGGGCATAATCCGGTCCCACTGCTTCATTGTCGCCCAGGCTCAGATCATCGGGCAGTGCGTAGTAGCCCACCGCCTCCATCGCCAGGTCGGCGACGCGCTGCTGGATCTCGCTGCCCGCCACTTTCAGGATCGAACTTTCCGATCCCATCTTTTCGCCCTTCGCCTCCTGGCTGAGGATGCGCAGTTCGGTGAATTCAAGCGCCATCAGATCGGCTTCCAACGCCGCCAGCTTGCGCGCGAAATTCGGATCATGAATCAACGGCGCGCCGTCCAACTGCTCGGTTCGAGCCAGGCTTTTCAGCCGCGTCAGCGCCGCAAGCGACCGTGAGGCACCAGCCAGAGCGGAGCGTTCATGTGCCAGAAGGAATTTGGCGTAGGTCCAGCCTTTGTTCTCTTCGCCCACCAGATTTTCGGCCGGCACCTTCACATTGTCGAAAAACACTTCATTCACTTCACGCGCACCATCCAGAATAACGATCGGCTTGACGGTGATGCCGGGCGATTTCATGTCGATCAGGATAAAAGAAATACCTTCCTGCGCCTTGGCCGCGGTATCGGTGCGCACCAGGCAGAAAATCCAGTCGGCATATTGTGCAAGCGTGGTCCAAGTCTTCTGGCCGTTGACGATATAATATCCGCCGTCCCGCACTGCCCGGCAGCGCAGGCTGGCGAGATCCGAACCCGCTCCAGGTTCGGAATAGCCCTGGCACCACCAATCATCGCCGGACAGAATTCGTGGCAGGAATTTCTTTTTCTGAGCCTCGCTGCCAAAGGCCATGATCACCGGTCCCACCATGCCCAGGCCGAATGGCAAGGTCGTCGGCATGCCCGCCTTGGCGATCTCGGCGGAGAATATATAGCGCTGGGTCACGCTCCAGTCGGCGCCGCCAAATTCTTTCGGCCAGGCCGGCGCCACCCACCCTTTTTTGAAAAGCAGACGATGCCAGACCAGGTAATCGTCCTTGGAGAGCCGCGCCCGTTCCGGCGCGCCCAGATTCTTGGGCAATTGCGGCTTGGCTTCGCCAATGAACTTCCGAACGTCTTGCCGGAAGGCTTCCTCTTCAGGCGAAAAAGACAGATCCATCACGTCCTCGCACTTGGCTTTGCCGCTTATTTGGCGGCCCGGATCGCCTCATGATGGCGGATCACTTCCTTGACGATGAATCCCAGAAACTGTTCTGCGAAATCCGGGTCGAGCTTGGCGGCCTGGGCCAGCGACCGAAGGCGCGCAATCTGCACCTGTTCGCGGGCGGGATCGGCGGGCGGCAAGCCATGCTTGGCCTTATATTCTCCAACCGCCTGGGTGCATTTGAAGCGCTCCGCCAGCAGATGAACCAATGCCGCATCGATATTGTCGATGCTATCTCGCAACCGCAAAAGTTCTGGATCGGCCGCGGCCATATCACCCTCTTTATTTGGCCGCCTCTACGGCCTTCCACCTAGTCTTAAGCGAAGGCGTCCGCTCCGCCAAGTTCCAGGGCGCAACCGAAAAATTGTGCCGATAGGTTAACAGGAGCACGTTTTGCCGGAGACAGGTTGCCGCAGCCATGCCTATAGTTCTTCCGTAACGGGGTGGGGGCTTGTGTTTAATCGGTCAAAGACCGGCACAAGTTTAGGGGCGATGGATACGAAGAAACTTTTCCTAGTGCTGACTCTGGGTTTGGCCGTTGCGGGCTGTGCATCCGACGACAATCTGGAGGCGCAAACTGCCAACGATCCGCTGGAACCGATGAATCGGTTCTTCTTCGACTTCAATCAAAGACTCGATCGGCATGCCGCGCTTCCCGCCGCGACATTCTACGCCAATGCAGTGCCGCGCGGCATCCGCGGCAATCTCCACAATGTGCTCACCAATCTGGGCGGCCCGGTCAACGTCGCCAACGATATTCTGGAAGCGGATTTCGGTTATGCCGGCACTGCCGGTGCACGCTTCCTGGTCAACACCACCTTGGGCGTGGCCGGCATCTTCGATGTCGCCACCGACTGGGGCCTGCCCGAGCGCAGCCGCGATTTCGGCGAGACCTTGGGCGTCTATGGCGTGGGCCAGGGACCCTATCTGGTGCTGCCCTTCCGGGGACCGACATCGGTGCGCGATTTCGCCGGCGGCTATATCGACGGCTATTTCTCTCCCCTCCGCTTCGTCCATTATTCCGGAAGCAACTATGTCGGGCTGGTCAAATCCAGCCTGGGCTCGGTGGACAATCGCTCCGCCAATATCGTGACCTACCGGGATATCGAGCGCGCGTCGGTGGACTATTACGCCACCATGCGGGCCTATTATCGCCAGCGGCGCGAGCGCCAAGTCGAGGACCGGGCGGTCCAGACCGCGGAACTTCCCGACTTTTAGATCGGGCCGGAACCGGTTAAGCATCGGGCGGATATGTCCACCGCCCCAACCATTCCCGTGATCGAGCGCATCGTCGCATTCTGCTGCCGCTGGCCCGCGCTGGTGACCCTGGCGGCCGTAATTCTGACGGTGGCGGCGGGTGCTTTCACCAGCGCCCATTTCGCCATGAACACCGACAGCCAGAAATTGATCTCGGCGGAGGTCGATTGGCGCAAGCGAGAAATCCAATTCGACCGTCTGTTCCCGCAGCAATCCAACCTCATCCTGGTGGTGATCGACGGCAAGACGCCCGAGCTGGCTGAAGCCGGGGCAGCATCACTGACCGCTCGCCTGATCAAGGACAAAAAACTGTTTCCCGATGTCCACCGCCCCGATGGCGGCGCCTTCTTCGACCATAACGGCATGCTGTTCCTGCGGGTGAAGGAGGTGGAGGCAACCACCCAGCAATTGTTCAAGGCACAGCCCTTTCTGGGTGCTCTCGCATCGGATCCATCGCTGCGCGGTGTGATGGACAGCCTTTCGACCGTGCTCCTGGGTATTTCGCAGGGACAGGCCAAGCTGTCGGACATCGACATCCCCATGACTCGGTTGGGGCAGACGTTTACCGCCGCCGCGCAGGGTGGGACCGACTATCTGTCCTGGCGCGCTTTGATCACCAACAGCCCACCGCGTCTCGAAGAGCTGCGCCGCTTCATAGAAATAAAACCGGAGCTGGACTTCGACGCTTTGGAACCCGGCGCCCGTGCCAGCGCCGCCATCCGCGCCGCCGCGCATGACCTGGGACTGACGCCCGAACGCGGTGTGCAAATCCGCCTCACCGGCGACGTGCCTTTGTCGGACGAGGAATTCGCCACCCTGACCGACCGCGCCTGGTTGATGGGCGCGGCGATGATGGCGGGCGTGCTGGCGACGTTGTGGCTGGCACTGCGCTCCTTCAAGATCATCTTGGCCATTTTGGCGAGCCTGGTGGTCGGGTTGGCGCTGACCATGGGTCTGGGGCTGATCTTCATCGGCGTGTTCAACATCATTTCCATCGCCTTCATCGCCCTGTTCGTGGGGCTGGGCGTGGATTTCGGCATCCAGTTCTCGGTGCGCTATCGCGCCGAGCGCTTCCAGTATCCGCAGCTTTCCAAGGCGCTCTGTCATACCGGCCGCAGCGTCGGCCTACCCCTGGCGTTGGCGGCGGCCGCCACGGCTGTCGGCTTTTTCTCGTTCCTGCCCACCAACTATATCGGCGTCGCGGAGCTGGGCCTTGTTGCGGGCTTGGGCATGATCGTGGCCTTCGCCACATCGATCACTCTGTTGCCCGCGCTTCTGATGTTGCTGAACCCTGAGGCCGAAGCCGAGGATGTGGGTTTCACGTCGCTGTCGGCGCTGGATGACTTCATGACGCGCCATCGCCGCACGGTGCTGCGCATCGCGATGGGCGCCGGTCTGATCTGTCTGATGCTGACGATTTTCCTGCGCTTCGATTCCAATCCACTGGATCTGCGCAGCCCGACAGTGGAGTCGGTCTCGACCCTGTTCGACCTGATGAAAAATCCCCAGACCTCCCCCAACACCATCAATGCCACGGCGCCATCGCCCGCCGGCGCGGATGCGTTGGGAACCCGTTTGTCCAAGCTCCCCGAAGTCGCCCAGGCGTTGACGCTTTCCAGCTTCGTGCCGGAAGAGCAGGACCAGAAGTTGGCATTAATCGCCGATGCCAATGGGTTGCTCGATTCCACGCTCAACCCGTTCGATGTGAAGCCTGCGCCCAGCGATGCGGATATCGTAGCGAGCTTCCAGAGCACAGCCGCCAAATTGCGTGAAGCGGCCAAGGATCAGAGCGATGCTTCAGCGTCCCATGCTCGTGCGCTTGCCGGGGCGCTGGAAGCGCTGGCGAATGGCTCGGCTGAAAATCGTGCTCGCGCCACCGAAGCCCTGGTGCCGGGCCTCAAGACCATGCTCCGGCAATTGTCCAACGCGCTGACGCCTGCGCGCGTCACCTTGGCCAGCATGCCGATCGAAATGCGTGCAGAATGGATCGCACCCAATGGCACCGCCCGCGTTCAGGTCTTTCCCAAAGACACCAGCAACAGTCCCCACCTGCTTTCGCAATTCAGCGATGCGGTGCTGAAGATCGCCCCCAATGCGACCGGCGCGCCGATTTCGATCCGCGAATCCGGTCGTACCATCGTCACCGCATTTGTCGAAGCCGGAATCCTGTCCTTCATCGCCATCGTGATCCTGCTGGCGGCAGTCTTGCGCCGCACTGCTGATGTGGTGATGACTTTGGCCCCGCTGGTCTTGGCAGGACTTTTGACGGTGGGAAGCTGCGTACTGCTGAATCTGCAGCTCAACTTCGCTAACATTATCGCTTTGCCGCTGCTGCTCGGCATCGGCGTCGCCTTCAACATCTATTTTGTGGTGGCCTGGCGGGCCGGTGCGAAAAATTTCCTGCAATCCAGCCTGACAAGAGCAGTAATCTTCAGCGCCGCCACTACGGCGTCTGGCTTCGGCACGCTGTGGCTGTCGCGCCACCCCGGCACCGCCAGCATGGGCGAACTTCTGATGATCTCGCTGTTCTGGACTTTGGTTTCGACGCTATTCGTGAGCCCGGCGTTGTTGGGCCCGCCTCCGGCGGACGAAGACCGCGCTCACGAGAAGCTGATTTAATTCAACCCCGTCCACTCGAGCTCAGATCGTCAAAAGCCTTGGTTAAGGCCCGCCTTCCCTGCGCGCGCGTCAGCGCGCTGGCGGGGGAGGTGCCGTAGCTGGCCCTCGGGCCAGCGAAGGCGGAGGGGGTCAACCTAGTGTCTGGTCTGCCAGAGCGTTGATCTTTTTCGCCAAGCCTTGCGGGCCCCCGGACTGAAGCGTGGCACCGAAGTCGGAGCGCTTTTGTGCCAGCTGGCTGATATTGCCGTTCAGATAGATGTCCACGATCTTCCAATTGCCGCCGGCATCGTGAACCCGATAGTTGAAGGGAATGGCGGCACCGCTTGTCGGCTTGAGCGCACTCTTGACGAATTTGTCGGCGCCGCGCTCCGTCACCGCCGGATCGACCAAAAATTTCTCGCCGCTGAAGCTGTCGAAATTGCTGGCATAGTTGGCGATCGTCATGCGCTCGAACGCATCGATGAGTGCCTTCTGATCGGCAGGCGCCATCGACGACCAACTCGGCCCCACCGACAAGGCCGTCATGGCGGAGAGGTCGAAATCCTGCTCCACTGCCGGCTTCAACTTGTCATAGCGGCTCTTGGCGGTGCCACCGGATTTCATACTGACAACTAACGCATCGTAGAAATTCTGAACCGCCGCAGCGGCCGGGTCGGCGCCCTGCGCGCCGGCAGGCAATGTGGCGGCAACCGTCAGAAGGGCGAGGGACAGGATCTTCATCATGCGAGCGGTCATCAATGCCTCGTCGAAATCGCGTGAGCCTCGTGCCCAAAAACGCACGAACTGGCAAATATGCTGCACCATACTGGCAAAATTTCGGTAAAAGTCAGGCCCCGGTAAGACCGATTGTTTCAGGACTCCCGGTCCAACAGGAAAAGGGGTAGGCCGGAAAGCTCGGGCGACCGCTTGGCATGTTCACCCAGGGCGTCAATGGCGGAGCGGGCGCGGCGCTCGGCTTCCGCGCGGGCTCCGTCGACCCCCAAAAGGGTGACCAGGGTGGCCTTGCCCATGTCGGCATCCTTGCCCACGGCCTTGCCGGTCTTCTCGGCGGTCGAGGTCACGTCCAGCAGATCATCCGTGATCTGGAACACCACGCCCATTTCCCGGGCATAGGCCCTGAGGCGTGCGCGATCCTCCGCCGAAGCCCGTCCCAGGATGGGTCCGGCCTCGCAGGAGAATTCGAACAGCTGGCCGGTCTTGAGGCGCTGCAAATTCACCACGTCTTCCAGACCGAAACTTTCTTCCGCCAGCATGTCGATGATCTGGCCGCCGATCATGCCGTCATGACCCGAAGCTTCCGCCAGACGCGCAACAAGCGCGATGCGTATTTCGGCATCGGGATGGGTCTTTGCGTCAGCCAGAATTTCAAACGCGACGGTGAGCAGCGCATCGCCCGCCAGCACTGCCGTCATTTCGTCGAAGGCGATATGGGTGGTGGGACGGCCGCGGCGCAGATCGTCATCGTCCATGCAGGGAAGATCGTCATGCACCAATGAGTAGGTGTGCAGCACTTCGATGGCCGACCCGACACGCAGGCTGTGGGCGTCGTCCACCCCGAACAGCCGGGCGGAGTGCAGCACCAAGAAAGGCCGCAACCGCTTGCCACCCGCGAAGGTGGCATAGCGCATGGCCTTCTGGACACGGCCCTGGGGGCCATGCGGCCGGGGCAGCACTGTCTCCAGCACCGAATCGACCGCTGCCGCGCTTGCCGTAATGGCCCGCGGCAAAGCGGCCAGTGCGGCCTTGTCCAAGTCCTTGGTCATGTCCACATGCCCCATGTGATGCCCTATGGCTGGCTTGGGTCCCGGAATCCAGCCTTCGGGCCCAGGATGCGACAATCTGGTCAGCCCGGAAAGGCGGCCAAAAGCAAGAATTCCGACCCCGCGGCCGAAGGGGTTGATTTCAGCCCCCCCGATGCGGGAAACTGGCTTTGCTGCGTTGCGGTCGAGCCGCCCGCCCAAGCATGGCGTTCGGCCATCTGGGCGGCCCGCGGCGCAAAGGAAGAAAAATGCGAGTTATTCTTGCCCAACCACGCGGCTTCTGCGCCGGAGTGGTGCGCGCCATCGATATCGTGGAAAAGGCGCTCGATAAGTATGGCGAGCCCGTCTATGTGCGCCATGAGATCGTGCACAACAAGCATGTGGTCGATGCGCTGAAAAACAAAGGCGCGCGTTTCGTCGAAGAGTTGGACGAAGTCCCAGAAGGTGCCGTGACGGTATTCAGCGCCCATGGCGTGCCGCAGTCGGTGGTCAAGACTGCCGCCGCGCGTGGCCTGCCGGTGCTCGACGCCACCTGCCCGTTGGTTTCCAAAGTGCACAACCAGGGCAAGCGTTACGTTGCCCATGGCCGCACCTTGATCCTGATCGGTCACGCTGGTCATCCGGAAGTCGAAGGCACGATGGGCCAAGTCGGCGCGCCAGTGCACCTGGTCCAGTCCGAGGCTGATGTCGACACCCTGCCGCTGCCGATCGACAAGCCGGTCGCCTACATCACCCAGACCACGCTTTCGATCGACGACACCAAGGGCATCATCGTCGCCCTGAAGAAGCGCTTCAGCGATATCGTCGGTCCGGAAACCAGCGACATTTGCTACGCCACCCAGAACCGCCAGACCTCGGTGCGCGAGCTGGCCAAGGTCGCGGATGTGATCTTGGTGGTGGGCGCCAAGAACAGCTCGAACTCCAACCGGTTGCGTGAGATCGGCATCGAGGAAGGCCTTCCGAGTTACCTGATTGCCGACGGCAGCGAACTGAAGCCTGAATGGGTACGCGGCGTGAAAGTCGTGGGCCTGACCGCCGGGGCCTCCGCGCCCGAAGAATTGGTGCGCCATGTCATCGAGGCGCTTTCTAAAATCGAAGACGTCGAAGTCGAACAAATGGACGGCAAGAAGGAACATATCGAGTTCCGCCTGCCGGCCGAATTGAGGGCATGACATGGGTCTTCCGATAAGACAGGCCGCCAAGATTGGCGCCTATGTGATCAAGAAACATCTTTCCGGCGGGAAATATCCGCTGGTGCTGATGCTGGAGCCGCTCTTCCGCTGCAACCTGGCCTGTGCCGGCTGCGGCAAGATCGACTATCCCGATGAGATCCTGAACCAGCGCCTGTCGTATCAGCAATGCATGGACGCGATTGACGAATGCGGCGCGCCCGCCGTCTCCATCGCCGGCGGCGAGCCCCTGCTCCATCGCGACATGGCCAAGATCGTTCAAGGCTATCTGGAACGCGACAAGTTCGTGATCCTTTGCACCAATGCGCTGCTGCTGGCCAAGAAGATCGACCAGTACAAGCCCGACCCGAACTTTACCTGGTCCATCCATCTGGATGGCGACAAGGGCATGCACGACAAATCAGTCTGCCTGGATGGCACCTATGAAAAGGCCATCGCCGCCATCAAGTTGGCCAAATCCAAGGGTTTCCGCACTCAGATTAACTGCACCTTGTTCGACGGCACCGATCCGGAACGCACCGCCAGATTCTTCGACGAGATGATGGAGATCGGGCTGGACGGCATCACCGTGTCGCCGGGCTATGCCTATGAGCGCGCGCCCGACCAGCAGCACTTCCTCAATCGCGAACGCACCAAGACGATGTTCCGCGATATCCTGGCGCGCGGCAACGGTGGCAGGAATTGGGACTTCACCAACTCATCCCTGTTCATGGATTTCCTGGCCGGCAACCAGACTTATGAATGCACGCCTTGGTCGATGCCGCTGCTCACCGTCTTTGGCTGGCAGAAGCCCTGCTATCTCCTCGGCGAAGGTTATGTGAAGACCTTCAAGGAACTGATGGAAGGCACCGAATGGGAAAAATATGGCGTCGGCAAGTATGAAAAATGCGCCAACTGCATGGTCCATTGCGGCTTTGAAGGTACGGCGGCCACCGATGCGATCAAGCATCCGCTCAAGATGCTGCCGATCCTGATGCGCGGCATCAAGACCGAAGGCCCGATGGCGCCTGATATCGACCTGTCCCATCAGCGCCCGGCAGAATTCGTTTTCTCCCGCCATGTCGAGACCAAGATCTCACAGATCAAGGCCGGCAAGTCCAACACCACAGAGGCCGCGGCAGCGGAGTAATTCGCGGAAAGCCTTGTTCGAGGTGCGTGCCGTGCGGATCAGCGCGGGCACCTGCAGCGGATGACGCAACAGCGAGCCCAATACACGACCAAGCGCAATGCCGCCATCCGGTTTCATCGCCACCAGCGCCGCCGGCGGCAGCACATGTCCGGCATCGTCGGAAATCACCCGCAACACCGCGAAGGGCAGTTTGCGCGCCAGCGCGAAACGCGCCGCGACCGCACTTTCCATGTCCACCACCAAGGCGCCGGTCTTCGCGTAAAGCGCCGCCTTGTCGTTCCGGTTTTCCAGAATCACATCACTGGCAGCGACCGGTCCTTGATGCGCCTGGGGCAATTTCGCAGCCAAGGCCACGCGCCAGCGCTCATCGCAACGCCAATGCTCAGCACCGGACAGAACCTGATCGGCGATCACGATCTCGCCCGCCTTGAGAAGTGGCGACAGGCCTCCGCCCAATCCGATCGAGATCACGCCTTGGATATCGCCGTGCAGAGCGTCCAGCTTGGCGGCAAGCGATTTGGAATCGCCGCCGCCCGTCACTGCCACCACGCCCGGCCCACCCGCGATCTCGGCTTCGCGCTTCAGACCCGTAACGGCGAGGATGGTCACTGGCGCAACATCCTCAAAGCCCGACCTCAACACGGTGTGAATTACCGGTCTTGAGATTGCGATATCGCGCCAGCGCCCAGAGCGGGAAGAATTTCGGATAGCCGTGATAGTTGAGATAAAAGACGCGGGGAAAGCCGCCGCCGGTGTAATGCGCCTGGCTCCAAAGCCCATCCGCTTCCTGGGTCCGCTTCAGATAAGCAACGCCGCGCGCCACCGTGGGATGATCCACCTGCCCCGTCGCCATCAGGCCCAGCAGCGCCCAGGCTGTCTGGGATGCGGTGGACGGCGCGGGCTCATAGCCTTTGTAGTCCAGCCTGTAGCTGTTGCAATTCTCGCCCCAGCCGCCATCCGGATTCTGAATCGCCACCAGCCAATCGGCGGCGCGGCGCATGGTGTCGTCGTCCGACGTAAGACCGGCTGCGTTAAGGCCCGCCAGCGCCGACCAGGCGCCGTAAATATAATTGACGCCCCAACGACCGAACCACGAGCCGTCCGCCAACTGCGTCTTGCGCAGATAGACGACGCCCGCGTCCAGCCGCGCCTTGTCGCCGCCCAGCTGCGCAATCATGCCGACGCAACGGCCGGACACATCCTCGGTCGGTGGATCCAGCAACGCGCCATGATCGGCGAAGGGGATGTTGTTGAGATAGGTATAGGAATTGTCGGCGTCGAATGCGCCCCAGCCGCCATCGCGGCTCTGCAGGCCATCAACCCATTCCGCCCCGCGTGCGATGGCTTGCTTATAATCCGGCGAAATGCCGGACTTGGCAGCCCGGTCCATCGCCATCACCACCACGGCAGTATCGTCGAGATCGGGATAATAATCGTTGCGGTACTGGAACGCCCAACCACCTGGCCGCACATCCGGCTTTTCGTCCGCCCAATCGCCTTTGACATCCAGCACCTGCAGCGGTGCCAGCCATTCCAGCCCGCGCACCGCGGCGGCTTCCGCTTTGATGTCTTTGGTCTCCAACAGCGCATGCGCCACCAGCGCGGTATCCCACACCGGCGAGACGCAAGGCTGGCAATAGGCTTCGTGCTCTTTGATCACCAGAAGTTTTTCGACGGACATGCGCGCGATGGCGCGGTCGGGATGCGACGGGGCATAGCCCAGCGTGTCGTACATCATTACGCTGTTGGCCATAGCGGGATAGATCGCACCCAAACCATCTTCGCCGTTGAGGCGCTCGGTGGTCCAGGTCCGGCATTTCTCGATGGCACGCGCCCGCAGGCCCTTGGGCCAGAACGGCTCGAAGCGCTTCAGGCCCCAATCCAATGCCGTGAAAAACGCCGACCAACCCGCACTCTGATGCGGCGCGCGCGGACTTGCGGCCGGCACGCCGGGCACGAACAGTTCAGATATGTGGATTCCCCTTAGATTGCGCGCCAGGGGACGCTTCGCCGCCAGCACCAGCAACGGCACGATCACCGTGCGCGCCCAGTAACTCATCTTCGACAGATGAATAGGGAACCAGCGCGGCAGAAGAATGAGTTCCACCGGCACGGTGGGAACATTCGCCCAGGCGGTTTGGCCATACAGCGCCAATAATATGCGGGTGAAAACATTGGCCTTGATGGCGCCACCCCGCGCTTGGATCGCCTCACATGCGCGTTTCATGTGCGGCGCGTCGATATCGTCGCCAATCATCTTGAGCGCGAAATAAGCTTTGACCGTCGCGGAGATGTCGAAGGCGCCTTCATGATAAAGCGGCCAGCCGCCATGGGCGCTCTGAATGCGGCGCAGATAGACGCCGATCTTGCGTTCCAGTTCCAGATCGGGCGTCTCGGCCAGGTAATGGACCAGCAGCACATATTCCGCCGGAATGGTGGCGTCGGCTTCCAGTTCATAGACCCAGTGCCCGTCCGTCCGTTGCTGGGCCAGGATCGCGTCGGTGGCGGCGCGGATCGCGCCTTCGACTTCGGCAAAATCGCTGGGGGCGAGTTGGTTCATCGCCCGCAACTATAAGGTGCTACGCCGCAGCGCCAAAGCGGCCGCCGCCTCGCCGGAGCGCACCGCCCCTTCCAGGGTCGCGGGCAGCCCCGTGTCGGTCCAGTCGCCGGCCAGCATCAGATTGCGCCATTGGGTCTTGGCGGGCGGGCGTTTCATGTCCTGGTCCGGCGTGGCGGCAAAGGTGGCGCGCTTTTCCTTGACCACCTGCCAGGGTGGCAATTCGGCGGTGATCCGCAGCGCACGGCAAACCTCGTCCCACAACAGGCGCGCCAACTCTTCCCGGTCGCGGTCGACGATGGCGTCGGCGCCCGAAACCGTGACGGAGATGCGATCCTCGAAGGCAAAAATCCATTCCACCGTGCCGCCGATCACACCCATGATGGGCGGCGTGCCTTTTGGCGCGGGCATGCGGAAATGCGCATTGACGATGGCGCAGAATTCGGTGGGCACGGTCAGATCGGGCACCAATTCTTTGGCAACCCAGGGCGGCACCGCCAAAACCACCATGTCGCGGTCGTTCAGCGGCACGGTGGCATCGGAAAATTCCAGCGCCAGAACGCCACGATTGCCCAGCACCAGGGTGCGCAATCGCTTGCCCAGTTCGACCTTCGCGCCCTTCTTTTCCAGAAAGGCCAATGCGGGATCGATGAAGGCGGCGCTCAATGTCGGCGTGGCAATGCGCGGGCGGCAAGCCCGTCCGCCGCGCGCCAAAGTTTCGCGCATCACTTGGCCGGCCAGTTGGGCTGAGCCGGATTCCGGTTCGGTGTTCAAGGCCGCAAGCAGAAATGGCCGCATCAGCCGATCCCACAGCGCGCCTTTGACCGGCACGGTCTCTGCGACGGTGGCGCGGCGGCTGGCGAACATCAGCTTGCTATAAGCCACGTAATCGCTGGGTTTGGTGTCGGGCACGCGCCGCGCCCGTGACGTGATCCACCAGGGCAGCGGGCCGCCATTCAACCGCAAGGTCCAGCGCGCATCCGTCTTCAGATCGGTGAAGGGAAAGGTCGCCCGGCGTGGGCCGGTCAGGGCGTTTCGCGCACCGATGCGTTCCAGATAACGGGCAATGGCGCCATTGCCTGACAGAACCAGATGATTGCCATTGTCGATCACCTGATCCATCGCCGGATCATAATAGGACCGGCACCGCCCGCCTGCCTGCCCGGCTGCCTCATAGAGCGTCACGGCCATTCCGCGCGCCGCGAGCTGCGTGGCGGCGGCCAAACCGGAAATTCCGGCGCCGATCACAAAGGCGCGGCGCTGAGTTTTCCCGCCGGACGTTGGTTCGACTGAGGCCATGGCCTTACCCGAAACCCGCACGCAGCAGGAGCGAAAGCAGCTTGCCCCGCGACAGTGACACACGCTGACGCGGCGGCGCGAAACCCGCCGCTTCCGTCGCCCTCAAGATCTCGCCATAGACGGCGCCCATCAGGCGCGGCGTCGCGATCCGTCCCTTGGGCTTCTTGGCCAGGATCGCAGCGGCCTTGTCGTAATGATCATGCGCCAAAGCCGCGACAGCGCGGCAGACGCCATCCACCCGCAGATCCGATACCACCATCTTGGGATCGAGCGACTTGAATCCCGCCGCGAACAGATATTCGCGGGGAAGGTAAAGCCGACCGATATCGGCATCCTCATCGACGTCGCGCAAGATGTTGGTCAGTTGCAGGGCACGGCCCAAATGATGGGCGAGTTCGAATCCCGGCTCCTCGTCCATGCCGAAAACTTTGATGGACAGCCGACCCACCGCACTGGCCACCCGCTCGCAATACAGATCCAGGGTGGGAAGGCCTGGCGCGACAATGTCTTCGGTCACATCCATGTCCATCCCGTCCAGGATGGTGAAGAAATCTTCTTTGCGCAGGCCGAACTGGGCCACGGCCGATGCGAGAAAATTCACCCGTGCTGGGGTCTGGCCGCCATACAGCGCGTCCAGATCATAGCGCCAGGCTTCCAGCTTCTCATGCCGCTCGGGCCGCGTGCCCAGCCCGTCATCGGCGATATCGTCGACCCGGCGACAGAAGGCATAGATCGCGAACATGGCGTCCCGCTCGCGGCGCGGCATCAGCCGCATGGCGAGATAGAAGGAACTCCCCGACGCCTTTTTCTTGACGGCGGCCATCTGGGACGCGGGCAGACTTTCGCTCTTGTTCATCGGCGACGCATCATCCGTGACAGGGCAAAGCCCGGCAGCCTTTTGACAAACAGCGCGGCGATATCCGTTTTGGAATGATGCACCTTTTCGGACAAGGGATCGCGGCGGGTCAGCAGGGTGTTCAAATCTTCGGCGAGGGTTTGAATGAGATCGACTTCCAAGGCAAGCCGGGAATCGCGAATCTGACCCGCGAAGGGGCGGGATTGCGCCAGCAGCAAGGCATTGCGGGCCGCCAGCCCGGCAATGACTTCACGCAGGGCCGCTCCGGCCGATGCCCCGGACAAGGCGGCCACGGTCAGGCCTTTGGCGGCCAGTGCATCCCCGGGGATATAGACCCGGTCCAGGCTACGCAGATCTTTGGCGCAGTCCTGCAGGTGATTGATGATCTGGAGCGCGGCGCACAGGGCATCATTGGCCGGCCAGGTGTCCCGGCTTTCGCCATGCACATCCAGCACGAAGCGCCCGACCGGCATGGCGGAGTAGCGGCAATAATCGATCAGTTCGTCCCAATCCCGATAGCGCAGCTTGGTGACGTCGCGGCGAAAGGCTTCCAGAAGGTCCAGCGCATGCTGGTCGCTGAGACCATGTGCGATCTGCACAGCGCGCAACGCGGTCGCTTCCGGCGATGCGGTGCCCTCCCCCATCAGGCCGGCCCGCATCTCTTCCAGCAGCCGCAATTTTTCGTCGGCGGGAGCGGTGGCGTGATCGGCGATGTCGTCGGCAAAGCGCGCGAAGCGATAAAAGGCCAGCACCGGTGGGCGATGGCGCGGCGCGATCAGGAACGATGCGACCGGAAAATTCTCATCATGATGGCCCTTGCCGGATTGAAGCGTGGTGGCCTCGCTCATGCTTGCTCCCCAGGGCTTTTTTTATGGCCTATCGCTTCGCTATATGAGGCCTGGGCGCGGCCCTTCCACATCCCGCCTTTTCCCGACCAATGCTGGATAGCAGAATCCAAGGTGAAGGCCGCATAAAAGGCCCCGATCACCGGCAGCGCCAGACCCCATAACGGCGACAGGCGATAGAAACGCAGGATGGGCTGAAACATCAGGGCCATGATCGCCCAGGCGAGATAGGCCGCAAGCTGGACATAATACATAGCGAACAGCGCCCCCAGGACCGGCGCAATATAAACAATAAGGAGGCCGCCAAGCGTGCCCAGCAGAAGCAGCGGCGAATAACCCAGCTGGGCATAGGCAGAACGCGCCACCATCTTGCGGATATCGGCCAGTCTTTCATAGGGCCGCAGGCTGATGGCGCGGTCGGTGAGCCCCAGCCAGATCGGGCCCTGCTTTTTCATCACGCGGGCCAGCGCGCAATCGTCGATGATGTTATGCCGGATCGCGTCGATGCCCCCCGCCGCTTCCAGCGCCGCGCGCCGCGCCAGCATGCAGCCGCCCGCCGCCGCCGCGACCCGGCTCTTTGGATCGTTGGCCGCGCCAAAGGGAAACAACATGTCGAAAAAGAAAACAAAGGCCGGAATGAGAAAATGCTCGGCGGCGGTGCGGCAGGAAAGTCGCGCCATCAGCGACACCAACACGCGTGAATGTTCTTCGGCCCGTGCCACCAAATTGCGTAGATTGTCCGGGGTATGAGCGATGTCGGCATCGGTGAACCAGATAAATTCCGGCGCCGACAATGTCGCATGACCAGCGCCCTGTCGCATCGCCCACAGCTTGCCCGTCCAGCCCGGCGGCCGTGCCCCGCCGGTCAGTACCGTCAGGCGATCATTGTTCAGGGCACGCGCCAGATCGCCGGTGCCGTCGTCCGACTGGTCGTCCACCAGCACAACTTTGAAGTCGCCGGGATAATCCTGCGCCAACAGGCTGGCGATGCTGCGCTGAATGACGTCCGCCTCATTGCGCGCCGGTACCACTGCGATGACGGATGGCCAGCGCGCCGGCTCGGATACGGGCGCGGTGTCCCGCTCGCGCAGCAGCCAGAAGCCACGCCGCGCCAGCAGCAGATAGAGCCAGATGGCCAAGGGTAGAAAGCCGAACACCACGCCCGCGATCATGAGAGATACCCATGGGCGGAGAACCAGGCATGAGCATCCTTCAGCCCTTCCCGATAGGGCCGTGCCGCATATCCCAACTCATGCATCGCCTTGGCGGACGAGAAATACATCCGATATCGCGACATGCGCAGCGCATCGGCAGTGAGGAAGGGCTCTTTTCCCGTCACGCGCGCAACCGCTTCGGCGGCGTATGCCAAAGGAAACAGCGGCCCGCGCGGCAAATTGACGGTCGGGGCGCGGCGGCCCGCCAGGGCTGCGATATCGGCCAGCATCTGGGCCAGGGTCACGTCCGTGCCGCCAAGGATATAATTCTCGCCGACCCTGCCCCGCTCCAGCGCCAGGAAATGTCCCTCGGCCACATCATCGACATGCACCAGATTGAGGCCGGTATCGACAAAGGCGGGCATGCGGCCCGCCGCCGCTTCCACGATGATGCGCCCGGTGGGCGTGGGTTTGATGTCGCGCGCGCCGATCGGTGTCGATGGCGACACGATCACGGCGGGCAATGCCTCCTCGGCGATCATGCGCTCGACTTCGCGTTCGGCCAGCAGCTTGCTCAGCTTGTAGGCGCCGATCACGCTTTGCGGCGTGTGGCGGGAGGTTTCGTCCACAGCTTCGCCAGTGCCTGGCTTCAGGGCCGCGACGGACGATGTATAGACAACCCGTTCGACCCCGGCGCGCAACGCAGCCGACATGGTGGCGCGGGCACCTTCCAGATTGTTGCGGGCAATCTCGGACATGTCCCGCGCCCAGAGGCGATAATCCGCTGCGACGTGGAAAAGATAGCGCGCGCCCTGCATGGCCGCCGTCATCGACACGGCATCGCGCATGTCACCGGTCACCGTTTCCACGTCCAGACCTTCGATATTGGCGCGCGATGCGGTGGCGCGCATCAGCACTTTGACCCGGAAGCCCCGCGCCAACGCCGCGCGGGCAACGGCCGCGCCGACAAAGCCGGAGGCGCCCGTGACCAGAACCGTGTCACTCATGGGGGACGTCCGCCGCGCGCAACGCAGCGCGCCCCTCTACACTCTGCCAATACAGCAGCGCGGGTACACCGATCACAATTTCGCGCGCCCGCTTGAGCAGCGACACGGCCAGTCCCATTTCGGCGGGAAATCCAAACAAGGGCGCTAGCATCGCATAGCCGGCTTCCTGCACACCCAACGCGGCCGGAACAAAGGCCGCGATGGACCGCAAAGTGCAAAGCAGCGCTTCCAGCGCCATGGCATCGGTCAGACTGATTTTCCCGCCAACCAATCGGAACGCGATAAAGGTGCCGCCGCCCGATCCGATCCAGGCCAGCAGATGCAATGCCGCCGACGCCGCGAGCCGGCCCGGTGCATCATAGAGTTCGTGAATGGCTTCGCGGAACGATGTTCCACTGCGAACTTGCGGGAAAAAACGCCCGGCAATCCTTTGCGCGAAATCGGCACCTTTCTTCTGCAGCAGAATCAGTGCTGCAATTCCCGGCACCGCCAGGAACAGGGTTGCGATCATTGCTTTCGTCAAAGGTCCGGCGCTGGCCAGATCTCGGAAATGCGCCACGCCCAATGCGATACCGAACGCCAGGAACGCGACTTGGGCCATGGCCTCGGTGGTGGCATCCGCCGTCACGGAGGCCGCGGCATACCCCGCATTCATGCCGCGCAGGATCATCAGCCGCCCGGCTGCCACCATGCCGCCGACCGGTGAGAAGGGCGAAATCTCGGCGATGGAATCGCGCACCAGCCGGGCAAGATAGAAGTCCTTGGCGTCATGGCGCTCGGAGCGCGGCAGCAGGCAAATCCAGGCTGCCGTCAGCACCACAAACACGATCAAGGCATAGAGGCAGAGAATGGCGAGCCCGCCGATACCGGCCCGCGCCACCGCATCGACCACCGCGCCGAAGCCGATCGCCCAGACCAGATAAACCGCCGCGACCAGACCGGCGAGTAGCGCTATGATAACGCCCCATTTCATCGCCGTATTCCCAAGAAAAAGTTAGGCCGGTAGCGGTTTGGCGCGGAAGCTCCACAGACGCATGGCGCCCAAAGCCGTTTCCGCCAGTTGCGGCAGAAAGCTGGGACGCAGCAGTTCCGCATCGAACGCACCCATGCGGCGGCGGTTCTCCGAATAGCAATCTTCCAGGAAACGCCGGAATGTGAAGCCGTCCAAAAAGACCGAAGCCTGCGTGGCCGAGAATTCCTTGCCGTCGTTGAGGTCTTTGCCGCGCTTGGCGGTGCCGATCATGCGGCCCAAAGCGCGCATGTAAAAAACAAAGGATGTGAGGGGCAACATGGCGCGGGCCACGAAGCCCTTCTGCGCCTGCGCATAGGCCATCCAATTGACAAAGAAGACGATGTGGCGCGTCTCCTCGTACATCAGAGTCTCAAAGATCTGGAACATTTCCTTGGGCAGGAATTCAGACTGCATGGCAATCTTGAAGACGCCGAAGCCCAGGAAGGAATCCATGCATTCGCCAAAGCCGAAATCCTTAAAGCGGGTTTCGACATCGTCGCTGACATCTTCCAGCGGACGCTCGGCGGCATCGATTCCATATTTCTCGATCATCACCCGGATCAACTTGGCGTGGCGGGCTTCTTCCCGACCCTGAAGCGCGATGGCTTCTTTCAGCACCGGATCTTTGACGGTCTCGGTAAAAGCGGCGACGATCGCCCCGGCGCGGCGCTCGGTATAAAAAACCTCTTCCCAGAACGGCACGGATTTGAGGCGCGTCAGGGCTGCCTCGTCCAGATCGGGCCAGGGCAACGTGTCCGGATCGAACTCCGTATAGGTGTCCATGAAATGGCGGCAGAAAGTGTCGCGATGTTCAAGCGATCCGATTTTCATGCGCCAACCTTTTTCTTCTTCGGTCCGATGAATTTCAGCGCCGCCATAACCCGAAGGGTTTGGCGCGCCATGAACGGCACAAAACGGGGACGCTTGAGACGCTGGTCATAGATGCCCAGGCGCCGGTCATTTTCGGACACGCAGATGGCGATCAGTTCGCCGACATTAATATCGGCGCCGAGCTGATTGGCACCGGTAACGGTGAAGTTATTGTCCTGCTGGCCGTTGGAGACGTCAGACGCGATGCCCAGCCGTTCCCAGATCAGGAACAACCACACCGCCACCACTTTCAATTCAAAATAAGGCCGACGCCACAACGGCATGTTGCGGCGATGCCAAGCCATCCAGTTCACGAAGAACAGGATGTGCCGCCCTTCTTCGCTCACCACGGGCTCGAAGGTATCGACCAGCTCGGGCGGAAAATATCCGGTGTCCTTGGCAGCCGCGAACAGGCCAAAGGCAAAGAAGGAATCAATGCATTCGCTGTAACCGGTGACCATGAAGGCCCATTCCGGATTCTTGGGCTTTTCATAGACCGGTTCGGGCGCCAGCTTGATGCCATAGGCTTCCACCAGGTTGGACAGCACATGACGATGGCGGCGCTCCTCGAAGCCGTTCAACTCGACCGCCTTGCGCAGCAAAGGATCGGGAATGCTCTCGGCATAGGTGCAGACATTCAGACCAGCGCGATTTTCAGTTTGGACCGCAATGTCCCAGATCGGTAGCGAGGTAATGCGCTTCTCGGCTTCCTCACTCAGTTTGGGCCAGTCGAGCACGGCGGGACGATAGGGATCGAAAGTGTCCAACAGGGTCTTGCAGAACAGCCGCTTGTGTTCGTCGGTGCCATAGCGGATCGGCCCGTCATCGGGCCAGATGCCGGTGTCCCGGGAAAGGTCGGGCGGTATGGCGAATGCCGGGCTGCTCATCCGAAAATGCTCTTTAAGTGGTTGAATTTCCTGGCAGCCGATCCCGGCTACCAGTTCGTCTCATAGTACCGGAAAGTCACAAAAGCCGCCAAGGCGAATATCGTGCTCCGCAATCAGGGCCGGCATGCCCGGATCGGTCAAGGCGCGCAACTCCTCGCCATAGGCATAGCCGGGTGCGGATCCCGGATAGGCGCGCGTGGCCGGATGGAGATAAATCTCAGACAGGCCCTCGGGCAGATGCGCAATCAGCCCCTTCAACCGTTGCGGCGTCATGGCGCCGGACCAAGCCAGGCCGAAGACCTGATCGGGTGCGGCGATACCAGCGCGGCGGAAACGGGCTCGCAGGGCGCGGGCGAAAGGTGCGGTGAGCGCCACCACCGGTGGTGCGCGGTGCCGTTCGACCCGCTGCAAGATCGCTTGGGGCTCCAGCGGCACCCGCGCGCCCCAGACGCGATGCGCCCGCCCTGCCTTCACCATCAGCGCCGCAATGGTGGGATGAAGATGGAAATGCTTGTGGGCGTTGACGTGATCGAGCTTGAGGCCGGTAGCAGCGAACGCCTCGAACTGCGCCTCGATCTCGGCAGCGAGCTGTGCGCGTACTTTGGGCAGAAAGAACATCGCAGCACCGGCACGCGCCATGTCGGTGCGAAAAAAGCCCTGCCCGTCCACCAGGTCGGGAACCGCACGCGCCGGCAGAACCGGCTTTCCTTCCACCAGCACCAGATGAAGTCCGACGCGCAAAGACGGCATATTGCGGGCCCGCGCCACCGCATCATGCGCCGCGGAACCCGACACCATCAGACTGGCAGCAGTAAGCACGCCCTGACGATGGGCGCGCTCGACCGCTTCATTGACTTCGACAGCGGCGCCAAAATCGTCCGCCGTCAGGATCAACTTTTTCATTATTGCCGCATGACCTTGCCGCAAAACCGGTGCCCACTTTTGCGGGTCATGCGGTCAGGAGACGATCATGTCTTCGCGGTTCCGGAGGAACTGGAAGAATTCCACGCCTTCGCGCAAGCGTCGCACCATCATGTGGCGCGATGTCAGCATCTCGCCCAGGATTTCCGCAATCTTGGAAGGGCGGAAATAGAACTTCTTGTAGAAGGTCTCCACCGATTCAAAAATCTCGGTATGGCCGAGATGCGGATAAT
Organism: Alphaproteobacteria bacterium; assembly: GCA_041690975.1. Lineage (GTDB taxonomy): Bacteria > Pseudomonadota > Alphaproteobacteria > Micropepsales > Micropepsaceae > Rhizomicrobium. The sequence goes on from JBEPVO010000012.1 coordinate 23,240, forward strand.
TGAGTGGCGCGATCTGGGTGCCGTCATCCGTCAAAAGATCGACGTCCGACGCGAACCAGCCATTCTCTTTGGCCTGCTTGTACAGGAAGGTGCCCGGATAGGGCGCCGCCAATGACACCTGCAAGGTACGCGGATTGACTTCCTTGGCGAATGCCAGGGTTTCCTGAATGGTCTCACGGGTCTCGCCCGGCAGGCCCAGGATGAAAGTGCCGTGCACGATCACGCCCAGATCGTGACAATCTTTAGAGAAGCGCTTGGCGACTTCGACCAGGAGACCCTTCTTGATGTTGTGCAGGATTTTCTGGTTGCCGGATTCATAGCCGACCAGCAACAGGCGCAAGCCGTTTGCCTTCATCACTTCCAGCGTCTTGCGCGGCACATTCGCCTTGGCGTTGCAGGACCAGGTGATCCCCAATGGGCCAAGCGCACGCGCCAATTCCTCGACGCGATCATGATCGTCGGTCAGCGTGTCGTCGTCGAAGAAAATTTCCCGTATCTGGGGGAATTCCTTCTGCACATACTTCACTTCTTCGACCACCTTGGCGATCGACTTGTAGCGGTATTTGTGACCGCCGATGGTCTGGGGCCAGAGGCAGAAGGTGCAGCGTGATTTGCAGCCCCGGCCCGTATACCAGGACATATAGGGGTGCATCAGATAGCCGCCGAAATAATTCTCGACCTTGAGCTGCTTGTACATCGGCAACACCGACGGCAACTGGTCCATGTCCATCAGGATTTCGCGTTCCGGATTGTTGACGATATTGCCGTCCGCACCGCGATAGCTGAGGCCCTTGATGGTCGACCAGTCGGCGCCATTCGCCAGTTCCTGGACGGTGAATTCGTATTCGTTGCGGCAGACGAAATCGATCGACGGCGCGGCCTTGAGGCTTTCTTCCGGTTCGACCGCCACCTTGGCGCCGATGAAACCAATCTTGGCGGTCGGGTTGATGGCACGCACCATGTCGGCGGTGCGCACGTCGGATTTGAAGCTGGGCGTGGAGGTATGGATGATGATCAGCTCATGCGCCTTCACATCCTCCTCGATGTCCTTGAAGGACAGGCGGTGTGGCGGGGCGTCAATCAGGCGCGAACCCGGCACCATCGCGGCCGCCTGGGCCAGCCAGGTGGGAAACCAAAAGGATTTCACTTCCCGCTTCATCTGATAGCGCGCGCCAGCGCCGCCGTCGTAACCGTCAAAGGATGGGGCCTGGAGAAAAAGCGACTTCATGGGCATGGAATGACTACCTTCAGAATTGAGACAAAGCGCCACTGGGCTCGACCGAAAAGCGGGATCCCCGCCAATGGACCGTCTCGCCGAACAGCGACGTCAGAAAAACTGCAAAACTCAAAAGGTCACGCGCCGGCAAAAGCCAGTACGGACCCGCATAGGTGCCGAAAATACCATCAATGCGGCGTTTGAGAAACAGCCGCGACGCCAAAGTCAGTCCGACAACCGCCAGACTCACCCAGGAAAAATCCAGCAACACCGCGGAAATCAGCGCAATCGGGAACCCGAAAGTGATGATGGTGCCAAGATGACCCAGCGGATTGACGGTGCGGATGGTGCGGGTCCAGCGCAGTTCGTGACGGAACAATTCCCGGGCGCTTGATTCGGTCGCGGTGTGACCCACGCCCATCGCGGGGATGGCCAGCACATGCCCTCTGGCGCGGACGGCGCGGCCCATTTCGTAATCGTCGGCCAGATAATCGGCGAACGCCATGAAGCCGCCGATCTCGTCCAGCATCGCGCGGGTGAGTGCGATCGTGGAACCCATGCAGGGCTCCGCCAATCCCAAGCTTGCACCCAGCATGACGTTGGGCAGGAAGTCATACGTTGTGCCCATCGCCGACAAGGTCGACCAGATGCGGTTCTGACCCCGCACGACTTCGCCGGTGTACAGGCACGTCACCAGTCCGACATCCGGCTGGGCCAAGGCATCGGTCACATGACGCAACCAACGCGGCGTCACCACGATATCGCTGTCCGACAACACCAATATGCCGTGACGCGCCGCCGGCAGCATGTTGATCAGGTTGGACACTTTGGCGTTGGAGCCATGCAGCGCACCATCGGCAACAATCACGGTATCGAGATGGGGATAGCGCGCCTGCAACGCCTCGACCACCGCAATGGCGGGGTCGTTTGAATCATGCACGCCGAACACGATCTGAATATCGCCGGGATAATCCTGCGCGAAGAAGCTTTCCAGATTGTCCGAGAGCCCGGGCTCGCCCAGATGCAGGGGCTTCAAGATGGTAACCGCGGGATAGGCGGCCACAGCCGCATTCTCAGCCCGCATGAAACGGCCCGCCAAGAAGGCAGCCGCCAGGGCATAGCCTGCGCCGAAAAGCGCAAGACCGGCAAAAAGGCTGCCTGCCCAGATAAATAGCGTTGCCATCATCATTCCGGCCCCCGCCGAAGCACCCTATGTAATGGAGGGGGAAGGCAGGGTGAAGGGGCCCGATCGGTACAATTTGCGACAGTTAAGTAATGTTGCCAGTATACCGCACACCTCGCCCGTCAGGGCGGGTCAGGCCGACCTGTGAAGCGGCGCGGCGCGCGCGACCCGGCGACGAGGTTTTTCTGCTGCGATGCTGGCAATCCAGTTGGCGAATAGCCGGAGCGTGGTGCTGCGCCAAGATTGCAGGGGTACGGCGCCCGTCACCACGTCAATATAATCAGAGATCTGGGCCTCGCGGCCGGCCAAGGCCTGCAGCGCGTTTTCGGTGACCCGGTCGAAGTAATTTTCCGGGATCGACGGCCGGGTGCCTTCACCCCCCAGAAACCGTCCCATATCGCGCAGATATTCGCGGCCCAGGGTGTCGGCGCCATATTCCGGATGACCCTGGAGAAAAACGAAGCGGCTGCGGCCATCCCGCACGAACAAGTCCACCGATCCGTCGGTCAACCGGGTCAATACCCGGTAGCCATGCGCGGTGAGATCGCTTTCCAGCAATCCATGCTTGCGCGAATGCGGCGTCATGGCTCGCGCCGGCACGCCGATCAGCAAGGGATCCTCGACCGCGCGCAAGCTGGCGAAAACGCCTGTAAGCTTTTTCGGCAACGGACGGCGTGCAATGCCGTCGAAATGCAGAACCGCAGCGTGCGCGGCCAGGTCTGAAAACAAGGTGGTGACGGTGCTGCCTTCCGCCCAATCCATCAGGCGGGTCAAGGCCCGCCAATAGGGCTCATCTTTCAGTTTGCCGGTTTGCGAATCCGCGCCCGTGAGGATCAAGGCATCCATGCCCGCGCCGGGAAGCGACGCGGCATCGGCGTAAAAGCCATCCATGCGGGCAAGCGCATCCGCGCTGCGGGGAACTTCCGGCATAGCGAAGAGGTGCAGACGAACGTCAAAATTTCCGGCCGCTTCTTTCAGCAGCCGCGCGAATTGCAATTCGGTGGTGCGCAAGCTCGCGTCCGGCATGCTGTTGACCACCCCGATATGCAGGGTGGCCCGCGTGCCGCGCTGGCCGAAAGCGAAATTCTCAACCGTCTTGTCGTCGCGCGCCATTACCCGGCCCTGCATTCGAGCTGGCGATCGGCCAACTTTGAATCCCGCAACGCCCAACCATCACGTACAGGCGCCTGTCGATTCTCCTGCGCACGCACCATCTGCGCGAATTTCTCAAAGATCATGGACTGCGTGTTCATGCGCAAAACCGGGGAACTCCCGCCCAGCCTAGGCCGGTAGCTTTAACGTTCCGCTAATGGCGAGGCGGCGATAAAGCTTTGTCAGAAAGGGCTTTTATGTCTGCGTCCGCTGAAGATCTCGCTGTTCCACGCGTACGATGCCGCCAAATTCTGCAAGGCGATCTGGAGACGCTTGCGTCGATTCTCAAGATCGGCTTTCCCGGTCACGCCCCCGGCTATTGGGAAAATGGCCTGGCCCGGATCGCGGCGCGGCCGACCATCAAAGGTATGCCCCATATTGGCTATACGCTGGAAGCGGATTGCGGCCTTGTCGGGGTCATCTTCACGATCTCATCGCGCCGGGATCAGCAGATCATCTGCAATCTGTCGTCCTGGTATGTGGAACCGCCCTATCGCCGCGCTCACGCAAAATCGTTGCCGATCATGGCGACCAGCGTCGAGAACGTCATCTATCTGAACACCTCGCCGGCCGATCACACCCGCAGGACCATGACATCGCTGGGTTGGACACGATATAATTTTGGGCGCAGCGTCGCCTTTCCTGTCCTGACCATGGGCACCGGAAAAGTCAGCGAAGACATCCCGGTCGATCTGCCTGAGCGGATCTTGCTGGAGGATCACCGCGCCCTGGGATGCATCAGCGTCGTATGCATGAAAGACGGCGCAGTTTCGCCATTCGTTTTGCGGCCTCGCCGGGTCACGCGCCTCCAGCTGCCGATCCTGGAATTGATCTATTGCCGGGCCACTTCGGAATTCGAGCGCTGCGGCGGCGCTCTGGGCCGCTATTTCCTGGCGCGAGGATCTCTTGGATTTATTCTGGACGGCAAAGTGAAACGCATGCCGTCGATCTATGTCGAAGAAAAAGAGCCACGGCTTTACAAGGGCCCCCACCTGCCAAAACTCAACGATCTCGCTTATACCGAAAAAGTGATGTTCGGCTGAGCGCGCACCAGCCAAACGTTCGTCAGGCGTGCGCAAATTCCCAGTAGAGCTTGCGGGCGCGGCGATAGACCGGACCGATCTGCATCGGGCGATCTTCGATCCGGGTCATCGGCGCCACTTTGCTGTAATTGCCCGCCGAGAAGATTTCGTCGGCGCCCAGGAAGTCCTGATACGATAGCGGCTTCTCGACCACGGTCGTGCCATCGCCGCGCAACAATCCGATCACGCGCGCTCGTGTGATGCCCGACAGGAAGGTGCCGTTGGGCACGGGCGTGAAGACCACGCCATCTTTCACCATGAAAACATTGGCATTGGCCAGCTCGGCGATGTTGCCCAGCATGTCGCGGAGCAAGCAATTGTCGAAGCCGCGCGACGCCGCTTCCAGCATCGCATGGCCGTTATTGGGATAAAGACAGCTCGCCTTGGCCGCCACCGGTGCGGTTTCCATGGTCGGCCGGCGATGCGGCGACAAGGTGATTGCCACCCCTGTCGGTTCCGGCATCGGCGCCTCATAAATGCACAAGCACCAGCGGGTGGTTTCAGGATCGAACATCACGCCGCCGCCGCCGCCAGCATCGGCCCAATACATGGGCCTTATATAAAGCGCCGCATCGGCATCGAATTTCTTCACGCCTTCCAGGCACAGCGCCAGCCAATCCTGATCGCTCACCATCGGTTTCAGCTTGAAAGCCTGGGCGGATTCATTGATCCGCGCACAATGCCGACCCAGATCCGGCGTCACACCTTCAAAGGCGCGCGCGCCGTCGAACAGAACCGAAGCCAGCCAGGCGCCTTGAGTGCGCGGGCCCATGATCGCCACATTGCCTTCGTGCCATTCGCCTTCAAAAAAGGTCCAAGTGCGCGACGTGTTGGCGGTGGCGATCCGGTGCGTCATGGCCTAACCGATAGCAGCTTTGACCGCCTCGCGCATCGGCAGGATTTCTATGCGCGCCTCGGCCAGCCGATCCAACACTTCCGACAGCATGGCAGGGGTGGAGCCGTATTCGCTGGGCGCGGCGCTGATATCGTGGGTGTAGAAAATGATCCAGGCATGATCGTGACGCGCGCGCGCGATGGCGCGCGCGATTTCCTCTGGGTCCCAGCAGCGCATCTCGATGGACACGACATTGAGCAGGGCCAGGTCGGCGCGCCCGCTGTTCAATCCGGGATGGACGCCGCGCACATTGGTGAAGCGCGGCGCGAAGAATTTCTTGGTGCGGGGTGACGCCAGGCCATAGGGAAAGGCGTAGCTCTCCGGTACCTGGCCATTCAGAAATGGCTTGAGAAATTCCGTGTTGCGCGCCGAGTCTTCCGCCAGTTCTTTGGACGTCCGGGACGGTGTTGGCTGGTGGGCAAAGCTGTGGCAGGCGATCTCATGACCGGCGGCGGCAACGGCACGCAGATCATCGGCGTCATAGAAAATCGTGCCGTCCACGGTACGACCACAAAAGCTGCCGACCGTGTAATATGTGCCGCGCACTTTATGTTGGGCGAGAACCGGCCCGCCCTGGACCCAGGCCGATTTGGGGAAATCGTCGAACGTGATGCTGGCGATGGGCCGCGCCCCGGCAAGCCGGACGGACCGCGCAGGCGTCAGCCGGGCAAGAAGGCGGTTAAGGCGGACCGAAAGCATGGCCTTTTCTAAGCGCCAAAGCCTTAACTATTGGAAAAGCGACGGAAAAAGCGCTATTTCCGCCGCCATGAGCAGCCTCCAGATCGGCGATGTGACCATTCCCGGCCGGGTGTTGATCGCCCCCATGACCGGCGTATCGGACCTACCCTTCCGTCAGGCCGCGTCGCGGCAGGGCGCGCCTTATGTCGCGACGGAAATGGTGGCTTGTGACAGCTTCGCGCGTGGTCGCCCAGACGTCGTGCGCCGCGCGGCGATCGGAGCCAAAGACGATGAAAATGCGCTACCGTTGATGGTGATCCAGCTGGTCGGCCGCGAAGCCGAGTGGATTTCCAAGGGCGCGCGTCTGGCGGAACAGGCCGGTGCGCATATCATCGACTTCAACATGGGCTGCCCTGCCAAGGAAGTGACCGGCGCACTGTCCGGTTCGGCACTGATGCGGGACGAGGAACTGGCCTCGCGGCTGATCGGGGCGGCCGTGAACGGCACGTCCCGGCCTGTTACGCTCAAGATGCGGTTGGGATGGGATGATCATTGGAAGAACGCGCCGCAGATTGCGGCGCGGGCCGAACAGCTGGGCGTCAAAGCGATCACGGTGCATGGCCGGACCCGCCAGCAATTCTACAAGGGCAAGGCCGACTGGCGCGCCGTCGCCGAGGTCAAGCGGGCGGTGAAAATTCCCGTGATCGTCAATGGCGACATCATCGATCTAGTGTCGGCGCAAACCGCACTGGCCCAATCGGGCGCCGATGCGGTGATGATCGGACGCGGCAGCTATGGCCGGCCCTGGATTGCATCGGGTCTGGGCGCCGCATTGATGCAGAACGATGTGATGATGGAACCTGATCCCCGGACAAGGCTGACGATTCTGCTGGAGCATCTGGCCGCATCCTTGGCGTTTTATGGCGACGCGCTGGGCCTCAAGGTCTTCCGCAAACATCTGGGCTGGTATGTCGAAAACGCACCCTTCGGCACGTCTGCAACACGTCGTGAGGCCAAAGCAACACTGTGCCGGATCGAAAGTGCAAGTGTTCTGGAAGAAGCCGTCTCGAAATTCTGGCTGGATGCTTCACTTTCCGCCAGGGCCGCCTCGGCTGTGTAAAACATCTGTAAAGACGCGGTCTTTGTTCGGGCGGACCCTTTCAATCGGTTCCGCCTCACCTATTTAAGGCGTCGGTAGCAATAGGGCCTCCCGGGGTATTTTCCCCGGCGGCAGGTTGGGGATCAGCGCAGCTTCTGGTAGGAGAGCGCCCAAATCGGGGCCGGCGTTGCCGGTATTTTGAGGGGAATTCATGGTGCGCAATTATTCGGTCATCGTGGCGATCGCAGCCGTCCTGTCGGCTTGCAGCCCGCCGCAACAGCAGCAGATGACGCCGATGGCCGGTTTCATGGTGGTCAAGGAGCAGTCGGTCCAGTTGATCGCCGAGCTTCCAGGCCGCACCGACCCCACCGCCGTCTCCGAAATCCGGCCGCAGGTCAACGGCATCATCAAGGCGCGGCTCTTCACCGAAGGCAGCACCGTCAAGGTCGGCCAGCCGCTCTATCAGATCGACGCATCTCCCTATCAGGCGGCGTATGACAGCGCCGCGGCCACGCTTTCCAGCGCCAAAATCAAGGCAACCCGGTTTGCGGAGCTGCTGAAGGCCAGCGCCATCGCGCCGCAAGACAATGACAATGCGCAGTCGGCCTATCTGCAGGCCAAGGCAAATCTCGAGACCACGCGGATCAATCTGGCTTACACCCGCATCACCGCGCCCATCTCCGGACGCATCGGCGCGTCCACGGTTACGATCGGCGCACTGGTTACAGCCAACCAGGCCAATTCGCTGGCCACGATCTCGACCCTCGATCCGATCTATGTCGACATCGACCAGTCGTCGTCCGAATTGCTGGCGCTGGAGCGCGCCGCGCAGAAGGGCCAGATCGACCGCGGCGGCCCGCTCAGCGCGGAAGTGACACTGACCCTGGATGACGGCAGCGTCTATCCGCTGAAAGGCAAACTGCAATTCACCGACGTCACGGTGGATCCCACCACCGGCACCGTGCGCCTGCGCGCCATCTTCCCCAATCCGGATGGTTATTTGCTGCCGGGCCTGTATGTGCGCGCCACCATCAATGAAGGTGTCGATCCGCACGGCATTCTGATCCCCCAACTGGCCGTCGGCCGCAATCCGAAGGGCGAACCCACTGTCTTGGTCGTGGATGACCAGAACACGGCGCGCCTCAAGCTGATCAAGACCGGCCGCGTCGTGGACGGCAACTGGCAGGTGCTTGATGGTCTCAAGGCCGGCGAGAAGGTGATCGTGCAGGGTCTGCAAAATCTGCGGCCCGACATGAAAGTCACGCCGATGCCCGCCCAGACAGGTCCTGCACCCGCCGCTCAATCCGGCACAAAATAAGGAACGGCCATGTCGCTGTCCCGCTTCTTTATCGACCGACCGGTTTTCGCCTGGGTCATCGCCATCGTCATCATGCTGGCGGGCGGCATCTCGGCCTTCAACCTGCCGGTGGAACAGTATCCCACCATCGCCCCGCCCGCCGTTACGGTAAGCGCCTTCTATCCTGGCGCCGACGCCGCGACGGTGCAGAATTCCGTCACCCAGGTGATCGAGCAGCAGCTCACCGGCCTGGATAACCTTCTGTATTTCTCGTCCTCGTCCAATTCTGACGGCTCAGTACTGATCACGGCCACCTTCGCGCCAGGCACCAATGCCGACATCGCCCAGGTGCAGGTTCAGAACAAGGTACAGCAGTCTGTGGCACAGCTGCCCAGCCAGGTGCAGCAACTCGGCGTGACGGTTGCCAAGGCCCAGACCAACTTCCTGCTGGTCGTGGCGATGTATGACACCACCGGCCGCTACACCACCTTGGACGTGTCGGACTTCATGACGTCCAAGATGCAGGATCAGCTGAGCCGCGTCACCGGCGTGGGCAATATCCAGAATTTCGGCACGCAATATGCGATGCGCATCTGGCTCGATCCCTACAAGCTGCACAATTTCTCGCTGCAGCCTTCCGACGTGCGCAATGCCGTTCAGGCACAGAACGTCCAGGTTTCCGCCGGCTCGATCGGTGGTCAGCCCGCGGTTCCCGGCCAGGCGCTCAATGCCACGGTCACAGCGCAATCTCAGCTCCAGACCGCCGCACAATTCCGCGACATCATCTTGAAGACCACCTCCGATGGCGCCGTGGTGCATCTGTCGGATGTGGCGCGGGTCGAATTGGGCGGCGACAATTATGCCGTCATCAGCGAAATGAACGGCTTCCCTGCCGCAGGTTTCGCCATCATGCCGGCCCCGGGCGCCAACGCCTTGAAGCTGGTGGACGAAGTGAAGAAGCGGGCGCAGGCCATGGAGCCGACCTTCCCACCCGGCATGAAGCTGCTCTTCCCGGTCGACAATACCGACTTCATCCGGCTTTCGATCCGCGATGTGGTCAAGACCCTGGTCGAAGCAATCGCCCTGGTGATCCTGGTCATGTATCTCTTCCTGCAGAACTGGCGCACCACCCTGGTGCCCGCTGTGGCGGTGCCGGTGGTGCTGCTGGGCACGTTCGGCGTGCTGGCAATCGCGGGCTATTCTATCAATACGCTGACCTTGTTCGCGCTGGTTCTGGTGATCGGACTTCTGGTCGATGACGCCATCGTGGTGGTGGAGAATGTCGAACGAATTATGCGCGAGGAGGGATTGCCACCCCGCGAAGCGACACTACGCTCGATGCAGGAAATCACCGGCGCCCTGATCGGCATTGGACTGGTGCTGACGGCAGTGTTCCTGCCCATGGCCTTCTTCGGCGGATCGACCGGCGTGATCTATCGCCAGTTCTCCGTCACCATCGTTTCGGCCATGACGCTTTCGATCATGGTCGCGCTGATATTGACGCCAGCACTTTGCGCCACCTTGCTGAAACCCATCACGGATGGCGGCGAGCACCGGCATGGAAGCGGCTTCCTGGGTCGCTTTTTTACCTGGTTCAACAACAGCTTCGAAGCCACCCGAACCTTGTATTACCGCAATCTGGAACGGTTTTTGAACCACACCAAAACGACCATGGCTGTTTACGCCCTGATCGTGGCGGGCATGGCTGGCCTGTTCGTTTACCTGCCTACCGGTTTTTTGCCGGATGAGGACCAAGGCTTCATTATCAACCTGATCAACCTGCCGTCCGGCACCACCCAGCCCAAGACCCTGGCCGTGGCCCGGCAAGTCTCCAAGCATTATCTGGAAGACGAAAAGAAGAACGTCGACATGGTCTTTACTGTCGCCGGCTTCAGCTTCCTGGGCGTCGGCCAGAATGCCGGCATCACCTTTGCGCGACTGCGCAATTGGGATGAGCGGCCAGGCAAGGATCGCTCCGCCGCAATGATCGCGCGTCGCGCTTTCATGGCCTTCTTCCGCATCCCCGATGCGCAAGTATTCCCGATCGTGCCGCCCTCCGTGCAGGAACTGGGTATCGCCACCGGCTTCGACTTGCAGATGGAAGACCGCGGCAATATGGGTCATGAAGGCCTGATCCAGGCCCGCAACATGCTGCTGGGAATGGCGTCGCAGAATCCGAAACTTGTCGGCGTGCGCCCTGCCAGCCTTGACGATACCCAGCAGCTGCACATCAACATCGACCAGGAAAAGGCCAACACGCTGGGCGTGGCCACCACCGATATCGACTCTACCTTGTCGGCGGCCTGGGGCGGCTCCTTCATCAACAATTTCATCGACCGCAACCGCGTCAAGCGCGTCTACCTGCAGGGCGATGCGCCCTATCGCATGTCGCCGGACGATCTCAATCGTTGGTATGTGCGCAGCAACACCGGCACCATGGCGCCCTTCTCGTCCTTCGCTACGGCAAGCTGGGCACTGGGTCCGGCGACCCTCAACCGGTACAACGGCTTTCCTTCCATCGAAATTCAAGGACAGGGCGCGCCGGGCATCAGTTCGGGTACGGCGCTGCAGGAAATGGACACGCTGTTCAAGAAGCTGCCCCAGGGCATCAATTACGAGCTGACCGGCCTGTCCTTCCAAGAACAGCAATCCGGTGCGCAAGCCCCTGCTCTGTATGCGCTGTCGATCCTGATCATCTATCTCTGCCTGGCAGCCCTGTATGAAAGCTGGGCGATCCCGCTGTCGGTGATGCTGGTCATCCCGCTAGGCGTGATCGGTGCACTTGCGGCGGCCAGTGCGCGCGGCTTGTTCAACGACATCT
>JBEPVO010000013.1:0-31042 GCA_041690975.1 Alphaproteobacteria bacterium
AGGCACTGGATTTTGATTCCAGCATTCGAAGGTTCGATCCCTTCCGCCCCAGCCACCCAGTTCCTGCTCGGCAGGGGATGTGCAAAGCACGGGATTTTCTCCCGCGCTTTCGGGCCCTTAGCGCGCCGCCTATTTCGCAGGAGCATAAAAGGCGGCTCCCAGGCGCGTGCAACCGGCCGACTATGGCGCCCAGTCTCTGGTCGCCGAAAATCTATTTCCGCCTTTGCGGCAGTCACTTAGCCGGAGACAGGTTTGAAGGGAGTGGAGACTCGGTTTTGAAGCATTGTGAAGATCGCCAGTTGGAGACTGATAGATGCCTCTCGAAACATTAGGCTGGAACGCGCGATGGCAAGAGAAGTTTGAGGCCCACGGCGGCGAGGGTCTAGTACCTGCACGCGTCGTTGCGGAGCACCGAAGTCACTACAGGATCGCGACTGAAGAGACCGAACTTTCCGCAGGCACAACCGGGCGACTGCGTAACACGGCGGGCCAGCGTTCGGACTTGCCGGGCGTCGGAGACTTTGTGGCGGTAGACCTTTCCGAGCGAGATAGCCCGGCGACGATTGAGGTAGTTCTGCCCCGGACGAGCGCATTAATTCGCAAAGCATCGGGGAGGCCCGACCCGCAGCTTTTGGCTGCGAATATCGATGTCGCGTTTATTGTGACCTCAATGGGTGGTGATTTCAATCTGCCGCGCATGAAGCGCTATTGTGCCTTGGTGAAAAAAAGCGGCGCCGCTCCCGTGATCCTGGTAAACAAATCGGATCTGGAGAACAATGTTGTGGGATCGGCCGGCGAGATCAAGGGACTCGGTCATGACATGCCCCTTCACGTGATCAGCGCGCGCGTTCGGGAAAGTATCCAGGTTCTGGAACAATATTTCACGGGCAATCGCACCGTCGCGCTCATTGGCTCTTCCGGCGTCGGCAAATCGACATTAACTAACCAGTTGCTCGGTCACGACGCGCAAGCAACACAGAAAGTTCGCGACTATGATGGTCGCGGCCGGCACACGACAACTAGTCGTCAGTTGCTCGTCCGGTCGCAAGGCGGGGCTATTATCGACACTCCTGGTCTCAGGGGACTGGAAACCTGGGACGCCCCGGAAGCCTCCGAGGGTGCTTTCGATGACATCGAAGGCTTGGCACCGCAATGCCGGTTTCATAATTGCCGGCACGACACCGAGCCGGATTGCGCGGTTCGCTCTTCTGTCGCGCGAGGCGACCTCGATGCCACACGCTTATCTGACTACATCAAACAGGCGCGGGGTCATTGACTGCAGCGCAGGAGGCAATACCCTGCGCCTCGGCAAATACGAAGCAGTACGGGGCGCCGTGAAAGCAATAGTGTCTGGCCAACTTTGAGGGAAATAGAATTGAGCGATAAGAGTTCTGAAGACATCGAATTGGACAAACGCGCAGCGGAGCGTGCGGCGGCCCACAAGGAGATGAAGCTCGCCATAGGTACATCCGCACACCATGCAGCTGTTCGCAAGCATACCTTGGCTAGCGAGGCTCACGCCAAGGCTCTAAATATCGCTCAAAAGGCTTCAACCCGCACTCGCAAATAGAGCCACGGCTACAGTGTCAATCGAGGCATCTTTCTCAAAGTGAGATATCGATATTGTCGATACCTTACCCCATTTTGTAAGCCTGCTATAAACGTAAAGCGGACATCTCCAAGCCGGGCCCGGTCGGCATGGGTTGCGGCCTGCCCTGATCACCGGCGCCATTGCGGCCCACTAATTTCCGACTGGGATTGTCTGATTTCCATAACCTTCAGGCGGGCGCTGCCGGAGACAGGTTTGTAAACGGCACAGCACGGTTCGATCCCTTCCATGCCAGCCACCCAGTCGTCGCACGGGATGCGAAGTGATCTGTCGGTTTGAATGCGTGCGCGCATTACGCAACGCCGGCTTCAACTTTGAAATTTCAATGAGCTCAATAGAGCGATGATGTAAATGCGGCACTGAACATACTCCGTGCATGCGGATCGCAACAATTGACGAACCGCCGACCTCGAACGTCTTGCTCAGTTTTAACGCCGGGCACATCGCTGCGCGCTCAATACCAATAAGCCGTTCGCGTATGCCGTCAACGGCAGATGGGGAGTATTTTCAGACGCTAACTGTTACGACGGTCCGGCGGCATCTGTTCGCGCAGCAGTCGAGCGATTTTCAAATAAGTTTGACGCAACTTCAAAAGTTCGCCCTGTATAACGCAATCGCTTGCTATGTTGGCAAGGGATACGCATTCCAACGCTCTTTTCTCGTAGCTCTCAGCGTTATAAGGCATAGTGGACATTATGTGCTGATGATTACTTTCAGCGCATGGGTCTGTGCCGCATGGCCGAAGGTTTCATACGCCTCCAAGATTTTGTCGAACGAAAAACGATGCGTGACGAGCTTATTTGCGTCGATGCGGCCGGACTTCAGGATCTTGAGCAGCATGGGGGTGGACACGGTGTCCACCAACCGCGTGGTAATGGTGATATTGCGGTCCCATAGATTTTCCAAGTGCAAGGTCGCGGCCGCGCCATGTACGCCGATATTTGCGATGATGCCGCCCGCCGCCACCAACTGAGTGCAGAGCGTAAAGGTCTCCGGCTTGCCCACCGCCTCAATGGCGACATCGACGCCCCGCCCGCCGGTGGCGTTGAGTACTCTTTCGGCCACGAAGCCATCGGTGGAGTTTAGGAGCGCCGTAGCTCCGAACTGCCGCGCCACCTCCAGTCGGTTAGCGTCGGGATCAATCATGAAGATATCCGAAGGCGCGTAAAACTGGGCTGTCAGCAAGGTAGCGAGGCCAATCGGGCCGGCGCCGACGATCGCCACAGTATCGCCCGGCTTGATTTTACCGTTGAGAACGCCGCATTCGAAGCCCGTCGGAAGGATGTCGCTAAGCATCACTAACGCATCCTCCTCGATGCCATCTGGCAGGAGATAGAGGCTGGTGTTGGCATGCGGAATGCGAACATATTCCGCCTGAGTTCCGTCAATGGTGTTGCCTAGGATCCAGCCGCCCGTGGCACAATGAGAGAACATCCCTTTGCGGCAATTCTCGCAGACACCGCAGGCAGAAATGCAAGAGATCAGGACGTGTTGCCCGGGCTTGAACGCGGTCACGCCGGCACCGACTGACTCCACCACGCCGACGCCTTCATGCCCGAGGATACGGCCCGGCGAGACTGTCGCGACATCGCCCTTAAGGATATGCAGGTCGGTACCGCAGATGGTGGTTTTCGTCACTCGCACAATTGCGTCACCAGCAGACTGCAACTGGGGAATCGGACGCTCCATCAGCGCGATTCGGCCGACCTCGGTCCATACGAGCGCCCTCACAAGCAATTTTTCCGAGTAATTCTTGAGGCGTTGCGCGATTCCATCCAAGAGGCCCAGGCGAGTGTGCCGCCAAACAAAGTAAGTGCCCCTATTACGAGGATAAGAAATCCGATTTCCGTTGCGTTCATTGTGACGCCCCATCGTTGACTTCGGGCCATACTGGCGAGTGCGGCTCATGGCGCTATTCGCGAACTTGCGTACGCAAAACTACGTAGTGGGCTTTGCGGGGGGATAAAGGTGCCCCTATATTCGCCAAGTTAGGAGAAGTGCCATGGAAACCGGGCATTCAGCCGTTCAAAATGGGCTCGACAGCGATGCGCTTTTCCGTGCGCTGGTCGCCACTAGTGTCGACGGAATCATGGTGATCGATGAAGCGGCGACGGTGCTCGTCTACAGCGAAGCGTGCATGCGGCTGTTCGGTTATGCGCCTGATGAGGTCTTGGGCCACAACGTGAAGATTCTTATGCCAGAACCTTACCATGCTGAGCATGATGGCTATCTGATGCATTACAAATCGACCGGTGAAAAGCATATCATCGGCATCGGACGCGAGGTTACCGGGCGGCGCAAGGGCGGCACCACATTTCCGATGTATTTGTCGGTGGGTGAAGGCCAGCTAGGGGGGCGGCGGATTTTCGTCGGCATCGTTCATGACATCAGCGATGAACGGGAGCGGGAGAGGCAGATTCAAGCGCTGCAGAACGATCTGCTACACGCTACACGAGTCACCGCTATGGGGCAGATGTCGTCAGCAATCGCGCACGAGCTCAATCAACCTCTAACCGCAATCCTGTCATATGCCGGGGCGATGCAGCGGATGATCGATAGGGAAAATCCGCCACTGGCCGAA
This sequence comes from Alphaproteobacteria bacterium, assembly GCA_041690975.1. Lineage (GTDB taxonomy): Bacteria > Pseudomonadota > Alphaproteobacteria > Micropepsales > Micropepsaceae > Rhizomicrobium. Next base: position 4,191 of record JBEPVO010000013.1, read on the forward strand.
ATTCGCGATGGATTGGCTAAGACCGCCAAAGATGCCGCCCGGGCCGGCGAGATCATCCGTCGGTTGCGCGCCTTTGTCGAAAAGCGCGAACCCCAGCGAACTCGAGAACCGCTAGGGCCCCTGATAATGGACGCGGTTTCGCTTGGGGCGGTCGGGCTTGCAGCCGATGGGGTCAAGGTGGAAATCCAGATTGACCCCGATATTCCGCCGCCGTTCTTGGACAAGGTGCAGATTCAACAGGTTTTGGTCAATTTGATCCGTAACGCCGTCGATGCGATGCGCGATGTGGTGGAGCGGCGCCTGAAAGTAACAGCCGCGCGTGAGGACGGTTTTGCTGTGATTTCGGTCACCGATACTGGGACGGGCGTCGCGCCGGAAGTCGCCTTGCGTCTGTTTGAGGCTTTCGCCAGCACCAAGGATGACGGAATGGGCATAGGGTTGAGCATTTCGCGGACCATCGTTGAGGCTCATGGCGGGCGGATTTGGGCTGAGGCAAGTGTGGGCGGTGGCGCGATTTTTCGCTTTCGGGTGCCTCTTGAACCCGGAACCGTATGATGGGCGCGATCATCCATATCGTTGATGACGATGAAGGCGTGCGCGACGCGCTAGGCTTCCTGCTGCGGGCAGCAGATTATGAAGTGAAGCGTTATTCATCCGCGCGGCAATTCCTGGAAAGTGGCCCGGACATTGTTGGCGCCTGTCTGCTGACCGATATCCGAATGCCCGACATGGACGGACTTGAATTGCAGACACAAGTGATGACACGGCTGAAGGGTTTACCGGTAATTGTAATGACGGGGCATGGCGATGTGCCGCTTGCGGTCAAAGCGATGCGAGCTGGGGCAATCGATTTTTTGGAAAAGCCATTTGAAGATGTATTGCTTCTGGACTGTATCAAGCGGGCGCTCCAGGCTGGGGCCGTCAGCGCCGAAGACAGCGGCCGGGCATTTGAGGCGCGGCAAGCCGTCGCCTCGCTAACGCCCCGGGAACGAGAAGTCCTGAATCTTTTGGTGGACGGACATCCTAACAAGGTCGTCGCCCACCGGTTGGGCATTTCCCCCCGCACGGTCGAAGTGCACCGGAAAAGGGTCATGGATAAAATGCGGGCGTGCACTGTGGCGGACTTGGTGCGCAAGGCACTGGCGGCGAATGGCGGCGGCGCTAGGTAGTTCTACTTACGCACTATCGCGGATGGCGCGGGTTAGGCGAAAGTCTCTAGGACTCTCTCACCCGCCAGTATTGTTGGCGGCAGGGAGGTTCCAGATGGTTACGCCGCACGTCGATCTGTCGATCCATCACAGCCCGCACGGAGCCTCCGACCGCATAGCGATCGGGTTCACGAAATTGCTGCGCTGGTGTGCAGATACGTTTTTCGCCAAGCGCTATGGGCATCGTGCAGTGGTACTCGAGACGGTCGCGGCGGTCCCTGGGATGGTGGGGGCAACCATAAATCATCTGACCTGCCTGCGCCGGATGTGCGACGACCGCGGTTGGATCAAGACCTTAATGGATGAGGCCGAGAACGAGCGCATGCATTTGATGACGTTCGTCGAGATCGCCAAGCCGACCCTGTTCGAGCGCCTGGTTATCATCGGCGTTCAGTGGGTCTTCTACCTTTTCTTCTTCGGTCTTTATCTGGTGTCGTCCAAGACGGCGCATCGTCTGGTCGGCTATTTTGAGGAAGAAGCCGTCATAAGCTACACCTGTTATCTGGCAGAGATCGACCAAGGTCGCTCGCCCAATGTGCCAGCGCCAGCAATCGCCAAGAAATATTGGGGCCTTGCCGACAACGCCACCTTGCGCGACGTGGTTTTGGTAGTGCGCGCCGACGAGGCGCATCACCGTGACGTGAATCACGCCTTTGCCAACGAACTGGGCGGCCTACCAGTGGGCTCGACAGCGCCTTGCCCGCCACATGCCAGCCTGGAGCCGATCTGGCTGCTCAATCTAGAATCCAAATTTTCCGCACGTCCCGACTAAAGGTCTGGAACGCCGTAATTTAACGCCAAATCCCATCGTCTTTAGCATTCAGTTCTCAAGCGGTGGTTGGAAAATGTTCTTGCTTAAAGAATTAATGCCGCGAAAACCCAATTCACGCGTTTCTTATTTGGGCTTGAGGCCGGTAACCGCGAGCCAGCGCTAAAACCAGCGCATCCCTAAAAAGCGATAATGCGCGGCGATCCGCTCATGCGCTTGAGGTCGTTATTGGCACATATCTTTACACCAGCGTTTCGCTTCGGCGAACGATTCAGAAGGATCTACCCGTGTCTCTGGACTCACAACTTCAACTTTCCGTATTGGCCGAGCTGGAATGGGAGCCCAGCGTTACAGCTGCGCATATCGGTGTTACGGCGAATGTTGGGGTCGTCACGCTTACTGGGCACGTCGAAAGTTATGCACAGAAGCATGCTGCTGAGGCCGGAGCGCGCCGTGTCAAAGGCGTTCTAGCAGTGGCCGACGATCTTAAGGTTCAATTGCCCTTCGAACGTAAGCGGGGCGATGACGACATTGCAGGAGCGGTTTTGGAACGTCTGGCTTGGGATGTTTCCGTGCCGAGCGACGCCGTGCAGGTGCGGGTGGAGCAGGGCTGGGTCACCCTGACGGGGGAGGTCGGCTGGCATTATCAGCGAGAAGCGGCCGAACAGGATGTGCGTCGCTTGCATGGAGTGGTTGGCGTCTCCAACCAGGTTTCCCTGAAGCCACGCTTGAATGTCACCAATATCAGCAACGACATCAGCTGTGCGTTGCATCGTTCATATTTTCCAGACCCAGAGGCCATTTCCGTTACCGCTGAGGGCGGCAGGGTCCGGCTTACTGGAAACGTACACTCCTGGCACGCACGCCAAGTCGCGGCGGAAACGGCTTGGGGCGCGCCCGGGGTCGTCGATGTAGAAAATCTTCTTGCCGTCATTTGACCGGGCCGATGCCGACTCGGGCGCTAGCTGCCGCAAAGGAGGAAAATATGACACATCATTTCCATGCTGTCGTTTCAATCGATCACGCTGAAGCCGTCGTCTTTGAATTCACGGAAAACGATATGTCTGAACACCGGATCAAGGCGGCGGATCGGCAGGGCAATATCCACCACAAGGCGGGGTCGGTTGGGTCGGGCCATTCGCACGACAGCAAGTCCTATCTGATGGCCGTCGTAAGCGCCTTGAAGCCCTCGCATGAAATCCTGATTGTCGGTCACGGCACGGCCAAGGACGAACTCGTCAGTTTCATTCGTGATCACGCGCCACTGCTTGCGCCACGCATCATGGGAGTCGAGACGATGGATCAGGCGAGCAAGGGAGAAATCCTGGCTTTTGCGCGAAAATTCTTCGAGAGCAAGGATCTCATGACGCCGCAGCTCTAGCGCCTTAGTATTGGCGCTACCCAGGGCGGGTCCGAGTCATTCACATGGAGAAACCGTCTCAAAGGGCATTGTCTGGCGCCGGTGCGGTCTACACCTGCACAATGCACCCCCAGATACGTCACGAGGGACCTGGAAACTGCCCCATTTGCGGCATGACGCTGGTCCGGAGCCAGCAGAGCGCCGGCGCTACCTTGGTGAAGGGAGATCTGGCCGGCATCGTGCGCGCCCGAACGCTCAGTCGTGCGACCATGCGCAATATCCACCAGAATCTCGCCTTCGCATTTGTCTATAATGTCGTCGGAATTCCAATCGCGGCCGGTGCGTTCTATCCCGCATTCGGGATCTTGCTGAGCCCAATGGTGGCCGCCCTGGCTATGTCCCTCAGTTCCGTATCGATCATCACCAATGCGCTTCGGCTCCGAAGCCTTTCCTTCTCACCATGAGTGATCCCCCATGAACGCAATGCCAGACGTTTTGCCCCGTCCAATTGGTCCATTGTCGCCGGATCTCCTTCGAAAGATGCATGCCTACTGGCGAGCGGCCAATTACCTGTCGGTCGGGCAGATATATCTGAAGGATAATGCGCTACTTGAGGAGCGCCTGAGGCTCGAGCACATCAAGCCCCGCTTGCTGGGTCATTGGGGCACGACGCCGGGTCTCAACTTTCTCTATGTCCACCTGAACCGTCTGATCAAAGAAAATGATTTGAACATGATGTATGTCATCGGTCCGGGCCATGGCGGGCCTGGTATCGTGGCACAGACTTATCTTGAGGGCTCTTATACGGAGCGCTATCCCGCTGTTGAGCGCAGTAAGAACGGCTTGCAGCGGCTCTTTCGCCAGTTTTCCTGGCCTTACGGCATTCCCAGCCATGTCTCGCCTGAGACGCCCGGTTCCATTCACGAAGGCGGCGAGCTCGGCTATTCGCTGCTTCACGCCTACGGCGCAGCTTTTGACAACCCCGATCTGATCGTTGCTTGCGTCGTCGGCGATGGCGAGGCGGAAACCGGCGCTTTGGCTGCCAGCTGGCATTCCAACAAATTCCTCAATCCGGCGCGCGATGGCGCGGTTCTTCCCATTCTACATCTCAACGGATTCAAGATCGCCAATCCGACCATCCTGGCGCGCATCAGCCGCGAAGAACTGACCAACCTTCTCAGGGGCTATGGCTATGAGCCGCATTTCGTTGAAGGCAGCGACCCCGAACTGATGCACCAGACGCTTGCCGAAACGCTGGATAGGATCCTGGCTGAAATACGCGACATTCAGACCACGGCTCGAGCCCGCGGCCCAGCCGAGGCTGTATCACGCCCTCGCTGGCCGATGATTGTGCTACGCACGCTAAAGGGCTGGACGGGCCCGAAAGTCGTAGACGGCCTACCCGTGGAGGGCACTTGGCGCGCGCATCAGGTGCCGATAGCGGACTTTAAGAAGCCTGAACATTTGAAGCAGCTGGAAGAATGGATGCGGAGCTATCGGCCGCAGGAATTGTTCGATGAATGCGGCAAGTTCCGTGAGGAATTCGCAGCGCTCGCGCCGACGGGCCATCGACGCATGGGCTTCAATCCGCATGCCAATGGTGGTGAACTGCTGGAACCGCTTTCCATGCCCCACTTTCGGTCGTATGCGGTGCCAGTGCCTAAACCCGGCAGCGTACGGGCCGAGGCGACACGGGTTTTGGGCTCCTTCCTGCGAGACGTCATGGAGCTCAATCTCGAATCCAAGAATTTCCGCCTGTTCGGGCCCGATGAAACAGCTTCGAACCGCCTCGAAGCAGTATTCGAAGTTTCGGGAAAGGAATGGATGGCAGACACTGTCGCCGACGACACAGATCTCAGCCAGACGGGCCGGGTCATGGAAGTCTTGAGCGAGCATCTGTGTGAAGGATGGCTGGAGGGTTATCTTCTGACCGGTCGCCACGGCATCTTCTCGTGTTACGAGGCATTCATTCACATCATCGACTCGATGTTCAACCAGCACGCTAAATTCTTGAAAGCCAGCAAAACGATCGGCTGGCGCAAGCCCATCGCATCTCTCAATTATCTTCTGACATCCCATCTATGGCGCCAAGATCACAATGGCTCTTCCCACCAGGATCCGGGCTTCATCGATCATGTCGCGAATAAGAAGGCCGACATCGTGCGGATCTATTTGCCGCCCGACGCAAATTGCTTGTTGTCCGTGGCGGATCATTGCCTTCGCAGCCGCAACTACATCAATCTGATCGTCGCCGGAAAGCAGCCAGAGTGGCAATGGTTGGATATGGATGCTGCTGTCCGTCACTGCACCACGGGCGCAGGAATCTGGCAGTGGGCCAGCGATGAGGGCGACGCCCCCGACGTGGTCATGGCCTGTGCCGGCGATGTACCGACCCTAGAGACGATGGCCGCCGTGGCGCTCCTGCGCGAATATGTGCCCGACATCCGTATCCGTGTCGTGAATGTCGTGGACCTGATGGTGCTGCAGCCCCAGTCCGAACATCCTCATGGTATGGAAGACCAGGATTTCGACGAATTGTTCACCACCGATAAGCCGGTGATCTTTGCCTTTCATGGCTATCCGGCCATGATTCATAAGCTCACATACCGCCGGCACAATCACGACAACTTCCATGTGCGCGGTTACAAGGAGGAGGGCACCACGACGACGCCCTTCGATATGGTGGTGCTGAACAATCTCGACCGCTATCAGCTCGCACTCGATGCCATAAAACGTATCCCGCGCTTCAGCAATCAGGTGGAGCAGGCTACGGAGCGCTACTGGACCTCGATGGAGCGTCATAAGCTCTATGTCAGCGAGCACGGTGACGACATGCCGGAGGTTCGCGACTGGCAGTGGCCGCAATGAGGCCGACGACTGAAATCGGTGATACCCGCACTATACTGGCGCTGAACAGCGGATCCTCTTCACTGAAATTTGGCTTGTATCGTGTGGGGTCGTTAAAGGCCGAAATGCTCGTATCCGGGGAAGCAGAGGCGATAGGGGAGGCCGGTGCCAAATTTCACGCAATCGATTCCTCGGGAGATATTCTTACTTCAGAAGCGACGCCTATCGGCAGCCAGGAAGTCGCTGTTGGCCGCATAGGAAAGTTTCTAACTGACGGTAAATTTCCACTGGCGTCCGCTGTAGGGCATCGTGTCGTCCATGGCGGTCCCAATCTTTTGCGGCATTGCGTTATTGATGACGATGTTCTGAGCCAATTGAAGGAAGCAATTCCTTTCGCACCGCTGCATATACCATCGGCTCTGGCTGTTATCCGCTTTGCACGGACCAACTTTCCCAATCGTCCTCAGATTGCTTGCTTCGACACGAGTTTCCATGCCGACTTGCCGGACGTCGCTAGCACACTGCCGGTCCCCAAGACGCTACGATCCGAAGGGATCAGGCGGTATGGATTTCACGGGCTTTCTTGTGAATCTATCGTGCATCAATTGGTTAGCAATCTGCCCGGACGATTGATCGTGGCTCATCTCGGCAACGGAGCGAGCGTCACCGCGATAAGAAACGGTAAATCGATCGACACCAGCATGGGACTGACCCCGACCGGCGGCGTGATCATGGGCACTCGCACCGGCGATCTTGATCCCGGTATCCTGCTTTATCTTATCCGGGAGAAGAAACTCGACGCGGAAGAGCTTGAAGACCTGGTGGATCACCGATCTGGGCTTCTGGGTATTTCGAATCTTAGCAGTGATATGCGCCGGTTACACCAAGCTGCGTCATCCGATGTTGATGCCCGTCTTGCCATCGAGATGTTCTGCTACTCCGTGCGCAAACAGATCGCGGCGATGATCGCGGCATTGGGCGGCATCGACATGGTCGTATTCACCGGCGGTATCGGCGAAAACGATGAAGTAGCGCGTGCCATGATCTGCGAGGGGTTGTCATGGGCAGGAATTGGTCGAGCTGAAACGCGCAGTTGGACTGGGCGCGATCGGATTCCCGACAGCAAAGTTTGCGTTCTTCCGTCGGGAGAAGACGAACAGATCGCTCGTCATACTTGGTCGTTGCAAAATACCCCGGGAGGTTTGTCAGCTCTGTCTTTCTAATCCGCCCAGGCGGTATAAGACTCTATTCACTGGAGTGTGCGATGGAAGCCTCGGAGAATTCATTTCATACCCATGGTTGGCGGCAAGCGCTTCTCAGGCGATGCAAGGGGCTGCCGCCTGTTTCTACCGCAGTTGCCCATCCTTGCGATGTTGCCGCGCTACGAGCTGCCGTAGAGGCTGCGGATGAGGGATTAATTACGCCCATTCTGGTCGGTCCGGAGGCAAAGATTCGCGGCGCCGCGGCCGCGGCGGGCGTAGACATCGGCGGTTTCCGGATCGAACCGGCGCCTCACAGCCACGCCGCAGCTCGGCAAGCGGTCGCCTTGGTACGGTCAGGAGAAGCCCAATTGTTGATGAAGGGCTCGCTGCATACCGACGAATTTATGCATGAAGTGATGGCACAGGACACAGGGCTTCGCACTGCTCGCCGCATCAGCCATGTCTATATCATGGATGTGCCGCGGTATCCCCGGCCTCTCATGATTACCGACGCTGCGATCAATATTGCGCCTTCTCTGGAGGACAAACGCGACATCGTCCAGAACGTCATTGATCTCGCCCATATCCTCGGGCTCGCCGCGCCGAAAGTCGCGATACTTTCGGCCGTGGAGACAGTCACCTCGAAGCTGCAATCGACATTAGACGCCGCGGCGCTTTGCAAGATGGCCGATCGCGGTCAGATCATCGGAGGGATACTGGACGGACCTCTGGCCTTCGACAACGCGATAAGCCCGGAAGCGGCGTCTGAGAAGGCGCTTGTTTCTCAGGTTGCCGGCATCGCTGACATTTTGGTCGTTCCCGATCTCGTCTCTGGCAACATTCTGGCAAAGCAGCTCACTTTTCTTGCGGGTGCCGATGCTGCTGGTGTCGTCGTTGGTGCCCGCGTGCCGATTGTCCTAACGAGCCGCGCTGATTCCGAAACGGCGCGGATCGCATCTTGTGCCGTAGCGGTGATAATGGTGTACGCCGCCAAAGCTGGCGTCGGTGCGTGAAAAGCGCGAAGGCGCCGGCACAGTCGACGCGATGTACTGCATCTCACTCGTCGCCAGCAGATGGCGCTGAGGAATAGTTCAATCTCTTTAGCAGAAAGAGACTTGCGGGCGATCATGGCCCAAGCTCGCGCTTAAGTCCGCTTTCGGTTGCTTCGCAAGCAATGTGTGATCAAGATAAACCGAGTTTGCTTTTCTCACCCACCTAAAAGTCGACACCACTTCTCCTTTTGGTCCACGCCCGGTCCAGTTCGGGTAGCGCGGCACGCCGGTTCCGTAATAGGATTGCGCCTCGCTTCGTATGCGACAAGGACGGGCAGCCATGAGATCGCGGCATCTGATTCGGTTTGCGTTTCTGGTGTTGGTTTGGGCGGTGATCGGTGCTGCCGCGACGGGTCAAACGGCTCGGGCCCAGGGCTCACCCTTTCCCAATAATGTCAACGCCACGATGGCCCGCATCCTGGCCGCGGCGCGCAAGAATTGGCACGCCGACGCCATCATCACCAGCATGGAAATGAAGTGGTATCCGACCGAGGATCTGGACGCCCCGGGTATCATGCACTGGTTGGAGATTCAGGTGAACTCGCCATCGACCAGTGCCAGGCGCTATTTCTATGTCGGGAAGCCTTATGACGGAACCGTGGTAGACGAGCCGCCTGACCATGACGGAAGCACCATCGACCATGCGCTTCCTGCCAGCATCAAGCTCGATCTGCCCCAGGCTCTTGCGTACCTGCGCCATGTGGGGCTGAAGGATCGCCTGTTTTTTGTGAAGCTCGAGATGGTTGGCGCGGCGAACACCCAACCGCTGGCCGCCTGGACTATCGCCTCGCTGGCCGATCCGGGCCTGTTTCCGATCGCCCTAGACGCACAAACCGGAAAGATCATTCCGTGGGTGCGGGCATATAATCCACCGCCCTTTACCGACAAGCAGATGCACGACGCCTGGGAACGGGTGCTGCATCCGCCCAAGCCGGGATCGAACAACGCCCAGCAACATCTGGAATGCTTCCTGTCAGTTCAGGAATTCGGGTTCTGCGTGAATTAGCGCGGTGCGGCAGTACGATTACTCAGTGCCGCAGTGCTATGTCGCAATTCCGCCGTTGTGAGCGATGACGGAGGCCCGGCGCTGCTAGGTCCAGCCTCTCTCCGTCGGTTTCGCGGGGTGCTCTGCCTTCCGCGACCGCCCTAAACGGCATTTGGAACAGCATTAACACATTCCAGCGGGGCTGGTGTACGGCCGGGAGTCTGGCACACTGGGCACATGCTTGTTTACGTGGGCAATGGCGTCATCGGCCTGGCAATCGTTGCAGCCATTTTCGGCGGCGTTGCGCTATTCAATATTGCACGACAAGACGGTAGCCTTATGGGGCGAATTCTTGGGATTTTGTTTCCCATGACGGCAATCCTAGTAGCCGCGTACCTTACAATTTTTCATCGCTGGTTTTGACGAAGGCGGTCCCGCTATGGCGGACAGTCCCCGAATGAAAGACTCGCCCATTGAGGCGCCCGTCTCTCGCTGGCAATCGCCGCTCAACCTGAAATCGCTGCTGCCCGCTCGGTGGGCGGTCTTGCTGTTTGGTTGGGCAACATTCACATCGGCTTTGGTATCCAGCGCCGCCGCCATGGTTTTGAAGCTGTAAGCATTAGCGGATCACTGGGACGCCGCAACACCGCAGATGTCGCCGCATGCGCGCTTCTCGCCCTGGCGTCCACGCGTGCCGTCGTCCGGCTCATTCGACTGCGACGATACGAATGGGACGTGTTCCGATCGGAGCACCGGTCTCGCGATCGATGGTCAGAGGGTCGATCTCTGTCCCGGCTTCGGCGTCGAAGAACTGGGTCACTTTGCCGGCACCGCGGTGCTTGCGCCCCCACGCGCCAATCGCAAACAGTACCGGCAGGAAATCGCGGCCGGCTTCAGTCAGGACATACTCATCTCGGGGCGGCCGCTCCGAATAGCGGCGCTTTTCCAGCAGTCCTTCCTCCGTCAGAGCTGCAAGCCGACGGGTTAAGATCGTCGGCGCTATACGGAGACTCTTGCGAAACTCGTCGAAGCGGGTGAGCCCCGCATGGGCGTCCCGCATGATCAGCACGCTCCAAGCGTCTCCCACCAGCGCAAGGCTGCGGGCGATAAGACATGCCTGGTTTGAAAGATTCTTCATATAAGTATCATTTTGATAGTGACATACTCTCAAAACGATAGTAACACGGTCCCAGCCCATGATCCATTAAAAAATGAAAGCAAAAACAATGAACAAGAAGGAACTCGGCGTCGCCCTGGTCACGGGCGCTTCCTCCGGAATAGGGCTGGTTACGGCACGGGCGTTGGGGCGCAATGGCTATCGTGTCTTCGGAACCAGCCGAAAGCCGATGCCGGACACCTCGGATGGAATCGCAATGCTGATTTGCGACGTCAGCAATGACGAATCCGCTCAGAAAGCAGTCGACGAAGTTCTAAGCCGCGCAGGGCGGATCGATGTTCTCGTTAACAATGCCGGAATAGGTCTGCTCGGCGGTGCTGAGGAATCCACGGCAGAACAGGCGAAAGCTATGTTCGACGTGAACGTCTTTGGCGTCATGCGAATGACAAATGCGGTCCTGCCGGTGATGAGACGCCAGCGAAAGGGTCGGATCGTCAACATGAGTTCCATTTTTGGGCTGATCCCCGCTCCCTACAACGCGCTCTACGCATCGACGAAGCATGCGATCGAGGGTTACTCGGAATCCCTCGACCACGAAGTACGGACACAGGGTATCCGCGTCGTGCTTGTCGAGCCTGGCGCGACCCGCACATCGTTCGAAGAGAACCTCACGCGAGCGGATCGGCCGCTTGCCGTATACGACAAGGCCCGCGCTGACGCCGAGCAACTGATGCGCGAGATCATCGCGAAAGGCGATTCACCCGAGATGGTTGCCGACGCCGTCGTCAAGGCGGCCAATGTCGGATCGCCGAAACGACGCTACACTGTGGGAAAGGTGGCGGGTCAGGTTCGTTTCATACGGCGTTTCTTGCCCGAGTCCTTCGTCGATAAGAGCCTTCGGAAGTACAACAGGCTTGCCGTCTGAAGTTTCATCACCGGCATTGTTCGACTCGCGCCGCCCGTGGCAGAAGCGAAAGTTAGTCTGACGAGATTATTCCTGATCGATCGCTATGCGAAGGGCGACGCCTTGCGGTTTGGTGAAAGTCCCGAGCCGGCGTTGCGGGACGAATTTCTCCGACGTTTCAGGGGGGCTTTGTGACGAGCCATCCCGTTTGGAGCACCCGAATATTTGTCAGCTCGTCCGATGGCTCGCCCGTCTGGGGGCAACGCTGCCTTAAGCGAGCGCGCCATCTAGGCGCGCAATCAGGCGATCGACTTCCTCGATTGTATTGTAATGCACCATCGAGACACGGACCACGCCGCGGTCGCCCGCAAGATCGAGACTCTCGACAAGGCGTCGCGAATGAAAATCGCCATTGCGAATGCCGATTGACCACTTGTCGATCTCGGTAACGACTTCGGCGCTATCTCGGTCTACGGCCTTGAAGGAAATTGTCGGCACGCGGTTCTGGGGATCGCTGTCACGCCGACCCACGATCTGGATATCATTGCGGGCGCGCAGATACGCCAGCAGCCTTTCTCCCAGCGCCGCCTCGTGGGTGGCGATACCTGCAAATGCACGCTCGATAGCAATGCGATCACCCGTGCGTCCGCCCAATGCATCGAAGTAGTCAACGATGCCGGCCGCCCCCCACGCCAGTTCATAGCAAGGATTGCCCGGTTCGAGCTTGCCGGGGACTTTGTCGCGCCCGTAGAAATAGTGATAGAGGCTGTCAAGCGCGAGCAGATCATCGTATCTGCCGTAGAGCGCGGCAAAATGCGGTCCGTAGGCCTTATAGAAACTAAAAACATAGTAATCGACATTGAGCGCTGCGACATCGATCGCGCGATGGGGCGCGTAGGCCACGCCGTCGACAACGATCTTGGCGCCATGCGCATGAACGACCCTGGCGATCTCGGCGATCGGATTGATGGTTCCAAGAATATTCGACACATGGGTCACGGCAACAAGCCGGGTGCGGGACGAAAGCAGGCGTTCAAGTGTACCAAGATCAATCTCGAAGCTTTGCTTGTCGATTTCCCAGAATTTTATGACAACGCCAAGCGCCTCAAGGCTGAGCCAGGCCCCGATATTCGATTCGTGATCGAACCGGGTGACGATGACTTCGTCACCGGGCTTGAACTGATACGCCATCGCCCGGGCGAGATATTGAAGGAGCGCGGTCGTTGAAGGTCCGAACACGATCTCCTCTGGCCGCTGAGCCCCCATCAGAAACGCAATGCGTGTGCGAGCCTCGGTCAGCCGGGCCGAGGCTCGCTGCGAGTGGGTATAGCTCGCGCCGGTCTGCACGGAGGTCGTAAGGAGATATTCGTGGATGCGATCGGCGACTGTTTTAAGTACAAGCGAGCCGCCGGCATTGTCGAAATAGGCAAAGCCTTCAGCCAGCGCCGGGAACTGCGACCTTGCGAAATTGACGTCAAAGGACATGGGACTGTCTTTCAGGAAATCGGGCGCTCAATGGGAAAGAACGGCATTGAGAAAGCTTTTGAGACGTTCGTCGCAGGGTGCGTCGAACAGGGTCTCGGGCAGCCCTTGCTCAACGACGCGTCCTGCGTCCATGAAGATTACGCGGTCGGCCACTTTGCGGGCAAAGCCCATTTCGTGCGTCACCACGATCATGGTCACGCCGGTCTTGGCGAGCTGCTGCATGACGTCCAGCACTTCGCCGACCATTTCAGGATCAAGTGACGAGGTCGGTTCGTCGAACAGGAGCACCTTGGGTTCCATCGCTAGCGCACGGGCGATGCCGACACGCTGCTGCTGTCCCCCTGAAAGCTTCGCCGGGTATTTTTCGATTTGATCTTTCAAACCCACGCGCTCGAGCAGTTTGCGCGCGCGGGCTTCGGCTTCGGGCCAGGACAGGCCACGAACGCGGACGGGAGCCAGCGCAACGTTGCGCAGAACACTCAAATGCGGGAACAGGTTGAAACTCTGAAACACCATTCCCAGTTCGGTACGGATGGCGTTCAGGTCAGCGCCCTTCTGCAGCACATGGCCGTCGACCTTAATCGTGCCGCTGTCATGTTCCTCGAGCTGGTTAATGCAGCGGATCAGCGTCGACTTTCCGGAGCCGGACGGGCCGACAATCACAACGATTTCGCCTTCCGCGACCTGAAGATCGATCCCGTCGAGCGCGCGGAAACCGCCAAAATTCTTGGTAACGGCTTTCATGTCGATGATGGCAGCCATTACCGCCCCTTTGCCGCGAGGCGGCGCTCGAAAATGCCCACCAATCGCACCAGCGGCAGCAGCAGCGCAATGTAAATGAGCGCTGCGGAAATCAGTGGCGTTGGATTTGCCGCCAAGGCCTGCGCTTGTGTTGCCTGTTTCAAAAGATCGGGCATGGCGACGACCGAAGCCAGCGCCGTGTCCTTGAACACATTGATGGAATTCGAGGTGATGGGCGGGATGACCAGTTTTATGGCTTGCGGCAGGATGACATCGCTCATTCGGCGAAATGCATTGAGCCCCAGCGCGCGCGCGGCTTCGAACTGGCCTTTTGGTACGCCTTCGATTCCCGCGCGGAAAATTTCGGCGGAATAAGCAGCCGAAACGATGCTCAACGCCAGCGTGGCGGAGGTGAACGGCGTAAATCTGAGGCCGACAAATGGTAGCGCGTAATAGACGACGACCAGAAGCACCAATAACGGAACTGCGCGGAAAATATCAATGTAGGCGGTCGCAATCTGGCGCAAAGGTGTCGGCCCGTAGAGCCGCAATAGCGCCAACAACATTCCACCAGCGAGCCCCAGAACAATGGCGCAAAGACCCAAGCTGATCGTGATCGTGAGGCCGGAAATCAGAAGTGGAAGGGTCTGGACAAAGACATTCCAGTTCAGGAAGGCTTCGAAAAAGGACATGCTATTCTGCTCGCTTAGAGCTTCGGCATCATCGCCGGTTTCACGGTTGTGGAGTTTGCTTCGGCTGTGACGCCAAACCATTTTTTATGCAGTGCAGCGATATAACCTTCACCCTTGAGTTTGGTGATCGCTGCATCGGCCTTTGCTGCGAGCGGTGAATTCCGTGCAAACATGATGGAGTACTGCCCCCCGGCTGGTATCCGCTCGACGACTTTGTAAGTCGGCTTGTCGCGCAAGTAATACTGCACGGCAGGGAAATCGCTGATGTAACCGTCGATGCGCCCGGCCGCGAGGTCAAGCATTGCCGGAGCAAGCCCCTCGTAGCGGCGGATGTCCGCGATTTTATATTTGTCCTTGTTCTGGGTCGCCCATACATCGCCGGTCGAGCCGGTATCGACACCGATGGATTTGCCGGCCGTCCCAGCAAGATTTTTGATCCCCGAGGCGGCGGTCACGGACAACGACTGGTCGCTGTCATAATAGGGCTGTGCGAACGAAACACTCTGAAGCCGCTGCCTGGTGATGGTGAGGGAAGAAACCGCCATGTCGATCTGGCCCGATTCCACGGCCGCAAACAGCCCGTTGAACGGGATATTGACAACCTTGATCTTGGTGCCGAGGCGCTTGCCGATTTCGTTTACGAGGTCGATCTCAAAGCCGATGAATTCGCCTTTTGCATTCTGAAATTCCCACGGCACATTGCCAATATTGGCGCCAAGCTTGAGTTCTTGTGCTTGAGCCGATGCCGTCGCGAGAGCGAAGCAAAACAAGGCGCCAATGACAGCCTTCGTTTTATTCATCGAACCGAACACGGTAATTCCTCTGCTGCGATCGCGAAAAGCTACCGTCTCTGTCAGGGATGCCCTTCACCAGCTTATGCACTATCAGGTGATGTCCGTCTAACGCCGGGCTTTTTCCGTTTTGGCGCATTTTGGTTCTTCTGGCTTGTCCGGGGGGGCCATTTCGGCAGAGCCTCTGCCAACCGATCGAATCCAAGGGGCCGCTCATGAATCCCATCCTTTCCCTGTTCAGCATCCTGGCTGCCCTGACCCTGGGTGCGATCAGCCCGGGGCCGTCTTTCCTGTTCGTGACCCGGACTTCGGTGGCCCTGTCGCGCCGCGATGGCCTCGCCGCGGCGGTGGGGATGGGGCTGGGGGCGGCGATGGTCTGCGCTCTGGCGCTTGTCGGGATACGGGCGCTGATCACCCAGGTCCAATGGGTCTATATCGGCTTCAAACTGCTGGGCGGGGGCTATCTGCTTTATCTGGCCTGGCGGCTTTGGCGTGGCGCCGCTACGCCTGCGGCCCCGGACAGCGCGGCGCCGACAGCGCCCCGGTCGGGGTTGGCGCGCAGTTTCTGGCTGGCGCTTGCCACCCAGTTGAGCAATCCCAAGACCGTGGTGGTGATCGGCGGCATCTTCGCCGCGCTTCTGCCGCCTAGCGTTCCGGCCTGGATGTATCTGTCGATCCCGCCCATTCAGTTCGTGATCGAGACCAGCTGGTATGCCTTTGTGGCGATCGTGATGTCGTCCGCTGCGCCGCGTTCCGCCTATCTGCGGGCCCGCGCCTGGATCGACCGCGCGGCAGGCTGCGTGCTGGGGGTGCTGGGTCTCAGGCTGATCGTCGAAACTGTCCGAGAGGCGGCGTAAACGCTCAGTCCGCAATATCCGTGCGATATGGCGCAGTCTGGCGGCTATCTTTTCCTTTGATTCCCCGTAAATTCCCTCGCCATGCCGGGAACCCCACGCGACGACGGACGTTTCACCCCCGGGGAATCTCGCGTGCGAGGCGTTTTGACGGCGAACAGGCTGGTGCTGCTTGCTGCAGTGCCGTTATTTCTGGTTCTGGCGACTGTCGCCTACATCACCGTGCAATTCGCGGCCAACGAGAACGCGGCACAGCGCTGGGTGGCGCACACCTATCAGGTCATTGGCGTGCTGCGGCAGGTGCTGATCGATGCCCAGGATGCCGAAACCGGCCAGCGTGGTTTCATCCTCACCCAGCAACCCAGTTTCCTGGTGCCCTACAACACCGCCACCAAGCGGGTCGATCGTGACCTGGGTCGTTTCAAGGAACTCACCGCCGACAATCCTGACCAGCAACGCCGTTCCGAAGCGCTCGCGACCTTGGTGCGCGAACGCTTTTCCGCGCTCGATCTGACGCTGAAGACGAATGCCGGTACGGCTGCCGCGCCAGACGTGATCAAGTCGTTGGAAGTCGGCAAGCTGCGGATGGATGCGCTGCGCGCGGAGATCGCCTCGGGCATGGCCACGGAACAGGCGCTGTTGCGCACGCGCAACCAGGAACGCGACGAGCAGGAACGATACGAAATCGCCTTTGCCGTCGGGGTCGCGGTGCTGGCATTGGGCATTCTTCTGATCGCTGCTGCCATGTTGGTGCGCAACAATCTCAGCCTGGCGCAAGCGGAAAAGTCCCGCGCCAACGAGGCGGCGATCCTACAGGCCACCGTGGACACGGTGCGTGACGGCATCGCCTATTTCACCTCCGAAGGGTTGCTCTGCGCCTTCAATTCCAATTTCTTCCGCCTGCTCGACCTGCCCAGCAGCCTGGCGCGGATTCAAGTCACCAAGCTGGCCGATCTGCAGGCGGTGGAGGCATCGCGCCCGCAACAGATTCTGGCACCGCCGGCCGAAGGCCACGGCTCGCTGGATACACATCATATTTCCTGGGCCGGGCGGGAGCTGGATGTCTATCGCTCGCATGTCTCGACCGGTGGCTTTCTGATCGCCGTGATGGACGTCACCGCCCGCATGCGGGCCGAAGGCATGGTGCGCCAGAGCCAGAAGATGGAAGCCATCGGCCATCTGACCGGCGGCGTCGCGCATGACTTCAACAATCTGCTCCAGATCATCAGCGCCAATCTCGATCTGGCGGTGGCGTCCGGTGAAGCCAAGGGCAATGCCGTGCTAGGCCAGCGCCTGCAGAACGCGATGGGCGCGGTGTCGCGCGGTTCGCGCCTGACCGGTCAGCTGCTGGCCTTTGCCCGTCGCCAGGCGCTCGAGCCCCGCTCAGTGGATCTGGGACGCGTCATCCGCGACATGACCGACATGCTGCGCCGGACCTTGGGGGAGCAGATCGAAGTGGAAGCGGTACTCGCGGGCGGGCTGTGGAATACCTTGGCCGATCCCAACCAAGTCGAGAACGCTGTCCTCAACCTCGCCATCAATGCGCGCGACGCGATGCCAAATGGCGGCAAGCTCACCTTGGAAGTGGCCAACGCGCATCTCGACGATGCCTATGCCGCGCTGCACTCCGAAGTCACGCCCGGCCAATATGTGATGCTGGCGGTCAGCGACACCGGCACCGGCATGACGCCGGAGGTGATGAACCGCGTGTTCGAACCCTTCTTCACCACCAAGCCGGAAGGCAAAGGCACTGGGCTGGGATTGGCGCAGGCCTATGGCTTCGTCAAGCAGACGGGCGGCCACATCAAAATTTACAGCGAGATCGGCGAAGGCACGACGATCAAGATATATCTGCCGCGCACCCGACGGGCGCAGGATGCTCTTGATGTCACCAACCAGCAGTACGCGTTGGGCGGCAATGAACGCATTCTGGTGGTGGAAGACGATGAAGGCGTGCGCGCCGCCGTGGTCGATATGCTCACCGATCTGGGCTACCGGGTGCAGCGCGCCGAAAATGCCGAGGCCGCGCTGAAGCTGCTGGAAGCTGGCGCCAAGCTCGATCTGCTCTTCACCGATGTGGTGATGCCGGGCGCCATCTCCACCCGTGAAATGACCCGGCGGGCGCAGGAAATGCATCCGGGCCTCAAGGTGCTCTACACTTCTGGCTATACGCAGAACGCCATCGTCCATAACGGCCGGCTGGACGATGACGCGTTCCTGTTGTCCAAGCCGTATCGCAAGGATGAGCTGGCGCGAAAACTACGCAGCGTCTTTGCGGGAACCGCGCGCGGGCCGTTGCAGTCCGAACCGCCCTCGATCGCGGCGCCCGCCGAGCGGCGCGGCAAGATCCTGGTGGTGGAAGATGTGATGCTGATCCGCATGGCCACGGTGGACATGGTGGAGCAGATCGGCTTCCAGGCGAGCGAAGCCGGCGATGGCGCCGAAGCGCTGGCAATCCTGCAAAAGGACCCCGAAATCGAAATCTTGCTGACCGATCTGGGTCTGCCGGGCATGAACGGCCGGCAATTGGTTGAAGAAGCGCGTCGCCTGCGCCCTGACCTGAAGGTGATCATCGCATCGGGTTATTCCACCGAAAGCGCCGCCGGCGGCAGGCCGCAGGGCGACATCACCTATCTGACAAAACCTTTCGATCTCGGCCAGCTCCGCCGCGCGTTGGAAGTCTAACGCGCGGGTCTTTTGGGTCTTGGGTTCGTCGCGCGTACTGTGAGCCAGGTCACGCGGAGCGTGCGAGCAGGTCCGGTGGACCTGCGAGAATGGCGAACGCCACGAGCTAAAGCGAGTGGCCGGGCAAAATTCCCCACGCTTCGCGTTGCCACGACGCTGTCACTAGGTAACCCTGCCCAATCCCCAAAATCCCTCGCGCTCTGACGGTGGGCAAACGACCATCTGGAACAGTGATTCGGCCGGGCTTGCTGGACCTTCTGTTTTGGGGGAGGTAGAGCAAGGGCGGTTCTTTATTGAAGCCGATGCCCGATCCGAAGCAGTTGCATTCCATTCCAAAGGGCGCGCGCATCATTCTGGTGCGGCATGGACGCCCCGCATTGCCGCTCAGGCCGCGCACCAGCCATCACGGTTTTCGCGACTATATCGACGCCTATGAGGCCGCCGGACTGGATCCGGGCAGCCTGCCGCCCCAGGAACTGTCCGATCTGATCAAGGAACTGGATCACGTTTTCACTTCGGACCGTCCGCGCTCCCATCAAAGCGCCCGCGCCTTGGCGCCGCATGCCATCTTGCAGGCCGATCCGTTGTTTGCGGAAGCGCCGCTGGCTTCCCCTCGTATTCCGCTGTTGAAGATGCGGGTGCCGAAATGGGCGGTCGTGGCGCGGGTGCTGTGGCATGTGGGCTATAACCCGGAAATCGAAAATTACCGCAAGGCCAGGCATCGCGCCGCCCGGGCCGCCGATATTCTGACGGAAAAGATACGTGACGGCGGCAGCGCGGTGCTTGTCGCTCATGGCTATTTCAATGCCATGATCGGCCGCCAGCTGCGCCAACGCGGCTTTGTGCGAACCGGTGCGCATCGTGTGCGTTACTGGAATGCCGTCATCTATGAATGGAATCCGCCATGATCGAGAAGACGCTGGAAATCGCCGCCGCTGACGGTGTCATCGATACAATTCTGTATATGCCCGATGAAGACGCCCATCCGGGCGTGTTGTTCTACACTGACATATTCGGTATCCGGCCCGTCAATCAGGGCATGGCGCAACGCGTAGCGCAGCAGGGCTACACGGTCTTGATGCCGAACGTCTTCTACCGCTACGGCAAGCCGCCTTTCGCCGACACCTCGTTCAAATGGGGCGAACCGAACTCAATGAAGATCATCGATGGGCTGTCCGAGGCACTCACCGGCGCGATGATGGAAACGGATGCGTCGCTTTATGTGGAGACGCTGGTGGATCGGCCGGAAGTCTCGGAAGGCAAAATTGGCGTGGTGGGCTATTGCTTCACCGGCGCGAAGGCATTGCGCACCGCCGCAGTCTGTGCCGACAAGGTTGCTGCTGCTGCCTCGTTCCATGGCGGCCAACTGGTGACCGACGCGCCCGACAGCCCGCATAGCCGGACCCCCCAGGTGACGGGCGAGCTTTATTTCGGCCATGCGGTCGAGGACCAGTCGATGCCGCCGGATGCGATCGAAAAGCTGAACGACACGCTGAAAGCCTGGGATGGCCGGTATCAGAGCGAAGTCTATGAAGGTGCACGGCATGGCTGGACGGTGCCCGGCCGCGATGTTTACAACCAGGCCCAGGCTGAGCGGCATTATCAAAAGCTGTTCGATCTGCTGAAGCGCAATCTCTGAGGATTGAAGCCGGTGCGGGGTGGGTTGCTGTTTTTGCTGGCGGCGTTGGCGCCCGTCGCGGCAATCGCCGCCGATGCACCGTTCCGGCCCCATTATGTCAGTCAGCGCGTCTCGCAGGCATCGCTGCGGGAAGGGCCCGGCTATGCCTATAAGATTTTATGGGTCTATCGCCACAAGGGCTATCCGTTCCGGGAAAATGCCCGCTTCGATATCTGGAGGCGGGTGACGGCAGCGGACGGCACGGTGGGCTGGGTCAATGGGCAATTGCTGTCCGACGTTCGCACCGTGCTGGTCACCGGCAAGGGCCGGGCGGAAATCCGTAAGAACGAAGAAACCGATTCACAGGTGGTGGGCCTGGCCGAACCTGATGCGGTGCTGGGCGTGAAAAGCTGCGGACCCGAATTCTGCCGCGTACGCGTCGCGCGTGTGGATGGCTGGATCAGTCGCACCCGCATCTGGGGCGTCGATCCAGGAGAGACGTTTAAATAAATCGCGTCTCTAGTGCCTGAAATGGCGCATGCCCGTAAATACCATCGCGAGCCCGGCTTCGTCGGCTGCGTCGATCACCTTCTGATCGTTCATCGAACCGCCGGGCTGGATCACCGCCGTGGCGCCGGCTTCGGCGACTGTCAGCAGGCCGTCGGGGAAGGGGAAAAAGGCTTCCGATGCCGCCGATGACCCGACGGTGCGGGGCTGTGCCCAGCCCGCCACCTTGGCGGCATCCTTCGCCTTGATCGCGGCGATGCGGGCGGAGTCCACCCGGGACATCTGGCCTGCGCCGATTCCGGCGGTGGAGCCGTCCTTGGCATAGATGATGGCGTTGGATTTCACATGTTTGCCCACCGTGAAGGCGAACAACATGTCGATGATTTCCTGTTCGCTGGGTTGGCGCTTGGTGACGACTTTCAGCTGGTCGCGGGTGATCCTGCCATTGTCGCGGGTCTGGACCAGGAAGCCGCCAGCCACCGAACGATAGGTGAGGGTCGGCGCCAGGGGATCTGGTAGACTGCCCGCGATCAGCAGGCGCAGGTTTTTCTTCGCCGCCAGTATTGCCTTCGCATCTTCGTCTGCATCCGGCGCGATGATCACTTCGGTGAAGATCTTGGAAATCTCTTCCGCCGTGGCGCCATCGAGTTTGGTGTTGAAAGCCAGGACGCCGCCAAAGGCGCTCTGGGTGTCGCAGGCCAGCGCCGCCAGATAGGCGTCTTTCAAGCTCTTGCCGATGGCGACGCCGCAGGGATTGGCATGCTTGATGATGGCGCAGGCGGGTGCGATCCTGGGATCGAATTCCGCCACCAGTTCATAGGCGGCGTCGGTGTCGTTGATGTTGTTGTAGGACAATTCCTTGCCCTGAAGCTGTCTGGCGCCGGCAACGCCGGGACGCGCGCTGCCATCGACATAGAATGCCGCCTGCTGGTGTGGGTTCTCGCCATAGCGCAGCGGCTGGCGCAGCAAACCGCCCAAGGTGCGGCGGCGGGGCGGCGCGGTCTCGCCATTCTTCGCCAGATCGTCGGCAAACCAGTTGGACACCGCCGCGTCATAGGCTGCCGTGCGGGCGAAGGCGCGCTGGGCAAGCGTCTGGCGCAGCTTCAGGCTGGTAGCGCCTTTGTTCGCCCCCATTTCGTCCAGCACCGCTTTATAATCCTCGACATCCACCACCACCGTTACCCAGTCATGGTTCTTGGCGGCGGAACGCGTCATTGCTGGACCGCCGATATCGATATTCTCGATGGTGGTTTCGAAATCGGCGCCGCGCGCCACTGTCGCTTCGAAGGGATAAAGATTGCAGACCAGAAGATCGATGCCTTCGATGCCATGTGCCTTCATCGACGCGGCGTGATCGGGCTTGTCGCGCAAGGCCAGCAGCCCGCCATGGACATTCGGATGCAGTGTCTTGACCCGCCCATCCATCATTTCGGGGAAATTGGTGATCTCGGACACATCAGCGACGGTCAGCCCGGCATCGCGCAGCGCCTTGGCGGTGCCACCGGTCGAGATCAGGGCAACCCCGTGCCCGGCCAGACCTTTGGCGAAATCGATCAGCCCGGTCTTGTCGGAAACGGAAAGCAGGGCGCGGGAAATCTTGCGGTCGGTCATGGGGCAGCGTCTCGGGAAACGAAGGTGCCCGCCGCTCTTATCCCTTCACGATCTTATATAAAAGGGCCAAACCGACGCTTGCGCACAGCGAATAGAGCACCGGAATGACGATTGCGGTGGTGCCGATGTGGAAACGAATATCGCCCGGTACCGGATCGAAACCGAACGCGGCAATCGCCGGGCTCAGCACCGCGGCGCCCAGCACCATAACCGCTGCCATCACGCCGATTCGCTGCACGGCCAAACCCCGGTTTCGACGGGGACAGCCTATTCGGGCCTGGTTAACACCTTGCTAGACCGGGATTCCGGTCTGTTTTTTTTGGGTGGGTCTTCCGGAACTGCCTATTCCGCCGGCACATGGACATGTCCGCCATTCGTCACCACGGGAGCGAACGGCACGTCTTTTTGCAGGACCTGGCTCAGATTTTCCATCTCGCCTTCAGCCTGATGCTGCAGATCGCTGGCCGCGGCTTTGACCTGGGCCTGCACCTGCTGGGTCATGCCATGGAACATTTCGGCATAGCGCAGGCCGAGATTGGCATATTCCTGCATCGTCTGTTTGACCCAGTCCTGCTGGGCGCTGATTAGGCCGCCAAGATCGTGCCGTTCATGCAATTGCGCGAAAGCGGCACCGGCATGGTCCAGCTGCATGCGTGCCAGACGCAAGGATTCGTCCCGGCTGAACCGCGCCATGCCTTCCAGCAACGCGCGGTTCTGGCCCAACGCCATTTCCAGGGTGTGGCTCAATTGCGCAATGTTCTCACGCGGTCCGTTTGCGATAGGATGTTCGTGCATGGGATTTTCCTTTGCCGTTGGGGGGCTATCACCATTTTGACGGTGGCGGGAAACGTATTTGTGACGATCGCAGGATGCTTTGCGGACATGTTTCCGACGGATCAGCATGAGGGGCGCGGACGCAATGGCTTCAGGCACGCCATGGGCGCAAATCGGTCACAGTTTGAAGACAGATAGTTCCACCAGATGACTTGGCGGATGACCTGGCGGCATATTGTAGGAGCGGGATTGATCGGTGTCGCGATCATCGTGCTGTTGCTCTGGGTCTTGCGCGCGCGGCTGGCGGCGGAACTGACACGCGAATATTTCCGCAGCCACGGCATCGTGTCTTCGGTCGATATCGATGGCCTCGGCTTGTCCAGCGTCTCGGCTCGTTTTGCCCTGGGACCTGTCGACGCGCCGGATGTCTCCGCCGAACGTGTCGAGCTTCGTTTCGACCCGCTGAGGTTTGTGCCGCGCGTGGTGGAAGTGCGCCTGATCAATCCGGTGATCCGCGCGCGCATGGCGCAAAATGGTGCGGTGACCCTCCCGTCGCTGCAGCGCTGGATTGACGCGCTGCGTACGGCCACGGGGAAATCGCAATATGTCAGCGAAGATCTGGTGGTGTCGCTGACAGGATTGCGTGCGCTGTTGGCATCGCCCTATGGCGCGGTGGAGTTGGATGGCGACGTCAAGCTGGTGCGCAATCTGCCGGTTTCCGCGGGGCTCGCGGTCAAGCCGACATCACTCACCTATGGCGAGACAAAGCTCGATCTGAAGGCCGGGCGATTTGCATTCGACAGTAAGAGTGGCCGCGTGTCGGCACAGGTTGCGGGCGATCTGCAAAAACCCGGCGCGCGTTTGGAAGGATTCAGCGCCGATCTGTCCGTCACGGCGTTACGTTGGGCTTTCGCGCAAGGCGGCTTTGCGATCGCCGCGCCGTCGTTGCGGTTGGCTGGTTCGGTACGGGCGGTCGACTCAGGCCTTTCCGCGACCTCTATGGCCTTCGACGTTACAGCGCGCGATTTCCGTCTGGTGCAGTCGCGCAGCGGATGGGAAGGGCGTGGCGATCTGCGCATGACCGGCGGCGCGAATTTTATGCCGGACACGTTGCGCGTTTTGCTGGCTGGGGACCGCGCGCTTGCCAATGCCGCTGCGAATAATCTGAAACATCTGGAGATATTGGCCGGTGGGCGTCTGGACATGCAGGGCAACACGATCCGCTTTGCTTTGTCCGAGCCCGCCTCGTTGCGCGGCGCCGCGGGCGGTGTATTGCAAGTGCCGCAGATGGCGATCGAAGGCACGGGACAGAATTTTACCGGATCGCTCAAGGCCGCATTGGCGGGCGCCGGCCTGCCAACCGTCACGTTGGGCATGTCCCATTTTGCACTGGCAGATGGCGCTTTTCATGGCGATGCCAGCATCGGTGCGCGGCTCGATTATGCTGGCTTTCGCGGCATCGCAATCAACGGCGCGGGCAATGTGACCGGGCAGGCGGGCGAATGGGCCTTCTCAGCCACGTCATGCGCGAAAATGTCGATGTCTGCCTTCCGGCCCGGGCCGGAAGATCTGGCGAGGGGGGTCGGCGGCGCGCTTTGCCCCGCCGCGAACAAGCCGCTGATCGCTTTCGGCAAGGATGGTCTGACGTTCATCGCAGCGGCGCGGGATATGGCGGCCGATATTCCTTTCGCCAGTGTCCGGCTGGAGCAGGCACAAGGCGCGCTTGATTTCGCAATCGGAGCGAATGCGCCGCTGCATGGCGCGGTCGCGCTGGTATCCGCCCGCATGCTGGACCGCGCGAAGACGTCGCGTTTCAATCCATTGTCGGGCAGCGGCACCATCGGGCTTGCTAACGGTGTCTGGCAGGGAAAAATCGCAGCCACGGACGAGAAGAGAACACCCCTTGGAGATATGATCTTCACCCACACTATGCGTAACGGTGAAGGTACGGCGCATATCGCGGCGCCCCGTATCGTGTTCGCGCCCGGTAAGCTGCAACCGGAAACGCTGTCACCGCTGCTGGTGGCGTTCCGCAGTGCCGAGGGCGTGGCGAATTTCGCGGGCGATATCGGTTGGAAACCCGGCCAGATCACCAGCGGCGGCCATCTCAGCATCGGCAGCTTCGATTTTCTTACCCCGTTGGGGAAAGCGCACAGCGTGAAAACCGAGCTGGACTTTGTTTCGCTGCTGCCGCCTGCGACCAAGCCCGGCCAGGCGCTTGGCATTTCGCGAATCGACTGGACTTTGCCGTTCAGCGGGTTGGAGGTGCGCTTCGGCTTCAGTCCCACCGCTATCCAGGTCGACAAAGTCAGCAGCGGTTTCGCCGAAGGTCATGCGTCGCTGGGCGCTTTCACCATCGACATCGCCAATCCCAAGCGGATCGACGGGGTGGCCGACCTGTCGTCCATTTCGTTGTCCGCGCTGGTGACCGCGTCGAATCTGGGCAGCAAGGTCAAGCTTGAGGGCAAAGTCTCCGGGCATGTGCCATTTTCGGCCGGGCCCGACGGCTTCAAAATCGTCAATGGTCATGTCCAGGCCGATGGTCCGGGCCGGCTGTCGGTCGACCGTTCGCTATGGACGCAAGGCGGCGCGGCAGCCAGCGCCAATGCGGTGCAGGATTTCGCCTATCAGGCGCTAGAGAATCTGTCTTTCGACCAGCTCAGCGCCGATCTCAACAGCATACCCGGTGGCAGGTTGCAGATCCTTTTCCACATCAAGGGACGCAGCGATCCGCCCAAGCCGCAACAGGCCGAAGTGGGCTTGGTCGATCTGATCAACGGTACTGCCTTGCAAAAGCCGATTCCGCTGCCAAATGGCACGCCCATCGACCTGACTTTGGACACTTCCCTTAATTTTGACGAACTTCTAAAGTCCTATACCGAAGCGTGGTCAAAGACGCTTCAAGGGCAAACGGATTAGGAGCAATCCGATGAAACATCCTCTACGTGCCGCACTGTATGCGGCCGCCGTTTGTGCGACGCTTGCGGCCTGTACGCCGACCATTCGCGTCGAGGTGGCGCCGATCAACATCTATGCCAAGCTCGATGCCGATGTGCGCGTGCGCCTGGACAAGGAAGTCCAGAGTGCGATCCAGCAGAATCCCAACATCTTCTAAATTGATCCGATAATTGATTTGGCGAAAAGGAAGCCTTTGATGAACATCCTCGCAAAAGTGAAATCGGCGCTGGCGCTGGCTTTGCTTCTGGTCTTCGTCCAGCCGGCATTTGCGGATCTGGCCAGCGACAAGGTCGCCGTCGATGCCGCCAAGTCCGCCGGCATGGTGGGCGAACAGGCCGACGGCTATCTGGGCTTTGTCAAAGGCTCGGCGGACGGCGCTACCACCGCAGCGGTCACGTCGATCAATGCAGCCCGGGGCGACGTCTATTCCCAAACGGCCGCCAAGTCCGGCGTCACCCGCGACGCGGCAGGCCAGGCGACGGGTGCGCTGCTGATCGGCAAGCTCCCGGCCGGCGAATTCTTCAAGCCTTTGGGCGGCGGCTGGACCAAGAAATAGCTCCTGATTCAGGGGTCTGGACGGGGCAACCGGCTTGTGGCATCTGTCCGCCGGAGGACGCGCAGGAATGTGCGAAATCGCGCGGGCGTGGTGGAACTGGTAGACGCGCCAGACTCAAAATCTGGTACCGCAAGGT
>JBEPVO010000014.1:0-30600 GCA_041690975.1 Alphaproteobacteria bacterium
ATCGGCAATGTCATCTTGGCTTCGCGGAAATCATCGCCCACCGACTTGCCCATCAAGGCCTGACGGCCGGAATAGTCCAAGGCGTCATCGACCAGCTGGAATGCGATACCGAGATTTTCGCCATAGGCGCGCATCGAATTGACAAAATCTGTATCGCGCGCGGCCAGCACGGCGCCGCCTTCCGCCGCCGCCGAGAACAGGGCGGCCGTCTTGGCGGATACGACTTTCATGTAATGCTCTTCGGTGACCGCCAAGCTGCGGGCCGAACCCAGCTGCATGACTTCGCCTTCCGCGATAATGGCGCTGGCGCCGGACAAAATGCCCAGGACCGCAAGATTGCCGGTCTCCACCATCAACTGGAAAGCGCGGGAAAAGAGATAGTCTCCCACCAACACGCTGGGCTTATTGCCCCAAACCAGATTGGCCGAAACCTTGCCGCGTCGCAGGGAGCTTTCATCGACGACATCGTCATGCAGGAGCGTGGCGGTGTGGATGAACTCCACGGCAGCTGCCAGGCGGATATGCCCTTCGCCTTGATAGCCACCGGCCCGGGCCGCGGCCAATGTCAGAAGCGGGCGCAGGCGCTTGCCGCCGGAATCGATCAGGTGCCGCGCCAGATCCGGAATAAGATCGACGCTGGACGCCATGCCTTTATGGATAAGCTTGTCCGCCGCCTTCATGTCCGCAGCAACAAGCGCGTTCAGCCGCTCCACCGGGGAAATCCCGGCCTGGCCTGACGCCACCTTGTCCTCTGTCAGCATTGCCGAACCCGCTTCACTCAACACGGTCCCATCGTACAGAAATTACCCGGAACCCGAAAGCAGGACTGGGCGGGCGGACAGACTGTCGCGGGTTGCGCATATTTTGGTCTATACACCACCCATGCGCGAAGTCCTGAAATCCAACAATCCCGTGGTTCTGAGCTATGCCACCCACATATTGGAGGAATCGGGGATCGACACTCTGGTGTTCGATACCCATGCCAGCATCATGGACGGCAGCACGGTGATGGTGCCGCGCCGCCTGATGGTGGCGGACGACGACTTCAACCGGGCCGAGAAATTGCTGCGCGATGCCGTCCCCGAAGCCATGCCATGACATTTCTTGCTCCCCCCTCCGATCTTCGCTGGCCCTTGGGCCAGCTACGATCACCTCCCCCGCCAGCGCGCTATGCGCGCGCAGGGGAGGCGGGCCTGTGAGTGGTTCAGACAAATTCTTGAACGGTCGTGTGATTGTTCGTCAGCCCGAACACGGTTTTCGTGCTGGTCTTGATGCGGTGATGCTGGCGGCAGCGGTACCGGACGGCGCGAATGCGCTGGAACTGGGCGCGGCTGCTGGCACGGCCAGCCTGTGCCTGGCGGCGCGCCAGACATCCATGACGATCACGGGCATCGAGATTGATCGGGACCTTGTGCAACTGGCGAACGACAATGCTGTCGCCAACGGCATGCAAGACAGGGTTCGCTTTGCCGCCGCCAACGCATTCGCGCTGCCACTGGAATTCAAGCGCGAATATGACTGCGTTCTGGTCAATCCACCATTTCACGGCGAGGGACAGACATCGCCGGATCCCGACCGCGCCCGCGCCTTGATGGACGGTGGCACTTTGCCGGACTGGCTGCGGGCCGGATTGAAGCGGACCATTTCGGGCGGAACCTTCACCGCAATTTTGCGCGCGGACCGGATGAACGAGGCGCTGGCGGCGTTGCCTTTGACAGGTGTCAATCTGCTCCCGCTTTGGCCACGGGCGGGCGAATCCGCCAAGCGTGTCCTGGTCCAGGTGCGCAAGGGTTCCAATGCCGTTTTCCGACTTTTGCCCGGACTTATTTTACACGACGATTCAGGGGCTTACACCTTGGAGGCGGATGCGATATTGCGAGGGCAGGCCGCGCTTGCTCTGGGGGTACCCCGTCTGTAGGTTCCGGCCCATTCTGGAGATTGCCGACTCGTGACCGCCAAGGCCAAAACCTTCCAGAACCTGATCCTGACATTGCAGGATTTCTGGGCGTCCAAAGGTTGTCTCATCCTGCAGCCCTACGACAACGAAATGGGGGCAGGGACTTTCCACCCCGCCACAACCTTACGGGCGCTGGGTCCCAATCCGTGGAAGGCCGCCTATGTGCAGCCGTCACGCCGTCCCAAGGATGGCCGCTATGGCGAAAACCCCAACCGGCTGCAGCATTACTATCAGTTCCAAGTGATCTTGAAGCCCGCGCCGGAGAATGTGCAGGCGCTGTATCTGGAATCGATCAAGGCGATCGGCCTCGATCCCGCTTTGCATGATATCCGCTTCGTCGAGGACGACTGGGAAAGCCCGACCTTGGGCGCCTGGGGGCTGGGCTGGGAAGTGTGGTGCGACGGGATGGAGATCACCCAGTTCACCTATTTCCAGCAAGTCGGCGGGATCGATTGCGATCCGGTGGCCGCCGAAATCACTTATGGCCTCGAGCGGTTGGCGATGTATGTCCAGAATGTCGAGTTCGTCTACGATCTCGCCTTCAACGATCAGTTCCGCTACGGCGAAGTCTTCTTCCAGAACGAGCAGGAATTCTCGGCCTATAATTTCGAGCGCGCCGACACCGCGATCCTGTTCCAGCATTTCATCGATGCAGAGAAACAATGTCAGGAACTCGTAACTGGTAAAAAGCTGGCGTTACCAGCTTACGATCAATGCATCAAAGCCAGCCACGCTTTCAATCTGCTGGACGCGCGCGGTGTCATCAGTGTGACCGAGCGCGCGGCCTATATCGCCCGGGTGCGGACGCTGGCAAAAGCCTGCTGCGAAGCCTGGCTGGAAACGCCGATGGGCCAATACAAGCCCCGCTTCAATAACAAAGAGGGCGAATAATGCCCGACTTGCTGCTGGAATTGTTCAGCGAAGAAATTCCCGCCCGCATGCAGGCGGGTGCGGCGCGTGATTTGGAGCGCCTGGTGGTTGGCGCCCTGTCGGAACGTGGCTTGCTGTTTGAAGGCATCAAGGCTTTCGCCGGTCCGCGCCGCTTGACCCTGGCGATCAGTGGCCTTCCCGCCAAACAGGCAGATGTGAAGGAAGAGCGCAAAGGCCCCCGTGTTGGTGCCCCCGAAAAAGCCATCGAAGGTTTCCTGCGCGGCGCGGGCGTCACCCTGGAGCAATGCCAGAAGCAGAATGACGGCAAGGGTGAATTCTATGTCGCCGTGATCGAGCGGGAGGGCCGCGAAACCGCCACGGTTCTCGGTGAAATCCTGCCGGAGATGATGGCGAAGCTGCCCTGGCCCAAAAGTATGCGCTGGAAGTCCGGCGTGGCGACGCGCTGGGTGCGGCCGCTGCATTCCATTCTCTGCACCTTCGACGGCGAGACCGTACCGTTCAGCTTTGCCGGCGTCAGCAGCGGCCGTCACACGATGGGACATCGCTTCCTGTCGTCCGGCAAGATCGAAGTGCGGCGCTTCGATGATTACGCCGCAGCATTGAAGAAGAATTATGTGGTGCTGGACGCGGAAGAACGCGCCGCCATCATCTTTGAAGGCGTCAAACAGGCTGCTTTCATTCATGGGCTGGAAATGATCTCGGACGAGGGGCTTCTTGCGGAAGTCTGCGGCCTGGCGGAATGGCCAGTGGTGCTGATCGGCACCATTGAAACTCAGTTCATGGATGTACCGCCGGAAATTTTGCAGACCTCGATGCGAACGCATCAGAAATATTTCGCGCTGCGCGATCCCCCCACTTCAGACAACAAGCCAGGGAAAATGGCCAACCGCTTCGCCCTGGTCGCCAACATGGTGGCGGAGGACGGCGGCAAGGAAATCGTGACCGGTAATGAGCGGGTTCTGCGCGCCCGCCTGTTCGATGCCAAATTCTTCTGGGACGAAGACCGCAAGCGCCGGCTGGACAGCCGGATCGACGACCTCAAAGGCATCGTCTATCACGCCAAGCTGGGCACCCAGTATGAGCGGGTGGAGCGCATCGCCAAGCTGGCCGCCGAAATCGCCGGGAAGATCGGCGCCGATCTCAAACTGGCGGAACGGGCGGCGTGGTTGGCGAAGGCGGACCTGACTTCTGGTGTGGTCGGCGAATTCCCCGAGCTCCAGGGCGTGATGGGGCGTTATTATGCGATGCATGATGGCGAGACCGCCGCTGTCGCAGATGCGGTGCGCGATCACTACAAACCTGTCGGTCCGTCTGACGCCGTGCCGTCCGGCAAGATCTCGATCGCAGTTGCGCTGGCCGACAAGCTCGATTCCCTGAAGGGGTTCTTTGCGGCCGGTGAAAAACCGACCGGTTCGGGCGATCCCTTCGCGCTTCGCCGCGCCGCTCTGGGCGTCATCCGCATCCTGCTGGAAAATGGCTTGCGCCTTCCGTTGATGGTTTCGGACGAGTTGACTGTTTTCTTCGCCGACCGCCTGAAAGTCGCGCTGAAAGAAAAAGGCATCCGTCACGATCACATCGATGCCGTGTTCGCGCTCGGTAACGAGGACGATCTGGTGCGGCTGGTGGCGCGGGTCGAAGCGCTGCAGGCATTCCTCAAGAGCGATGACGGCGTTAACCTGTTGGCGGGCTATAAGCGCGCCGCCAATATCCTCAAGGCCGAGGAAAAAAAGGATGGCCGGGTTTTTGCAGGCCAAGTCGACCAAGGCAAATTAACTGACCAGGCGGAAATCTCTTTGTTCTCGGCACTTAGCACGTCAAAGGATCATGTCGCTGCGGCCTTGAAAGAGGAAAATTTTGCGGATGCGATGCGCCATATGGCAGCGTTGCGCGTTCCGGTAGATGCTTTTTTTGACGGTGTTAAAGTGAATGCGGAAGATGCCCCAATCCGGGAAAACCGGCTGCATCTTCTGGCCGCTCTTCGGGCGGTCATTCATCAAATCGGGGACTTCTCCAAAATAGAAGGTGTTTCTGTATGACCAAGTGGGTTTACGCGTTCGGAGACGGAAAAGGCGAAGGCCAGGCGGGCATGAAGAACCTGCTGGGCGGCAAGGGCGCCAATCTGGCGGAGATGAGCAATCTCGGCTTGCCGGTACCTCCGGGGTTCTCCATCACCACGGAGGTCTGCACCCACTATTACGCCAACAAGGAAAATTATCCCGCCGAACTGAAGGACCAAGTCGCTGAAGCCTTGCGCCAGGTCGGCTATCTCGCCCATGGCAATTTCGGTGATCCGGAAAAGCCGTTGCTGGTTTCCGTGCGCTCGGGCGCGCGCGTCTCCATGCCGGGTATGATGGACACCGTGCTCAATCTGGGTCTCAACGCCGCCACCACCGAGGGCCTTGCCAAACTCACCGGCGATGCGCGCTTTGCCTATGACAGCTATCGCCGCTTCATCCAGATGTATTCCGATGTGGTGCTGGGCGTCGAGCACGCCTCGTTCGAGGAAATCCTGGACGAAGAAAAAGATACCAAGGGCGTCGAACTCGATACCGATCTGGATGCCGATGATCTCAAGCGCATTGCGACGCGCTTCAAGCAGAGCGTCGAAAAGGAATTGAACCGGCCGTTCCCGGAAGACGTGCAGGAACAATTATGGGGCGCCATCAGCGCGGTGTTCGGCTCTTGGCGCAGCCCGCGCGCCAACACCTACCGCAAGCTCAACAACATCCCCGAGGACTGGGGCACAGCGGTGACGGTGCAGGCGATGGTGTTCGGCAACCGGGGCGAGACTTCGGCCACCGGCGTCGCCTTCACCCGCGATCCCGCCACCGGCGAAAAGCTGCTGTACGGCGAATTCCTCATCAATGCGCAGGGCGAAGACGTGGTGGCAGGCATTCGCACGCCGCAACCCATTTCCAAGGTGGTGCGCGAGCGCCAGGGCGGCAAGAAGCCGTCGATGGAAGAAGCCATGCCCAAGGCGTTCGATGAGCTGAACGCAATCGGCCAACGGCTGGAACAGCATTACCGCGACATGCAGGACGTGGAATTCACGGTGCAGGAAGGCAAGCTCTTCATGCTCCAGACCCGTTCGGGCAAGCGCACGGCGGAAGCCGCGCTGAAGGCCGCCGTGGACATGGTCGGCGAAAAGCTGATCGACCAGGATACCGCCGTCAGCCGTGTCGATCCCTCGGCGCTGGACCAGCTGCTGCATCCCACGCTCGATCCCGATGCGCCCAAGACTGAAATTGCGTCCGGCCTGGGCGCGTCGCCCGGCGCCGCCACCGGCGAAGTGGTTTTCACCGCTGATGAAGCCGAGAAGCTCGCTGCCGATCACCGTGACGTGATCCTGGTGCGCACCGAAACCAGCCCGGAAGATATTCACGGCATGCATGCCGCCAAGGGCATCCTGACCGCGCGTGGCGGCATGACCAGCCATGCGGCCGTTGTGGCGCGCGGCATGGGCCGTCCCTGCGTTTCCGGCGCGGGCTCGCTCAAGATCGATATCGCCAAGGGCGAAATGACCACCGGCGGTGTCACCGTGAAACGCGGCGAAATCATCACCATCGATGGCGCCGCAGGCAAGGTCTACAAAGGCCCTGTCAAAATGCGTCAGCCGGAACTGACCGGCGATTTCGGCATCCTGATGGGATGGGCCGATGCCGTGCGCACCTTGAAGGTCCGCACCAATGCTGACACGCCCACCGATGCCGCCACGGCTCGCAAATTCGGCGCCGAGGGCATCGGCCTGTGCCGCACTGAGCACATGTTCTTCGATGCGGACCGCATCATCGCCGTGCGCCAGATGATCCTGGCCGACACGGAGCAGGAGCGCGAAGCCGCTCTGGCCAAGCTGCTGCCGATGCAGCGGGGCGACTTCGAGGCCATTTTCAAGACCATGGAAGGCCTGCCGGTGACCATCCGCCTGCTGGACCCGCCTTTGCACGAGTTCCTTCCCCACAAGCCAGCGGAAATCGAGGAAGTGTCTAAGGCCAGCGGCGTTTCGGTGGAAAAGCTGCAATCCCGCGCCGCCGCCTTGCACGAATCCAACCCCATGCTGGGCCATCGCGGCTGCCGCCTGGGCATTACCTATCCGGAAATCTATGAAATGCAGGCCCGGGCTATCCTGGAAGCCGCCGCCAATGTGGTGGCCTCCGGGGGCAAGCCCGTCGAACTCGAGATTATGATCCCGCTGGTGGGCTACAAGGCCGAACTGGACCGGCTGGCGGCCCGTATCGCCGCAGTCGCCGAGGACATCAAGAAGACCACAGGCAGCGTGCCGGAATACATGATCGGCACCATGATCGAATTGCCGCGCGCCGCTTTGCGCGCCGCGGAGATCGCCGAGACCGCCGAATTTTTTTCCTTCGGCACCAATGATCTCACCCAGACCACGTTAGGTCTGTCGCGCGACGATGCCGGCATGTTTCTCAACGACTACATCAACAAGGGTGTGATCGCGCGAGATCCTTTCGTGTCGATTGATGTCGAAGGTGTTGGCGAACTCATCCGCATCGCGGCAACACGCGGTCGCCAGACGCGCAACAGTCTCAAACTTGGCATCTGCGGCGAGCATGGCGGTGATCCGGATAGCATCCGTTTCTGCCATGACACGGGATTGGATTACGTCTCTTGCTCGCCATTTCGTGTACCCGTCGCGCGTCTTGCGGCAGCGCAAGCGGCTTTGGCGGAACGCAAGAAAAAAAGCTGACGCGAAAAGGACCAGGAAAACATTGGGTTTTCTTGGTTCATGACACTGTGTCAGAATTGTGAAAATTTTCATTTGACGATTCGGGTTTGCTTCAGGCAAACCGCGCTGCCCACATGTGGACCATTCGGAACTTTTTGAGGACGTAGCCAAATCGACCCAGCCTAATCGAAATAGCAAACGCGATTTGAATGCCGATGAAGCGGCAAGAAGATGCGGACGCGAAATAGAGCAAGCCAGATAGACGAAGCGAAACCAAAAGCCGAAAGAGCCAATTTCAAAATGACGAAAAAAACCAATGACGCGCTATCGCGGTCGGACCGCGTGTTGAT
Organism: Alphaproteobacteria bacterium; assembly: GCA_041690975.1. GTDB lineage: Bacteria > Pseudomonadota > Alphaproteobacteria > Micropepsales > Micropepsaceae > Rhizomicrobium. The sequence goes on from JBEPVO010000014.1 coordinate 7,886, forward strand.
TGCTGCGTTGGCGATCATTCTTGCCACTGCAAGCGCCGCGGTCGGCGCGTCGCTCACCAATCACAACGCCGTCGCCAAGATCGCGCTGGCCAAGCCCGTCGAAGTGAAAGCGGAAATTGTCGCCGTCGCCAAGACGCCCGCCACCGATTCAGTGATGAACCAACTTCTGGCAGAACATCGCTGCCTGTCGGAAGTGCTCTATTACGAAGCCCGGGGCGAGGGCGCCAAGGGCCAGAAGGCTGTGGCCGAAGTCATCTTTCACCGCATGAATTCGGGCAATTACGGCCATTCGATCTGCGCCGTGGTCTATGAAGGCTCCACCCGTCCCGGCTGCCAATTCTCCTTCGCCTGCAACGGCGACCTCAACCGGGAAAAGGATGCCCGCGCTTGGGCCGATTCCGAGCGTCTGGCTGCCGAAATCCTCACGGACCAGGCCTGGCGGAAGGATTCTACCGGCGGCGCCACCAATTACCATGCCGCGTCGGTTAGCCCGGATTGGGCCCCGACCCTGGAAAAGACCGGCCAGATCGGCAACCATGTCTTCTATCGCGGCGCGCCGGCACGTTCCCGCGACAGCTAGCGGAGCGTCGGCCAGCAAAAGTGAGACGAGCGTAGCGAGGATCGGTTTTGCGTCCGGCCGCGCGACTGAAAAACTAAAAGTCCAGTCCGATATCGAGGTTCATGGCGCTGTGCGTGATCGAGCCCGAGCTGATGTAATCCACGCCGGTTTCCGCGATCGCCCGGACTGTCGCCAGCGTGACATTGCCTGACGCTTCCAGTACCGCGCGGCCCTTGGCCGATGCCACAGCACGCCTGAGATCGTCCGGCGTCATGTTGTCCAGCAGGATGGTATCGGCGCCCAGCGACAATGCCTCTTCCATCTGTGCCAGGGTATCGACCTCGATCTCGATCTTGGTCATATGGCCTAAGCCCGCCCGCACACGTTCCAGGGCCGGCGCGATGCCGCCGGCGGCCGCGATATGATTGTCTTTGATCAGCACGGCGTCATCGAGCCCAAAACGATGATTGAAGCCGCCGCCGCAGCGCACCGCATATTTCTGCAGGATTCTCAGATTGGGCAGGGTTTTGCGGGTGCAGACGATGCGCGCCTTGGTGCCTTTGACGGCTTCCACCAGTGCGGCCGTCGCCGTCGCCACGCCGGACAGATGGCCCGTGAAATTCAGGGCGACGCGTTCGGCCGTGAGGATAGCGCGGGCGGGTCCGGCAATGGTGGCGATCAGCGTGCCGGATTCAACTTTGCTGCCATCTGGCGATGCGACAGTGAATGTCAGGGACGGATCCACCAGGCCGAACGCAATCCGGGCAGCAATCAAGCCGGCGATATGGCCCGGCTTGCGCGCCTGCAATCGGGTCATCGCTTTCTGGTCGACCGGAATGGTGAGTTCGGATGTGACATCACCGGCGCGGCCCAGATCTTCCTGCAGCGCGGTGCGGATTTGCCCTTCGATCAGCAGGTCGGCCGGAGGGCGCGTGAATTCCAGTGCTATGGGCATTTTGCGAGACGCTGCTGCAAGCCTTCGGCGCGGACGGCGTCCGGCAAGGTGATGAAGGTGCGCGTGCCGATTTTCTGAGTCAGCGGAAAATCGCTGCGCCAATGGCCGCCGCGCGATTCCGTGCGCGCCAATGCCGCCGCTGTCACCAGCCGCGCCGCCGCCAACATATTGAGAAGAGCAGGCTCGCCGCCGCTGGACTGCTCCAGGCGTTCGATGATGCCAAGCGCTTCACCCAGTCCTTCCGCGTTTCGCTCCAGGCCGACATCCCGGTTCATCGCAGCGCGCAGGACATGCGGCGGGGCGGGCAGGGCAAAGGCTACAGGCGCCGGCGGCTGGCCATGCGCCGTTCCGGTCAAGATTGTATTCCGCACGTCCTCGGCGACGCGGGCGCCAAAGACCAGGCCTTCCAGCAAGGAGTTGGAGGCCAGCCGGTTGGCGCCATGAAGCCCCGTGGCGGCGCATTCCCCCGCCACCCAAAGACCCGGCAGCGATGTGCGACCCAGTGCGTCCGAGGCGATGCCGCCCATATGGTAATGAGCCGCCGGCGCCACCGGGATGGGCTGGCGCGCCGGATCGATGCCTGCGGACACGCAGGCGGCATAAACGGTCGGAAAATGCGCGGCGAATTTCTCGCCGATGGCCTCGCGGCAATCCAGGAACACGCGATGGCCGCCCGCGATCTGGCGATGGATGGCGCGCGCCACCACATCGCGCGGCGCCAGTTCGGCATCGTCATGCACCGCCGGCATGAAGCGCTCGCCATCGTCAATGATCAGAACAGCGCCTTCACCGCGCAACGCTTCCGTCGCCAGCGGCGCGGGATCGCGGCCGATATCGATGGCCGTGGGATGGAACTGGACGAATTCCGGATCGGCGATCCGGGCGCCAGCGCGCGCCGCCATGCCCAAACCTTCACCGCGCGCTTCCAGTGGATTTGTGGTGACGGCATAAAGAGCGCCCAACCCGCCAGTGGCGAAGATCACGGCGCGCGCCTTGAACAGGACCAGCCTTGCGTCCGGACCGGTGCCGTGGCGGGCGAACAATCCCACCACCTTGCCGTCTTCCATCGCCAGTTCGACGGCGTGAAAACCTTCCATGATCTTGATCGAGGGGGTCGCCAGAGCTTGTGCCGCCAAGGTGCGTGAAATCTCTGCCCCAGCGCGGTCACCGGTCACATGCACGATACGGGCACGCGAATGGGCCGCTTCCCGGCCGAGTGCCAGCAAGCCGTTCGCATCGCGATCGAACGGCGCGCCCATCGCCACCAGGTCGGCGATGCGGTCGGGGGCTTCGCGCGCCACCAGATTGACGATCTGCGGATCGCAAAGCCCGGCACCGGCGGCGATCGTGTCGGCGGCATGATCGCGCCAGTCATCGCCTTCGCCGACCGCGGCAGCGATGCCGCCTTGGGCCCAGGCGCTGGAGCCTGAAGCGCCTGGGCGCGAACCCGCCAGCACAAGGGCCGGGAAGGGCGCCAGTTTCAACGCGGTGAAAAGGCCGGCAATGCCGGCGCCCAGGATCAGCGCACCGTCGGTCTCGATCACATTGTCGACGCGATGGCTCACGGCATCACACCTTGATCGCCAGCATGCGGTCGATGGCGACCTTGGCACGCGCCGAAATCGCCGGATCGACCAGCACTTCGATCGTCATGGTTTGCAGCGAACGCAGAATGCCTTCCAAGGTGATGCGCTTCATGTGCGGGCATAGATTGCAGGGCCGCACGAATTCGACATCGGGATATTCCACCGCGACGTTGTCGCTCATCGAACATTCGGTGATCATCACCACGCGAGCGGGATGATGCTGGCCGACATAACCGATCATGGCGGCGGTCGAGCCGGCGAAATCGGCTTCCGCCACCACCTCCGGCGGGCATTCAGGATGTGCCAGCACCGTGACGCCGGGATGCTGGACGCGGTAATTGCGGATCTCTGCTGCCGTGAACCGCTCATGCACTTCGCAGGAGCCTGCCCAGGTGATGACCTTCACGCCGGTCTTGGCCGCGACGTTGCGGGCCAGATACTGGTCCGGAATCATAATGACGGTGTCGACGCCGAACTCCTTGGCGATGGTCTCCACCACCTTCACGGCATTGCCCGAGGTGCAGCAGATATCACTTTCCGCCTTCACATCGGCAGATGTGTTCACATAGGTCACCACCGGCAGGCCGGGATGTTTCTGGCGCAGCAGACGCACATCGGCACCGGTGATCGAGGCGGCCAGCGAACAGCCGGCGCGCGCGTCGGGGATCAGCACGGTCTTTTCCGGCGAGAGGATCTTGGACGTCTCGGCCATGAAATGAACGCCCGCCTGGACGATCACGGCGGCATCGGTGCGGGCGGCCTCGCGCGCCAGCGCCAGGCTGTCGCCCACGAAATCGCTGACACAATGGAAGATTTCCGGGGTCATGTAGTTATGGCCCAGGATGACAGCGTTCTTCTCGCGCTTCAGGCGGTTGATCTCGGCGATCAGCGGCGCGTGCACCGGCCATTCGATCTCGGGAATGACCTTGGCCACCTTGGCGTACAGGCCGCTGGTGGCCCGTGCGACGGCATCGGTATAGGCAAGTTCCAGACCCATGCGGCTCTCCAATGTGTCTTTTGCTATCGCCGGATAATGCTCAATTCGAGTATATATCTGGTGCAAAAAACCCGGCGTTCAAGAGCCGGTCAGGCGGATAATGCTACACCTGAGCATAAGCAGGTCAAGGGCGCGGTTTTGGCGCGCGCGCATGTCAGACCTTCCTGGAAGGCTGAACACCCCGCCGGTGGGAGGGATGTCCATAGGGCTGGAAGCTATCAGCGCGGGTTTTGCGGAACTCCGGGCGGCGGTGCCGACATCGCCGAACCGCTGGCCCTGTCTGCCGGCGACATCACGGACGGGAGAGGCGCACCGGGATCGTACTTGGACATGCCATTGGCACGGGGCGGATTGGCGGCCACATCATACGTGCTGCCGGGCGAACCCAGATAGGCCGCTCCGTTGGGATTTCCTTCGTTCGGCGAAGCACACGCGCAAAGCCCGAGGCAAACCGCGCCCACTGCAAAAATCGAGAACTTCATGACGACCTCCATTGGCGCCTGACAGCAGACCACAAGGCGGTGGTCGGTTTCAACGCCGCGCGCCCAGGCGCAAACCGGGCGCAGGACGTTCCCGGAGGACATCGCGGCGGAACCGGAACAACTCGGCCGGGCGACCGCGGGCGGAGGCAGCGAATTTTCCTGTGCCTTCGACCAATCCCTGTTCGGCGACGAGGCGGCGGAAATTCTGCTTGTGCAGCCGCAGACCCAACAAGGCTTCGACTGTGCGTTGCAATTCCAGCAAAGTGAACGAAGAGGCCATCAACTCGAATACCACCGGGCGATATTTCATCTTGCCGCGGAGCCGCGCAATCGCCGTCGCGAGAATGCGTCGATGGTCGAACATCATAGCGGCGCCCAGCGCGTCTTCCTCCTGTCCGCCATTGTCGCGCGCGAACTCCTGCGCCAGCCCTGCTTCATAAAGAAGCTCATAGCGTTCCAAGACCTTCTCTTCGTCCCAGGCCACGCCGTCCATGCCGAAGCAGAGGCGCACGCGATCGCGGCGAAGTTCCGAAACTTTACTGTCTGTCGCTGCTTTTACAAAAGCTTTCAGCCTGGGAATAATGGCCTTTTCGATCATTTGCGGCTTGGCATCGCGCCAGTCTTCCCATGGGAAATAATGGTACCAGCCCCGCCAGCGTGTATCGCGCGCGGCGTCGTCTTCTTCGCCCTGCCGCGTCAGCGCCAGATAGCCGACCGAAACGACCCGGGCATCGGTAGCGCCGCCGGGCGAATGCCGCCCGCGATCGCCGAATGTATAAAGCTGTTCGGTATAGCCCAGATCGAAATGCGTCTGTTCGCCGACCCATTTGCGCAAGCCCTGCTCCAGGGTGCGCTGCGAACCGGGATCGAAGGGGCCAAAGGGCAACGCATCTTCGCTGCCGTCATGCGTCACCACCAACGCGCAAGGCCCTTCGCCCTCGACCGAAACAATTGCCGCCGACAAGCCGATGCTGATGGCGCCCGGGCTCATAGATTGACCAACGGAAAAGCAGTGATGACGCCTTCGGTCACCATCAGCGGCTGGCCCATCACGGTGACGGCGGTCATCATGCGGCCGCCGCGTCCCAGGGCATCGTCGGCATGGCGTATCAAAAGCCGGTTGGGGCTGGCATGGGGCGCACGGCGGCGCATCGCCAAGGCAATTTCAATCTCATGGCCAAGGCCCAGTCGATCGCACAATACGGTGAAGGCCGACGCCATGGAGCGGCTGATCCCCGCCCAGCAATGAATCAAAAGCGGCGCCTGTTCGTCCCAGCTGCGGGCAAAGGCCAGCAGGCGGTCGACATCGGCGCGGCCGGGTGGGTTGTCCGCCGCCTGGGGATCGCCGACATCATCCATGCCCAACCGCAAATGGCGGGAGGGATCGAACCCTGCAGGGGTCGGGATCATATGTTGGGGCGACAGCAAGGTGACCAGATGCGAGGGCCTATGGCTCTCCAGCGCATCATCGAGACCGGATAAAGGGCAAACCAGAACACGGGGCATAGGTTCAATTTAGCATTTTACGGGGCGGCCGCTTAACGGGGAATGAGCCGGTGAAACCGTTCCAGGAACTGGGCCTGGGCTTCCGCGGTCGGCAGGGGCGTCAGGCGGGGTATCTTCAACCCACCCGGCGGCGCGCCAAAAAGCTTGCGGGCGATGGCTTCCTCGAACCCGGCCAACTGGGTGGCTTCGTAATAGGCCGAAAGGTGGTCCGCCTTCTTGAACAGCACGGCCAAAGGCTTGGGCACCAGAGCCGGAAGGCCGAACCGCAGATGAATTGCGGCCTGAAGTTTTAGCTCCAAGTCTTTGTAATTCGCACCGATCGCGACTTTGAACGGACTAATGAGGTCGCCGACAACATATTCCGGAGCATCGTGTAACAGCGCCATCAGCCGAGCTTCCCGGCTCAGCCGGGGGCTGAGATCGGCCACCAGGCGCTCGACCAGGACGCTGTGCTGGGCCACCGAAAAGGCATGCGGGCCCCGGGTCTGACCGTTCCAGCGCGCCACCCGAGCCAGGCCATGGGCAATATCCTCGATCTCGACGTCCAGGGGGCTGGGCTCCAGCAGGTCGAGCCGCCGGCCGCTCAGCATCCGTTGCCAGGCCCGGAGATGGCCTTTGCCCGCCATCAGGCCACCAGCAGGCGCAGGCCGCTGACCGTCAGGGTGGCGGCCAGGATCAGACGCAGGGCCAGATCCGGCAGGCGGGGCGCGAACAGGCTTGCCAGAAAGACCCCGGGGAGCGATCCGATCAAAAGGGATTCCAGGATGCCCACATCGATGCCCCCGTTCATCAGGTGACCCAGCCCGGCCACCAGGGTCAGCGGCACGGCATGGGCGATATCGGATCCTGCGATCCTGACAATAGGCAATTCCGGATACAGCAGGATCAACGCGGTAACCCCCAGGGCCCCGGCGCCGACCGACGAGATCGTTACCAGCACACCCAGAACTATGCCCGTTATGACCGTGAAACGGATGGTCTGGCGTTCGTTCAGGACGCCGATCCGGCGGGCATAGCTGGCCAGTAGCCGCCGGCGAAACACCAGTGCCGCCGCCGTCGCCAATAGCGCCACGCCAAGCACCCGGGTGATGATGGCACCGGTGGCGGCCAGGTCCAGCTTCAGCACATGAAATGCGGCCATGGTGAGAAGCGATGCGGGAATAGACCCCAGCGCCAATCGGATCACGATACGCCAGTCGATGGTGCGATTGAAGGCGTGCACCAGCGAGCCACCGGTCTTGGTGATGCTGGCATAGAGAAGATCGGTACCCACAGCGGTGGCGGGGTGAACGTGAAAAAGCAGGATCAGAAGCGGCGTCATCAGCGAGCCTCCGCCCACGCCGGTCATGCCGACCAGAAAGCCGACGGCAAAGCCCGACACGGCATAGAGCGGATGAAAAACAAATGGCATGCGGCTTACGTTATCGCTGATAGGTTCAGGGCGGGGTCGGCAATCTCTCACATTGCGCGAAAACCGACAATTGCGTTGATCCCGTGTGTTTTTTCCGAAAATGCTTTACAGAGCGCGCCATGACAAAAAACCAGGCGCTTGTGCTGTTTTCTGGGGGGCAGGATTCCACTGTTTGCCTCGCCTGGGCATTGGCACGCTTCGATCATGTCGAAACGATCGGTTTCGATTACGGGCAACGCCATGCCGCCGAATTGGCGGCGCGTCCGCACCTGCTTTCAGCGGTGAAAACCACGTTCCCGCAATGGACCGGCAAGCTCGGCGAGGATCATCTCATTACACTGAATGCGCCGCGCGAGATCGGCGGCAGCGCAATGACGGAGAGCATGGCGATTGAGATGGGCCGGGATGGATTGCCCAATACGTTCGTGCCGGGTCGAAATCTGATGTTCCTGACGGCGGCGGCGGCATTGGGCTATCGTCGCGGCATTGCCGATCTGGTCGGCGGGATGTGCGAGACGGATTTTTCCGGTTATCCGGATTGCCGCAACGACACCATCCAGGCGACGGCGAAGGCCCTGTCGCTGGGGCTGGCACGCGATGTGCGGATCCATACGCCGCTGATGTTCATCGACAAGGCCGCGACCTGGGCAATGGCGCAGGATCTCGGCGGCCACGCGCTGGTGGATTTGATCGTGGAAGACAGCGTCACTTGCTATGAAGGCGACCGGTTGCACAGACATAATTGGGGCTATGGCTGTGGCGTTTGCCCCGCTTGCGAGCTTCGCGCCAAGGGCTTTGAGAAATATCAAGGAACGCGGTCAGGAAAAGTGGAAGCCGGTTTTCCGTCTAGCGCGCAGAGCGCGCAAGAAATCAATGGGGCGCCTTCGCGCCCGGACCGTGCGACGGTTGAAAAATGACGTTTAGCGTCAAGGAAATCTATTACACTTTGCAAGGCGAGGGCGCGCAGACGGGCCGCGCCGCTGTGTTCCTGCGCTTTGCGGGCTGCAATCTGTGGAGCGGACTGGAAAACGATCGCGACCATGCGACCTGTCAGTTCTGCGACACGGATTTCGTCGGCACCGACGGCCCCAATGGGGGAAAATTTCCCAACGCGCCGTCCCTGGCACGCGCGGTGCGGGCGCAATGGCCTGCCCATGTGCGGGGCAAGCCTTATGTGGTCTGCACCGGCGGCGAACCGCTGTTGCAGCTGGACCGTGCCGCCATCGCCGCCTTCAAGGAACAAGACTTCGAGATCGGGATCGAAACCAACGGTACCTTGCTGCCACCGCCAGGCATTGACTGGATCTGTGTCAGCCCCAAGGCCGATGCCGAACAGAAACTGAAACGCGGCGATGAATTGAAGCTGGTCTATCCGCAGGAAAAAGCCTTGCCCGAGCGTTTCGTAGATCAGGACTTCGCGCATTTCTTCCTGCAGCCGATGGACAATCCCGAACGCACCGCCAACACCGAGGCGGCGACGGCGTATTGCCTCAGCCATCCGCAATGGCGGCTTTCGCTCCAAACCCACAAATTGCTGGGAATCCCCTGACCGCATCAGGGATTTGAGCCATGCGCCAACCACATGGCGCCCCCGGCTCTACCGCCTCTGCAGAAACCGCGCCCAATCCTTATGTCTGCACCCTGTTGAGAGGGCGTGTGATGGAATCCTGGTATGTTTCGCTGGTGCCTGCGTCGGTCGCGCTGGTTATTATCGGTTACAGCTTTTTTGTTGCCTATGCCTGACGGCGTCAGAAATAACTGACGATCTTGTCCATCTCGGGCCGGGGCCTTTCTTCCAGATCGGTTGTCGAAGTGCCGATATAGATGAAACCGGCGATCCGTTCGCCCGGCTTCAGCCCGATCTTCTCTTTCACTTTGGGATGATAGGCATACCACTCGGTCAACCAGTTGCCGACAAAGCCCATCGCGTGGGTCGCGATCAGGATGTTCTGGCACACCGCACCGGCCGATAATTCCTGTTCCCACACCGGCACCTTGATCAATTCGCGCGCCGATGACACCACACCCACGACCAACGGCGCACGCAGGAAACGTTCGCGCTCTTCCTCAATATGTTTGGGGCGCTCACCTTCCGCTTCCAGAATCTCTGCCAGGACGTCGCCAAACCGGTCGCGGCCTTTGCCTTCGAAAATAATGAACCGCCACGGGAAAAGCTTGCCGTGATCAGGTGCGCGAGCGCCCGATTGCAGGATTTCGGTAAGCTGCTTCTTGGAAGGGCCGGGTTTGCCCATCGCTTTTGCGGAACCCGATCGGCGGGTGCGTAACAGATCCAGCGCTTCGGGGGCCGGCAGGTTGAAGGCAGGCTTGTCGGTCATGATCCACTCGTGAAAATGGGATTGAGATACCCATATAGGCAAGAATGCGGTCGAAAACCACGAAACGGCGAGTTGTTTTGAAAATGCCTCCGTCCCTGTGCTAAAAGCCATCATGGCGATCACCCGTGAAAAACTTGCAAGCGTCGATCCGGTCTGGGCGCAACTGCGCGTCGAGGCGGAGACCATGGCGATTGAGGAACCGGCTCTGGCCGGCTTTATCCACGCCACGATCCTTAAGCATGATCGGCTGGAGAATGCACTTTCCTATCTGCTTGCCCGCAAGTTGGGCAGCGGGGACATCGATCCCTTGCTGGCGCGTGAGACCTTCGAGGAAGCATTGACGGGTGATGCCGGCATCGGGGACGCGATCCGCGCCGATCTGTCCGCGGTCTTTGAGCGCGATCCGGCCTGTCATTCCTTTGTCGAAGCCTTTCTCTATTACAAAGGTTTCCATGCGCTGGAATGTTATCGCATCGGTCACTGGCTGTGGAGTCACAACCGCCGCGCGTTGGCCCTGTTCTTCCAGAGTCGCATTTCCGAATTGTTCGCGGTCGATATTCATCCCGCCGCCAAGCTGGGCCGCGGCATCATGATCGATCACGCGACCGGTGTGGTCATCGGCGAGACGGCCGTAGTGGAAGACGATGTTTCGATGTTGCACGGCGTCACCTTGGGCGGCACCGGCAAAGGTTCGGGCGACCGCCATCCCACGATTCGCCGTGGTGTACTTCTGTCCATGGGCGCCAAGATTCTGGGCAATATCGAAATCGGCGAATATAGCCGCGTCGGCGCCGGCTCCGTGGTTCTGAAATCTGTTCCCGCCGGATGCACCGCCGTGGGCATTCCTGCCAAGCTGGTCAACTGCACCGGACCCGAACGCCCGTCGCAGGAAATGAACCATTTCTTTGACGACGATACCGGTTGACGCGTTTGTCTTGACCCAGCCGGCGTCTTGACCGCGTCGGGCGGTCATGCGACGTCAAAGCTCGCATTTGCACGAGGACTGGCATGACCCGCGGCGAGATCTGGCGTCTGGAAAAATACCTGCGCAACCTGTTCCGCCTCGATACCATCACCGTGGTCGAGCGCCCCAAGCAGCAGGATTCCGTTGAAGTCCATATCGGCGGCGAATTCGTCGGCGTGCTGTTCAAGGATGAGGAAGACGGCGAAATCTCCTACGCCTTCAACATGGCGATCCTGGAGATGGACCTGCCGGAACCGCCGGCCAGCCGCGCCTGATCTGCGTTATTTGTGAAATCCTGAAACCAGCCGGTTGATGCCGACGCTTATCTCTTGCCAGCGCGCGAGATGGGCACGCTTGAAGCGATAGGACAGGTTGACGCCCTGTGCGATCGGCCGGTCGATCGCCAGGCAGTTGGGGCTTGGCAGATCCTGTGCCGGCCGTTCGCACAGCAGCAGCGGACCGCCGCTGTTTCCCACATAGAGATCACTGCGGCCATAACCGGAATCGGCGCGGAAGCTGTACCGCGTCAGGCTGAATGGCGCGGGCTCGCCCCCGGGCTCCGCAATGTATGGCATGTAGATTCGCGCAAGCCTGGTCTGGGTATCAAGCCCGTTGGTATCGGCGCGGATCAGAAGATGGACCACAGGCGAGTCCGCCGCATTGCCTGCAAACAGAACATCCTCCGCATCCGAATAACCTCGCATGTCCGGAAGGGCCGCAAACAGCGGCACCACATCCTGATCGCCGCCGCTTCGCGCGGCCCGCGATTCAATGAAGCGGGCAGGGATATGCAGTGCCAATCCCCGCACGCTGAGATCCACCATGGTAACCGCGGCCGTGGGGCGGCTATCCCGAAATGGGGCGGGCGGCGGGCGCAGATAATAGAGGAGAAAGAAGCCGCATAAGGCGACGATCACGCCAAAAAGCCCCAGCGGGACAAGCCAGCCGGAATGCTGGTGAAATTCGCTGTCTCCGCTCACGCGCCCCACCCGTCCTTCACACATGATCCTAGCATTTCCGGGCTTGCGGTATCAGGCACACGCCTTCGGTCTTGCCCAATTCTTGCGATGCGTGTCTGGGAAACACCAATTCGCGTCAGTTTGGCACATGCATCTCTTGGAAAAGACAGTCCGAATCCTTGACCTGGCGCATCACCGCCACTTTCAGGGATCGCGTTAATGCCACCGGATAGTCATTTCCTGCGGGATTTTACGGTATTGCTGTTCGCGTTGACCTCGGGCCTCACTTTGTCCGGCATCATTGCCAATATCTATCGCATCCTGGCCCGCAAGCCCGAGGGCCAAGGTCAGACCATCCTCTATTATGGCGTCATGGTTTTGGCAGGCGCGAGCGTGCTGCTGGAAAACGCGACGCGCACCTACCGCAAAAAGGACTGCTCCGCGCCGGCCTACGCCTTTGCCATGGCCATCGTCGGTTACTGGTGCTTCATCATGGGTCTCGGCCTGCTGTCGATAGCCTTGGCCGTCTAGAGCACGGTCAGCATCGACGCCACCAGCGGATGGCGCACGATGTCACCTTCCGTCAACCGCACCACCGGCACTTCCGCGATCGGTTCCAGGCGGCGGGCAATATCGCTGAGCCCCGACATTCCCGGCAACAAATCCGTCTGATCGGGATCACCGGTCAAAACCATGGTCGAGCGCCAACCCAGCCGGGTCAGCAGCATCTTGATCTGGCCATAGGTGCAGTTCTGCGCTTCGTCGATCACCACAAAACATTCGCTCAAGGTGCGGCCGCGCATATATGCGACGGGCGCGATCTCGATCACACCTTCCGCGAGGAACGTCTTGAGGCGTTTGGTGCCGAGCCGTTCAGTCAAGGCGTCATAGAGCGGGCGCAGATAAGGTGCCAATTTTTCGTTGAGATCACCGGGAAGAAAACCCAGAGACTCGCCAGCTTCCACGGCGGGCCGTGACAGCACGATACGCTGCACCTTGCCGCCTTCCAGTGCTTCGACGGCCTTGGCGACGGCAAGATAAGTCTTGCCGGTGCCAGCAGGACCGAGCGCCAGCACAACGCTCTGTGCGTCGATCGCATCCATCAATTGCTGCTGGGTCAGGCTCATCGCCCGGACATTTTTTACATAGCGGCGATCGCGACTTTCCTGATCGCGGTCATGCGGATTCCAGGGACGGTTTGGAAAAAGTGGCTGCACATTCTGATCGGCAGAAAAATGTTCACGGGATTTGGAACGCTGCGAGCGCTTTGCCATACCTGCTCCATGTGATGATGAATGTGTGCGGAAAAGCGTGCGAAACGGGGAGGGGGCGGCCAACAGGCCCCTGATTGCGGGCATTGTCACCAATGCCAAGATCCACAGTGCGATGCTGCACTCAGGCCCCTAAGCGAATCACGACGCTTGTGTTTAGCGTATCGGGTTTCGTACAAAGCTGGGGATAAATACGCGGCAGGCAATATCAAGCTTTTGCGAAGGACGTCTCGTTTCGAGACTAGGCCGAAGTCCGGGCCGCTTCGCGTTGCCACAGCCGCCGCATCTTGGTGTCGGCTTCGGGCCCGAAATTGAACCATGCGGCCTTGTCATGCGTGGTGTCGATCACGACCAGCGTATCGAGTTTTCCCAACTTCTGAACCAACTCGCTGCGCAGCGTGTTGAGGGAAACTTCGCTGCTGAGAATCCAGACCTGCGGCATGAACCGGAAGGAGACGCCGAAATTGAAAATTTCTTCTTCCAGCGCGCTGATCGAACCGGATTTCATCTCGGCCATGATGATGTAGCGGCAACGCTCGCCAGTCACCTGACTGTCACGCCCGAACTTGGCAGGACCCGGTTCGGCCGTCCGGGCTTCCGGGGCTGCCTGAGGCGCGCGCGCGGCTTGGATGGGAAACAGCGTCGCCAACTCACTGTCGTCGCTGGCATAGCGCAGCTGTTCCTCACCTTCGCGGGCGATAAGGGAATGCGGCGCGAGACGCCCCTCGCTCTGGAACGCCTTCATCTGCTCCAGGGAGTAGGGGCCGTAGGAACGGCCCCCGACACTGATGGTCCAAGTCACGGACATGAAACTGCTTCAGTTGGATTCGTCTGGAAGACTAGGCTGCAATGGTTAGGCGATAATTGCCAACAAAAAGCAAAACCCAGGCAACCCTCGGGTATTTGTACGGTCCAAGTCTGTCTGCGATGCCCTAAAGCTGCACGGCCGGACATGTCTGCCCGGCCGCGCTGTCAATTGGAATGCAGCCGGTCTGGTTTACATGAATTCCCACTCGCCGCCGCGCCGACGGCAAGCCGTACCATGGCGGTCGAATTCACGGCCATGACGATAGACCACCTGGGTGAAGTCCCGGCACTGCCTGCGGCCACGGTAATATTCACGATCAGTTACCACATAGCCGCGATTGGGTCCGCGGTCCCAATCGTACCGGCGGCCAATCGGACCGTCGAAGCTATCGCGATAAGAACGGGCTGCGGCAGGCCGGTCGTCGCAGTCCATGTCCCGCGCGATGGCGTTGCCGGCCAGGCCGCCCAGAAGCGCGCCGCCGACAATGCCAAGGCCATTGCCGTGGCTGGCAAAGCCGCCAAGCAAGCCGCCGCCGAGCGCGCCCAGCACGGTGCCGTTGGTGTGATCACGGCCGCTGCATTCATCGGCAAAGGCGCCGGTTCCACTGACCCCGAGCACGAGCGCTGCGGCGGCCATCATTATTCTTTTCTTCTTCAACATATCCGTCTCTCTTTTAGATGGTTTCTGAAATCAATCGAAGCGCCAGTTGCCGCCCGTTTCGCGGCAGGCCGAGCCGTTGCGGGTAACGCTGCGGCCATCGGGCCGGTAGGAGGTTTCACTGAATTCACGGCACACGACACCGCCGCGGCGGAATTCCCGCGTGGGCGTGAAATAGCCGTAGGAAGTATCGTGACGCCAGTCATAGCGCTGACCCAGATTGCCGTTGAGGCCATCGGCATAGACCCGGAACGCCACCGGTTGGGCATCGCAATCGATGTCGCGCGAAACCGTATTGCCCAAAAGGCCGCCTAGGATCGCGCCGCCGACCACCGCACCGCCATTGCCATGGCTGGCTGCGCCGCCAATCAGACCGCCCGCCAAGGCGCCGAAAATCGTGCCGGCTGCTGTATTGCCGCGACGGCATTCCGCTTCATACCGGCCCAGCTCGTAATAGCCACCGCTGGGCGGCGGCGGACCATAAGCGGCAGGAGGCGGGGCCGGCGGGCCGTCGAACCCGCGATCGCGTTCACGGATGCGGCGATAGCGTCCGTCGCGATCATAATAGCCGTTCTGGTCATACTGGCTGTAATAGCCATCAGGATCGTTGCCCCGCGGCGCCGGTTGCGCCTCCGCGATGACCGTGCCGATCGCCAGGACCGCGGCGGCGGTCATCAAAACTCGCTTCAAAAGCATGATCGGTTTTCCCTTAATATCCGTTGTGCCGTCATCAGCTTTTACAAATTTCGCTGAACCTAGTCTGAACGGAATGGGGCAGGAATACGGCGCTCTGCCAATCCCCGGGCAATAGTAACATTCCCGCAGGCCGAGCCGTCCCGAAGCGGCGCGTTGCGCGAATTAATTGATGAAATAGCCCATCACTGACCAGGCACCATTTTCTGACACCAGAGTAATGGATTCCACGCCGGCCGCTTTGTGGGCGAAGGCCGAGTCATAACGGACGGTCGCATATTGGCCAGCGCGCATGCCTGGCAAGGTCTTGGTCATCTTCATATCTTTGAGCGTGCGCGATGACATCGCGCCCAAGGGTTCGCGCACGCTGCTGACTTTCTGTTTCCAAGCGCCGGCAGCGATCCTGCTGCGCGCGACCGCGCCCATCTGTTGATAGGCGTCGGCATAATTTTGATCATCGACCAAGATCATCCACTGCTTGGCGCGATCATCCGGCGATGTGGTCATGGATGTGGCTGGCGCCGCAGCCAGTGCAGGCGCGGGCAACAGAACAGGCGCTGCTGTCAGCAGAGAAAATGCGATAACCAACCACTTCATCGAGCGATCCCGGGCTTGTTGCCGAGAAGTTAAACGGCTGGGTGGAACAAAAGTTCCGGGTGGGTCGCCCGTGATCGACCGTCTGTAATCAGTAAGTCCGCGCCTTGGGTGCGATATACTCAACGTCCTGGGTCAGGGTGTAGGTGTGAACCGGACGGTAATCGATCCGGGTCTTGCCGGTTTGCGGATCGAGCCAGGCCAGTGTGTGCTTCATCCAGTTTTCGTCGTCGCGCTGGGGGAAATCCTCGCGGGCATGGGCGCCGCGGCTTTCCTGGCGATTGGCGGCACCTTCGATGGTAACGACCGCCTGCTGGATGAGATTGTCGAATTCCAACGTTTCGACCAGATCGGTATTCCAGATCATGGAGCGGTCAGTGACGCCCAGATCAACACGCTGCGCATAGATTTCCTGGATACGGCGCTTGCCCTGTTCCAGGCTTTCGCCGGTGCGGAACACAGCCGCATCGGCCTGCATCGCATTCTGCATGGCCTTGCGCAGCATCGCGGTCGGGGTCTTGCCTGTGGCGTGACGGAAATGATCGAAGCGCGCCAATGCCGCATCGCCCGCGCTCTTGGATAACTCCTGATGGCCGCTGTTGCCGCGCAATTCCTTGGCAGCCTGCAGACCCGCCGCCTTGCCGAACACCACCAGATCGATCAGCGAATTGGAGCCCAACCGGTTGGCGCCATGCACCGAGACGCAGGCCGCTTCGCCCACCGCCATCAGGCCATGCACCACTGTGTCGGGATTGCCGTCCGCCAAAGTCAGCGCATCGCCGGTATAGGCGCACGGAATGCCGCCCATGTTGTAATGCACGGTCGGCAGCACCGGGATCGGTTCCTTGGTCACGTCCACGCCCGCAAAAATCCGCGCCGATTCCGAGATGCCGGGCAGGCGCTCGTGAATGATTTTGGGATCCAGGTGCGACAGGTGCAGATGGATGTGATCCTTGTTCGGGCCGACACCCCGGCCCTCGCGGATTTCGATGGTCATCGCGCGGCTGACCACGTCGCGCGAGGCGAGGTCCTTGGCGTTGGGCGCATAGCGTTCCATGAAACGCTCGCCTTCCGAATTGGTAAGATAGCCGCCTTCGCCGCGCACGCCTTCCGTGATCAGCACGCCGGCGCCGAAAATGCCGGTGGGATGAAACTGCACGAATTCCATGTCCTGCAGCGGCAGGCCCGCGCGCAGCACCATGGCGTTGCCGTCACCGGTCTGGGTGTGGGCGCCGGTGCAGGTCGAATAGGCGCGGCCATAGCCGCCGGTCGCCAGGATGACGCGGTGCGCGCGGAAGCGGTGGATCGTGCCGTCATCCAAATTCCACGCCATTACGCCGCGGATCGCGCCGCCATCCATGATCAGATCGAGCGCGAAATACTCGATGAAGAAATTGACCTCGTGCTTGACGCATTGGCCGTACAGCGTGTGCAGCATGGCGTGGCCGGTGCGGTCCGCCGCGGCGCAGGTGCGCTGTGCGATGCCCTGGCCGTAATTGCTGGTCATGCCGCCAAAGGCGCGCTGATAAATCTTGCCGTCTTCTGTGCGCGAAAAGGGCAGACCGAAATGTTCCAGCTCATAGACCGCGTCGGGCGCATTGCGGCAGAGATATTCGATGGAATCCTGGTCGCCCAGCCAGTCCGAGCCCTTGACGGTGTCATACATGTGCCAGCGCCAATCGTCCGGGCCCATATTGCCCAGCGCCGCCGCCACGCCGCCCTGCGCCGCAACCGTATGGCTGCGGGTGGGAAACACTTTGGTGATGCAAGCGGTCTTCAGGCCCTGCGCTGCGCATTCCAAGGTCGCCCGCAGTCCCGCGCCGCCGGCGCCGACAACAACGACATCAAATGTGTGGTCGACAATTTCATAAGCGGGCATGGACGTCTCTGATTTTGGAAGTGAGCTTAAAAACGGCGATCAAGTCGAAGCGGCGATGCGGATCAGGGCGAAGATGCAAGTGACCGTGGTCGCGATCATCACAAAGCGGATCAGCAAAAGGCAGAAAATCTTCATCCCCGTGTTGTGGACATAGTCGTCCACCACGACCTGAAGACCCAGCGACATGTGATACAGCATGGTCGTGGCGAACGCGGCCATCAGCAACGCGTTCCAAGGATGCGCCAGGAAGCTCAGGATTGCGACTTCATTGGTGCCGATCAAGCCCAGGATCGCAAAGGTGAACCACAACCCCAGCGGCACGAGTGCGACCGCAGTGATGCGCTGGCGCCAGAAATGGCCGGTGCCCGAATGAGATGCGCCCAGGCCTCGAACCTTGTGCAAGGGGGTTTGCAGAGAACTCATTGCAGATACCCCGCATGACCAGTCCAGACGAACGCGAAGATGCCAACCGAAATCACCAGCGACAGGATATAGACCAGCGATCCAGTCTTGGTGGCCGTGACTTTGTCAAAGCCGTATCCCATGTCCCATGCGAGGTGGCGGATGCCGTTCAGCATGTGGAAGGTCAGCGACCAAGTGAAGCCGAACATCGCGATCAGCCCGATGGGTGTCGTCGCCACCGACATGAAGCTTTCATAGCCCTCCGGGCCATTGGAAACCGAAACCAACCACCAGGCGAGCACCAAGGTGCCCACGGCCAGCGCCACGCCGGTCGCGCGATGGGTGATCGAAGCCAGCATGGTCACTTGCCAGCGATAGATGCTCAGATGGGGAGAAAGAGGCCGTTCATGGCCTGGCCTTTGCGGATGATCCGCCATCAAACCCTCAAAAAAATGCTGCTTTGCGAACCGGGCGGAGTTTAGGGGCGAAGCCCCGTTAGTCAACCGCACAAAATGCCCATTTTCTCCCGGTTTTTTGCTGTCGCGCGGGCAGGGGCTTTGCGGCATTGTCCCGCCCCGTGGGGCAGACCGGATCGACCGACAGAGGCACGACGCGCAGGCAAATGCGCGGGGCGGAGCTTGCCCTGGGTGTGGGCCTTCTGACGGTACAATTCCTTGCCATCGCGCTGTGGAATGGTTTCCCGCTGGTCTTCTACGATACCGGCGGTTATCTGGCGGAAGGCCTGCAAGGCGCCTTTCTGGCCGAGCGCTCGCCGGTCTATTCGCTCCTTTTGCTGGTCACAGGTGGCGCTTTCAGTCTGTGGCCGGTGGTGATCTTGCAGGCGGCCATGACCGCCTGGCTGATCGCAGAGATCGCCCGGATCGAATTGCCGGGATTGTCGCTGACAAGACTTGCCGCAATCGGGCTGATCCTGATGCTGGCGACCGGCATCGGCTGGTACACCGGCCAGGTTGAACCCGATTGCATGACCGCGCTGGTGGTGCTGGGCGCTTATCTTCTTCTGTTCCGGACTTCACTTCTAGGGCGTACGCGCATGGTGTTGGTCGGCATCGTGACCGGGTTGGCGGTGGCGTGCCATCCGTCTCATCTGGGCCTGATGGCGGGCCTGCTTCTGGTCGCGCTGCCGCTGCGATTTGGACCTTGGCGTCTGACGTTGAGAATTCTGCCCGCAGTCGGTGTATTCCTGTTCGCGCTGGCGCTGATCTTCACCAGCAATTTCGTGCTGACCCGCGAGGTGTTTCTCACGCGCTCGGCCTCAACTTTCGTTTTCGCGCGACTGATGCAGGACGGAATCATCAAACGCCTGCTGGACGAGACATGCCCGCAATCCGGCTATCAGCTTTGTGCCTATAAGAACCGCCTCAAGACCCGCGCCGACGCCTGGCTCTGGGCGTCCGACAGCCTGTTCCGCACCCGGGGTGGTTTTCATGGCGACCATACCGAGGAAGCGCGCATCATCGCCGACAGCATTCGCCGCTATCCGCTGATGCAGCTGGAAGCAGCAATGCGCGATTCCGTGCGGCAGTTTTTTACCTTCAAGACCGGCGACGGCATCGAATCACAACAATGGGTGCTCAAACCCGATTTCGAGAAAATGGCGCCGGGCCAGCTTCCAGGATATCTCGGCGCCCAGCAGCAGCGCGGCAAGTTGCGGTTTGCCGCCCTCAACATGGTTCACGTCACGGTCGGAATACTGTCGTTGCTGGGTTTGCTGCTGCTGCTTCAGCGCGCGCTGATTCGGCGGCGCTGGAACGACGCGGCGTTGCCGGGACTGGTGCTGACCGCCCTGATCGGCAACGCCATCATCTGCGGAACCTTCTCCAATCCCCATGACCGCTATCAATCGCGGCTGATCTGGCTGCCGGGCCTGGTTCTCATTTTGGCGCGGATGCGCAATCCGGGCGTCTTGCGGCCCCTAGAGGAATCCGGCACTTAGGCCTTCTCAGAAAGGCCGTGCCATGTCCCGCAGCATCAAGATTGCGCCTTCGATCCTGTCGGCGGATTTTTCGCGGCTAGGCGCGGAAATCGAAGCCATCGAAGCGGCAGGCGCGGATCTCATTCACGTCGACGTCATGGATGGGCATTTCGTTCCCAACATCACGATCGGGCCGGCGGTGGTAAAGGCGCTGCGCCCCCACGCCAAAAAGCCGTTCGACGTGCATCTGATGATTTCGCCGGTCGATCCCTATCTGGAGGCCTTCGCCGATGCCGGCGCGGATGGCCTGACCGTCCATCCCGAAGCCGGACCGCATGTCCATCGCACACTTCAGCATATCCGCAAGCTGGGCAAGAAGCCCGGTGTGGTGCTCAATCCCGGCACGCCGATCGAGGCGATCGACAATCTGATGGACCTGGTGGACCTGATCCTGATCATGACCGTCAATCCCGGATTTGGCGGCCAGAGCTTCATCGAAAGCCAGATCAAGAAAATCGAAGCCGCGCGCTTGCGCATCGATGCCCAGAAAAAAATAAGCGGCCGCGATATCGCGTTGGAAGTGGATGGCGGCATCACGCCCGAGACCGCGCGGCGCGCCATCGCTGCGGGCGCCGACACGCTAGTGGCCGGAACAGCGGTGTTCCAGGGCGGGCCCTCGCGCTACGCCGCCAATATCGCAGCGTTACGCGCATGACAATCAGCGCGGCGGTTCCCCTGAACCTGCTGCCCGAGATGATCAAGGCCCTGGGCTGGCAGGCCTTGCGCCCGCTGCGGGTCTGGGCCCGGCGCAACTGGTTTTATCGCCGTTTGCTGCGCGGCCCCCTGGCCGATCACATTGTCTTTCATCCCAATGATTTTTACCCCCGCCGTCTCGAAGACGCGGACGCATTGTTGCGCGGCCGTTTCCGCTTCGCCGGTGAAAGCGTCGATGTGCCGGAAGGCCGATCGGTATTCGACATGCCCGCGCCGTCGCAGGCCTGGCTGGAAGCACTGCATGATTTTTCCTGGCTGGCATCCTTGTCGATGGCGGGCGGTGACGCAGCGCGCCTGCTCGCCATCGATCTGATCGCACAATGGATCAAGCGCCATGGACGCTATTCGGAGCCGGCCTGGTCAGCGCATGTGATGGCGCGGCGGCTGACCGTCATCTTCTGCCACAGCCGTCCGGTGATCGCCAATTCCGACATGATGTGGCGCTCCAAACTTTTCGTCAGCCTGCGCGAACAGGCCCGGATGCTGGAACGGATTTCCGCCGAGGCGCCCGACGGCATGCCCCGTCTGGAAGCCGCTGCAGCACTCAGCTTGTCTGGTGTCTGCATGGACGATTGTCCCGCGCGGCTGACATCTGGCCTGGAACGGCTTGAGATCGAGATCGAACGTCAGATCCTGCCCGATGGTGGTCACATCGACCGGTCGCCGGAAGATCTGCTGCAGGCCTATCACGCGCTCACCATGGTGATGGATGCGTTGATGGCGCTGGACATCGAACCGCCGCATGCGCTTCGCAATGCGCGCGATCGCATGGCGCCGATGCTGCGCTTCTTCCGTCACGGCGATGGCGCGCTGGCGCTATTTCAGGGGGGCCAGGAAGGCAATCCGCGCATGATCGCAAACCTTCTGTCGCGCGATGATGTACGCGGCCAGCCTTTCGGTCATGCGCGCCATTCCGGTTATCAGCGACTGACTGCCGGCCGCAGCCTGCTCCTGCTCGATTGCGGACGCGTGCCCGACGGACCTTTCGCGGAACAGTCCCA
Source organism: Alphaproteobacteria bacterium (assembly GCA_041690975.1). Classification (GTDB taxonomy): domain Bacteria; phylum Pseudomonadota; class Alphaproteobacteria; order Micropepsales; family Micropepsaceae; genus Rhizomicrobium. The sequence continues at coordinate 29,656 of JBEPVO010000014.1, forward strand.
TGCTGGCTTCCTGGCCCTGGAGATGAGTTCGGGAACACACAGGTTGGTGGTCAATTGCGGCGCGGGCGGCAAAACCCAGCGCGGCTGGGACGAGGCGCTGCGCGTGACAGCTGCCCATTCCACCTTGACTCTGGCGGACCGCTCCAGTGCCCAGATCCTGCCGCCGGGCCTGGGACGCGATCTGCTGGGTCCACGGCTGATGGGCGGGCCCCGCAGGCCATTGACCCGGCGCAGCGAAACCGCCCTGGGCTGGACGGTGGAAGCCAGTCACGATGCCTATGTGCCGGAACTGGGATTGCGGCATGAACGCAAGATCACCTTGTCGCCGCAGGGTCAGATGGTGACAGGCGCCGACCGTCTCGTGCCGGTGACGACCCAGGGCGGTTCGCTGACCTTCACCTTGCGGTTCCACATTCATCCGGATGTACGCATCTCGCAGCTGGAAGGGGGCGGCATCCTGCTCAAGCTGTCCAACGGGGAGGGCTGGCGGTTTCGCGCCGGCGGCGGCGAGTTGACCGTCGAAGAGAGTGTCTATCTGGGCGGCGAGACGGTGCGGCGGACCGAGCAGCTGGTATTGACAGGGCAGGTGCGCGACACCCCGGCCGAGGCCGCCTGGGTGTTTGAGCAGATTGTGGTATAGGCGAGTAAATTCCTGGGTTGTTTGCCTTAACGCCTGCATGGCAAACTCAGCACAAATCAGGTTCGGAGCGTTTTTATGGTTCAGTTGACATTGCCCAAAAACTCGACGGTCAAGAAGGGCAAGGTCTGGCCTGCCGAGACGGCGTCCAATGGCAAGAAGCCGAAGCGCTCCAAGGATTTTAAAGTCTATCGCTACGATCCGGACAGCGGCGCTAACCCCGTGGTGGACACCTATACAGTGGACCTGGACAGCTGCGGCCCGATGGTCCTGGACGCGCTGATCAAGATCAAGAACGAGATCGATCC